>NZ_JAFCWW010000004.1:0-406265 GCF_049897765.1 Pseudomonas sp. TWP3-2 | reverse complement strand
TGTACCTTTGCAACTTCTGTTTAGGCAGGCTTGAACGCGATGCCAAACGCGTATCAAGCCTGTAAAGGTGTAAACGATGTCCCCGGTCTAATGTGTAAAGGATGTGCCGGTCTCTACAGGTGAGGGCAGCATTCTCACTGACACAACACCAAGGCCCAGTTACCATCCCGGCATCTTTTATGGGAACCCAATGAAATGACCGAAGACACCATCAAACGCCGGGCTCGCGGTCTGGATCGGGCGTTCGATATCCTCGATTTCCTCAAGGAGATCGGCCAGCCGCTGCGCCCGAACGACATCGCCAACGGCATCGGCAGTCCAAAATCCACGGTTTATGAACTGGTCGCCTCGCTGCTGGAGCGACGGATTCTGGAGCCGGTGGGAAAGGACGGCCACGTCTATCTCGGTCGCCAGCTGTATTTCCTTGGTCAAGCGCATTTGCGCCATTTCGACCTCAGCCGTGAGGCCGATCACGCCTTGCAGGAGATTGTCAGCCAGACCCGCGAAACCGCGCAGATGTGCCTGCTCAACGGGCGCAAATACACGGTGGCGTTGATGAAGGAGGGCGAGCGGCATTTCCGCATTTCTTCCGATATCGGCGAGAACGCACCGATCCCGTGGACGGCGTCCGGGCGCCTGCTGCTGGCGCATCTGAGCGACCAGCAGATCATCGACCTGATCGACCCTGACGACTTCATCTTGCCCGATGGCGAACGCCTGCCGCTGGACACGTTTCTGCAGGAAATCCGTCAGGCCGGCATCGACGGTTTTTTCTCCTTCGATAGCGTCGCCGACACCTTTACCCATTGCTTCGCGGCCCCGGTCAAAGACCCGAGCGGCGTGGCGATCTGCACCTTGTGCATCGTCGCCCCGCGCGCCGATGCCAAAACCCATTACGAAAACTATCGCCGGGTTCTGATCGAGAGCGCCAACAGCCTCGCCCGGCGGATCAACGAATAACCGCGCCGCTTGCCGGCGCGACTGTGAGGAGTTCGACCATGACGACTGCCAACAACCCCGCTGCCGTGAACAAGGGCGATGCCGCAATCGGCGCGCACCTGGTCCGCGACGTCAGCCTGCCGGCGCTGGTGCTGCACCGCGAAGCCCTGGAGCACAACATCCGCTGGATGCAGAAATTCGTCAGCGACAGCGGCGCCGAGCTCGCGCCCCATGGCAAAACCAGCATGACTCCGGCGCTGTTCCACCGCCAGCTCGACGCCGGTGCATGGGGCATCACTCTCGCCAGCGCCACGCAGACTCAGGCCGCATACGCCCACGGTGTGCGCCGGGTATTGATGGCCAACCAATTGGTCGGAACGCCGAACATGGCGCTGATTGCCGACCTGCTGGCAGACCCGACCTTCGACTTCTATTGCATGGTCGATCACCCGGACAACGTTGCGGACTTGGGTGTCTATTTCGCCTCCCGCGGCGTTCGTTTGAACGTGATGATTGAATACGGCGTAGTTGGCGGCCGTTGCGGTTGCCGCAGCGAACAGGAAGTCATCGAACTGGCCAAGGCGATTGACGCGCAACCGGCGCTGGCGCTGACCGGGATTGAAGGTTACGAAGGTGTGATCCACGGTGATCATGCGGTCAGCGGTATTCGTGAATTCGCTGCCTCGCTGGTGCGTCTGGCGGTGCAGTTGCAGGACAGCGGCGCGTTTGCGATTGGCAAGCCGATCATCACTGCGTCGGGTTCGGCGTGGTACGACTTGATCGCCGAATCCTTCGAAGCGCAGAACGCTGGCGGGCGTTTCCTCAGTGTGTTGCGTCCGGGCAGTTACGTGGCGCATGACCACGGCATCTACAAAGAAGCGCAGTGCTGCGTGCTCGACCGTCGCAGTGATTTGCACGAAGGCCTGCGTCCAGCGCTGGAAGTCTGGGCGCATGTGCAGTCATTGCCGGAGCCGGGTTTTGCAGTGATCGCGTTAGGCAAACGCGATGTGGCCTATGACGCCGGTCTGCCGGTGCCGTTGCTGCGCTACAAAGCTGGCGTGCTACCGGCGGTGGGTGAGGATGTCGGCGCGTGCAAAGTCACGGCGGTGATGGATCAGCATGCGTTCATGAGCGTGGCGCCGGGTGTTGAACTGCGGGTCGGCGACATCATTTCCTTCGGCACTTCGCACCCGTGCCTGACCTTTGACAAGTGGCGCACAGGTTTGCTGGTGGATGAGCAACTGGCAGTGATCGAAAGCATGGAAACCTGCTTCTAAGGATCACCACCGTGGCGCCTTCATCGCTGGCAAGCCAGCTCCCACAGGATCACCGTTGTCCATGTGGGAGCTGGCTTGCCAGCGATGAGGCCGGAACGTTCAGCCAAGAATCAACAGAGACACTGCCTCAATGAACACTCTCAGCACTCTGGGGCCGAACGCCCCGCGCATCGCCCTGATCGGCGAATGCATGATCGAACTGCAGCAACGTGCCGACGGCAGTCTGCAACAGAGCTTCGGCGGTGACACGTTGAACACTGCGGTTTACCTGGCGCGCGCCATGGGCGACAAGGCAGAGGTGGATTACGTGACGGCGTTGGGCGACGACAGCTTCAGCGACGCCATGTGCCGCATCTGGGCCGACGAAGGTATCGGCCTGGACTTGGTGCAGCGCTTGCCCGGGCGTTTGCCGGGTCTGTATTGCATTCAGACTGACGCCGCCGGTGAGCGGCGTTTTCTGTACTGGCGCAACGAAGCCGCCGTGCGCGATTGCTTCACCACGCCGGCCGCCGCGCCGATTCTGGCGGCGTTGCCGGATTACGACGTACTGTATTTCAGCGGCATCACTCTGGCGGTGCTGGGTGCGCAGGGCCGCGAGAAACTGATCGAGACTTTGGTCGAGGCCCGCCAGCGTGACGCGCGCATCGTCTTCGACAACAACTTCCGGCCACGCCTGTGGGCTTCGCCGGAGGAAGCGCGGGCGGCCTATCGCAGCGTTTTGCCGCATGTCGATCTGGCGTTGTTGACGCTGGAGGATGAGCAGGCGCTGTTTCATTTCTCCAGTTGCGAGGCGGTGTTCGACGCCTACGCGCAGATCGGCACGCCGGAAGTGGTGCTCAAGCGTGGCGCCGAGGCGTGTTTGATTCGTTGTGGCGGGGAGTCTTACGAGGTGCCGGCGCAGAAAGTCGAGAAGGTCGTCGACACCACGGCGGCGGGAGATTCATTCAGTGCGGCGTATCTGGCGCGGCGGTTACTGGGGGGCAGTCCTGTCGAAGCAGCAGAGGCTGGGCACTTGCTCGCGAGCCAAGTCATTCAGGTTTCCGGAGCACTGATCCCCAGATAACTCCTGGATGGCCGCTTGCTGCGCAATCGGATCGCGGGCAAGCCCGCTCCCACAGGGATCGCATGCACAGCAGAACCCTGTGGGAGCGGGCTTGCCCGCGATGAGGCCCTGGAGCCAAGTGATCAATCGCGGTAAAACACCTGCACCAGGTGGTAACCGAATTTGCTTTTGATCGGCCCATGCACGGTGCGCAGCGGCTTTTTGAAGATCACCGCATCGATCGCGCCGACCATCTGCCCCGGTCGCACTTCACCCAGATCACCGCCGCGCTTACCGGACGGGCAGGTCGAGAATTTCTTGGCCAGCACATCAAAGGCTTCGCCCTTGGCGATGCGTTGTTTGAGCTGTTCGGCCTCTTCGGCGGTTTTCACCAGAATGTGGCGGGCTTGGGCTTTCATCGTGCAATACCTGTAGCGGGGTGACGGCGGGGCGCGGATTATGCCTCAAGTCACGGTGTCTGGTTGAGCATCGTGCGGATCTTGCCCGCCAGCAGCTCGATGGCAAACGGTTTGGCGACCATGTCCATGCCGTCCTCGAGAAAGCCCTGACGCTCGGCGGCTTTGTGCGCATAACCGGTCATGAACAAGACCTTGAGGCCCGGCCGATGCTGACGGGCAATCTCCGCCAGTTGCCGGCCGTTCATGCCCGGCAGACCGACATCGGTCACCAGCAGATCCACGCGCAGCTCGGATTCGAGGAGCGGCAACGCGCTTTTTGCGTCTTCGGCTTCGTGTGCGCTGTAGCCAAGTTCCTTGAGCAGATCGAGCACCAGCATGCGCACGGCCGGGTCGTCCTCGACTACCAGGACCGTTTCGCCGCTGGCGATGGCAGGCGATTCACTCAGCGTTTCCAGCGCGGGCTGTTCCGGTTCCGATGTGCGCAAACGCGGCAAGTACAGACGCACGCAAGTGCCCTTGCCGGGCAAGCTGTCGAGGCTGACGTGCCCACCGGATTGCTGGGCGAAACCATAAATCATCGACAACCCCAACCCTGTGCCCTGGCCGATAGGCTTGGTGGTGAAAAAAGGATCGAAGGCTTTCGACAGTACCGACGGCGTCATGCCGCTGCCGTTATCGCTGACCGCGAGCATCAAGTAATCGCCAGCCTTGACCGGCTCCAGCGTGGTGATATCGCTGCCATCAAGGTAGACATTCGCCGTCTCGATCACCAGTTCACCGCCATCGGGCATTGCGTCGCGGGCGTTGATAACGAGGTTGAGCAGGGCGTTTTCCAGTTGGCTGACGTCGGTGCTCACAGGCCACAGGTTGTCGGTCAGCTTCAGCGTGAGGGCGATCGGATCACCCTTTGTGCGGCGGATCAGGTCTTCGAGCGAGAGCACCAGCTCGTTGACGTCCAGCGTCTTGCGATCCAGCGATTGCCTGCGCGAGAACGCCAGCAAACGGTGGGTCAGCGCCGCCGCGCGGTTGGCCGATGACACCGCCGCTTCAGTGAAACGGCCAATCTCGTCGGCGCGACCGTTAGCGATGTAGCGCTGCATCAAATCGAGGCTGCCGATGATCCCGGTAAGCATGTTGTTGAAGTCATGCGCGATGCCGCCGGTGAGCTGGCCGACCGCTTCCATTTTCTGCGCATGCCGCAACGCATCCTCGGCGCGCTCGCGTTCGACCATTTCGTTCTGCAAACGCTCGTTGGCCTGCGCCAGTTGCTCGGTACGCGCGCTGACGCGTTCTTCAAGGGTTTCATTGAGGTGACGCAGCGCTTCCTCGGTCTTCTTACGCTCGCTTTCATCGATCACGAAAATATAGAAACCATTCACCGAGCCGTCCGGACCGTGGCGCGGTAGGTAATTCATGAGTGCATGACGCTGGCTGCCATCGCGGTGAGGGGTGTACAGACTGAACGAACAGGGCCGCCCGGCCAATGCTTCGGCAATGTACGGTGCTCGCAGAAAGTAGGCTTCATCGCCGAGCACGTCGCGAATGGTGCGGCCGTAGAGTTCCTGCGGCGTGAGGCCGTACCAGTCGAGGTAAGCGGCGTTGTTCAAGCGAAAGCGCTCTTCGTGGTCGACGTAGCTGATCAGAATCGGCATGGCGTTGATGATTAACTGCAACTCGGTCTGGCTTTGGCGCAGCGCCTGTTCAGTGTGTTTGCGCTCGGTCAGATCCAGCGCCGCACCGAGAAAGCGCGTCGGCCGGCCGTGGTGATCCTTGTAGCAACGACCGCGAGCAAATACCCAGCGCAACTCGCCGTCGGCGCGTAGCAGGCGATATTCCTCGGCGTATTCGGTGCCGTGGGTGATGCAATGTTTGATGCTACGGGCAATCAGCGCGCGGTCTTCGGGGTGCACGCCTTGCAGGTATTCGCTGATCGGCAATTGCTCGGCCAGCGCCGGATCGACACCGTGCAATTGCGCAAAATGCGCGTCGGCAATAAAACGGTCTTCGCCGATGTCCCAATCCCAGGTGCCAACTGCATCAGTGGCGGCCAGCGCCAGTTGCAGGCGTTCTTCGGTTTCGCGCTGGGCCTTGAGGCTGTCGTCGGAGCGCTGCTGGAGTTCGAGGGCGATGCGTCGGCGTTCGTTGGTTTCGATGGCCGTGACCAGAATCCCGGCGACCTGCGCGCGTTCATCGCGGATCGGGCTGTAGGTCAGGTCGAGCCAGAAGTCGGATTCCTGGCCATCGCGTTGCAGGGTAAAGCGCCGTTCGCTGTAGGTGCGCACTTCGCCTTGTAGGACGGCGCTGTAAATCGGGTCAGTAAAGTCTCGAAGTTCTGGCCATATAAGGTTCGCTGGTTGTCCGAAAGCGTACGGATGCTTGCTGCCGGCGAGCAGGGCGAAGCCATTGTTGTAGATCTGTGTCAGCTCCGGCCCCCACAACAACAGCATCGGCATTGGCGAGTGCAGCACGATGTCCACCGCAGTGCGCAGGCTCTGCGGCCAGGTTCCGGCAGCGCCCAGTGGCGTGCGGCTCCAGTCGGTTCGGGCAATCAGTGCCTGGGCGTCGTTGCTGGTGGGTACAGCGTTCATCTAAAAGTCCTGAGCGTCGGTCGGTGAGGCGGCGTCTACTATCCTAGTTCGGTAGACGCTGTTTGGCCCGCTGCGTCACGGCGCGGGTTGTCCCTGATCATTGAAAGCTTCGCAGGTGTTGTTGCCATGGAAATCGATGCACTGCTCAAACAACTGGCGAGCCGTCACGGTTCGGACCTGTTCCTGTCCACCGGCGCGCCGCCCAGTGCGCGATTCGACGGCGTGCTGACGCCGTTGAGCGAGCAGCCATTCAAACCCGGCGAGGTCGCAACCATCGCCACCTCCCTGATGGACGCCGAGCAACGCCGGGAGTTCGACCGGGATCTGGAAATGAACCTGGCGATCTCGCGCGCAGGCATCGGGCGCTTTCGGGTCAATATCTTCAAGCAACGCAACGATGTGTCAATCGTGATCCGCAACGTCAAGCTCGACATTCCGCGTTTTGAAGACCTCAAACTGCCGCCGGTGTTGCTCGAAACGGTAATGCTCAAGCAAGGGTTGATTCTGTTTGTCGGCGCCACCGATTCGGGTAAATCCACTTCACTGGCGGCGCTGATCGATCATCGCAATCGGCACAGCAGCGGGCACATCATCACCATCGAAGATCCGGTGGAATATATCCATCGGCACAAGAAATCGATCATCAACCAGCGCGAAGTCGGCGTCGATACGCGCAGCTTTCATGCAGCGCTGAAAAACACCCTGCGCCAGGCGCCGGATGTGGTGCTGATCGGCGAAATCCGCGACCGCGAGACCATGGAACATGCGTTGTCGTTTGCCGAGACCGGGCATCTGGTGCTATCGACGTTGCACGCCAACAACGCCAATCAGGCGCTGGACCGGATCATTAATTTCTTCCCTGAAGAGCGCCGGCCGCAGCTGCTGCATGCGTTGGGCAATCATCTGAAAGCATTCGTGTCCCAACGCTTGCTGCGCACGCTGGACGGACAACGACGGGCCGCCGTCGAAGTCATGTTGGGGACGCCGACCATTGGTGATTTGATTCGCCGCAATGAGTTGGGTGAACTGAAAAACATTATGGAAAAGTCCCGCGAGTCGGGCATGCAGACTTTTGATGATGCGCTTTACAAGTTAGTTGTCGATGGTGTTATCAGCGAATCTGAAGCGCTTAAATATGCTGACTCAAGCAATAATTTGAAGTTGCGACTGAAGTTGGAAGTCCAGCAAGGCATAGTGTCTGGTCCCACGACAGGGGAGTGGGGGTTGCTCGAATAGTTTGCTGATATTAGAGGTTAGTGCGCTGAAACGTCACCTCATGATTGCATGCTGGAAATAGACTTGGCGAGAAGTAAGATTGCTCCCGCCAAGTTGGCATAAACATTTTGTGAGTTTGATGTAGTGAATATTGAATCGGGAAGAAAGTTTTACAAGTATGCGTCGGCTGATGATGCGCGACAGCGTGTGACGGCGGATGCAAAGGAACGTGAGTTGGTGTTGGCGGAACTAAAAACCTGCTTGAACAAGCAGCCTCCAGAACAGCAGATCCTCGGCTGGGACTACCAGTTCGAGTTGCAGAAACACTCGTCGCTGTATGACATTCACGCGCCAGGTCAAAAGCTGTTGATCGAGTTGATCAGCAGGGTCTCTGTTCGGTCTTTGTTGACTCGGGAGACCCTCAGCGACAGGCCGCCGGTATGCGTAACGCGAACTGGCAAAATGGAAGTTTTAGCTGAGACGAGCTGGCTGGATTTCGTCGCACTCGGGTATCTTGATGACCTGAAAATCGAGAAGAGCTTGATACCCATGCTCACGGATATTGCCACAGCAGCCGGAGGGTACATCTGGTCCGACAATGAAATAATGGTAAATCAATGGCTTGAATTCCACGGTTTCGATGTACCGGAAAACATTGCCCAATTAGAAAATCTGATTGATTATTTCGAGTTTGAATTTCCTGAAGTTGATGGTCTCGGCAACTACTGGGGTCAACTGATCACAGATGATCATGCGTTGATCGTCTTATCTGCAGAACAATGTACTGCGATCAAAAATGTTACGGCTCAGCACGTACCTGGTAATACTCGGCTGTTGGATAATCTATTGCGCGGAACCCGAGTCGGGGTAGCCGTGCATGACAATGCTGCGCAGTTGTTGAAGCAAGTGATCGGCCATCCGCTTGCGCAAAGTCTGGCCAACTCATGCTTGCAGCGACTTGGCTGGTTCGGCGCGCAGACCGGTCAGGTAATGTCGGCGCCGCAACTCGAGCAACTGCTGGTGACGGCCATGTTGCTGGATATCAATCCGTTACTTGGCAAGCATCAGGGCAGAAAGTCGGTTGGCACTTATGAAATGTACTCGCCACGCTATCTGGGTCGGCCTGCGGCAGTAGTTATCGAAGGACTGCGCGCTCACATGGTGGCCAATGCGTGGGTAAATCAAGATGCTGCACCGCTGGCAATTCATTTGTGCCTGGCACAAAACGCCCCTGAGTTTCTCGTCAGGCAGGTTCCCACCTCCCTGATAGTCGGGTCGCTGGAATGGGTCGCCTTCTGCCGCGCCGTGGCTTTGGTCGAAGCTGTCGCGCGCGGAGCCGCCCGGGTGATGACTTATTCGCAGGTCATGGCATATGCGGAGTTGGAACCGGTCAGCCAGGCAATGGCCGATGTGCAGATGCTGGCGTTGATTGATCCGATCGTTGATTGGGCGTTGATCAACAGCGTCGTGACCGAGACCGAACTTCGCCAGGCCGAGCAGGCGACCACACAACGGGCAATTACGGCGTACCAGCACTACGTGGCAAATTTCTCGCAAGTGGGGCATGCCTATGCAACGCCATTACCCGACCGCAAAAGCATCGCGCGCGCCGCTCTGACCCGAGCGGCTCCAGCCTGTGATTTTCTGGAGACTCCGGTGCTGAATCAGCGGCCAGGCCTTTACGCTTCGCCGACGCGGATGTCGTTGGTCGATTTACATATGTCCGGCGACTTGAAAAAACAGGAATGGGACTTCCGTGCGGTCTTCCCCGACAGTAAGGCGCCCGATTTGCTGAGTGACGTAACCGGCACTGGCAGACCGCAGCTTTACGATCCGAAGGTCGCCAGTATCTACACTCGTTATCCGCAACTGCTGCATATGGCCGATAACAATCTCGAATTCAACCGTCAACTGCATAGCTATTTGAATGAATTGAATAGCGCGCTTGCGACCACTATCAAATTGGCCTTGGCACGGTTGTCCCGTTACGACTTGCAAGATGTGTTGCGCGGGCAACTGACCTTTTTCACCGTACGAGATTCAGCGGTCACTACCCGAACCACACCAATAAGTGGACCGCTCATCCGAGTGGAGCACGTAGAGAGTCAGGCCGGCAAAGATGCTGCGACCGGGCGTTTCGGCATTGTCATGTGTGTCGCATATGAGGGCAAAGTAAGCTGCTACGAAATATTCACTTTGCGGGGTGAGATCCATCGCAATGATGAGCTCGGCGCGCTGATCGTCAAAAGCGGGAAACTGAACTCACCCGCCCGAGTGGATTTCAAGGGTGATCTTAAAACCCATGTACCGCCAACACCCACAGAACGCCTGCCGATCAATTTCAAATGTTATGCGGAGGGTGTAGCGAACGATTTCAGCGTCACCACTAGCACAGCGATTATCGAAAAGCTGATCGAATTGCCAGCGCCGGCGACGGCTTCGAAACCCAAGGACAGCGAATTTCAGAACTTCTCAGACCCGCGCATAGAGCAGATTTCGGCGCTGGTTGTTTCGCGTCACCCGCTGATGACGTTCGATCAATTGCAGGCGGCGGCCACGCAGCCTACGGTACTTGAGCGCGAGCGGGCAAAAGGTGAAGTGGTCGGGACTTACATCGTTGATCTGGCCGTGCCGTTCAAGCGATGCATTCAAGACCTGTCCTCCGGTGAACACAACCTTGTGGTCGACGGCATCTACGGTTGCGCCATGGATGCCATTGCGCTGTTGGGCACAGTTGCCGGCGTCGCCAGCAAAACGGCTTCGATTGTGGCCAAAGCTACCAGCATGTCCGCCAAGTTGGGGCATCTGGCGAAACTGGTGATTATCAGCGGAATTTCAATTTTCAATCCTTTGGACGATCTGCCGTCGGTCGTGCGCGGCACGGGCAAGCTAGTCTATAAGGGCGGGCTGCGTCTGAGTCGGCAAACCCAAGAGGTTATCGCGCTGGCGAAAGCACAGATGAGTCATATCAAGGGGACCGGCAAACCCGCGCATCTGGCGAGTGCGGACAACGGCGCCGCGATGGCGCAAGGCACCTGGCAACCGAAACCGACCAGCGCAGACACATTGACCGTGCTGGCCGCGCGCGCAGATTTTCACTGGTATGCGCTTGACCGCACGGGCAAAGCCTGGGGGCCGAAGTTGAGCAACTTCACCTTCAATGCACCGTTCAGGGCGAATCGTTTCCAGAAAACATTACCGGTCAGCTACACCCGGGCTTTCATCGAGAAAAGTCTGCCTGGCGCTAAAGCCAAGATCGAGCAAGCGATCAAGGCCTTCAGTGATCACGACTTCACCAAGGATCGCGACCTCATCATCAAAGCGGTTTTGGGGAGCAACGCCGCGGATGCGACAGATCGGTTGCTGAAATACCTGAAACTGATCCGTACCGATTTCGCCGGTTTGTCTCTGAGCAATCTGCTTCTGGACCCATACAAAGACAACGGCAATATCGCTGCCTTCAATCCGCAGTTGTACCGGCAATGGATCGCCGCCAGTGCCAACGAGCGGCCTAAGGTGATGTTCATGGAGATCTTTACGCGCAATCTGAACGCTCATTTCATCGGACACGGTTACAACCATGGTGTAGTGGCAGATGACCTGATTCACGAGATGCTGCATGGTGCAGCGCAGACCAAAGATGTCAGCTACGCCAGCGATGCAGCAGCAGAAGGGGCTACCGACCAGTCGCTGAACGTGGCGGCGTTGCTCGATCTGGCAAGCGGTCAACTTCAAGTGGCAGAGAGTGGCGCCACGGCGCAATACCATCCGGCAGCCAAAGCCATTGAAAATGCCGACTCGTTGGCGCTGGTCATTTCGCTGCTGGACCAGTATTACACCGACAAATTCGAATTCGAGCGCAACCTCGAAACCATCGAACAGTGCCTCGCGTCCCGTGCTGCCGGTGCGATTAGCGGACCGGTCTTACTCACCTTGAACCGTCCTGAATAATCCGCCTGCATTGCAAAACAGCGCTCCTCTCGCAGGGGCGCTGTCTCAGTGGTTCAGTTCAGGTCGATCGCGAAACTGCTCCAGCGCCTCAGGATTAGCCAGTGCGTCGGTGTTCTTCACCGGTTCACCGTGCACCACATTACGCACCGCCAGTTCCACGATCTTGCCGCTGATGGTGCGCGGAATATCAGTCACCGCAACGATTTTCGCCGGCACATGCCGCGGCGTGGTGTTGGCGCGGATCACCTGGCGAATCTGCTGCTGCAACGCCTCATCCAGCACCACGCCGTCCTTGAGGCGCACGAACAACACCACGCGCACGTCGTCCTGCCACTGTTGGCCGATGGCTACGCTGTCGAGCACTTCAGCGACTTTTTCCACCTGCCGGTAGATTTCCGCTGTGCCGATTCTCACGCCGCCGGGGTTGAGCACTGCATCGGAGCGGCCGTGAATGACCATCCCGCCATGCGCCAGCTCCTCGGCGTAATCGCCCTGCGCCCACACGCCGGGGAACTGGCTGAAATAGGATTTGCGCAGCTTCTCGCCGTCCGGGTCATTCCACAGGCCAACCGGCATCGCCGGGAAATGCCGGGTGCAGACCAGCTCGCCTTTTTCGCCAATCACCGCATGGCCGGCGTCGTTCCATACCGCGACCGCCATGCCCAGGCTCTTGCCCATGTTCTCGCCCCGGCGTACCGGCGACAGCGGATTGCCGTTGACGAAGCAGGAAACAATGTCGGTACCGCCGGACATCGAGGCCAGGCACACGTCCGGTTTGAAGTCGCGATAGACGAAATCGTAGCTCTGTGGCGACAGCGCCGAGCCAGTGCAGAGCAGGGTTTTCAGGCTACTCAAATCATGGCTTTCGCGCGGCTTGAGGCCGTTGCTTTCCAGCGTCGCGAGATACTTGGGACTGGTGCCGAACACACTGATCCGCTCATCCTCGATCAACTCCAGCAGGCGCGCATTATCCGGATGAAACGGCGAGCCGTCATACAGCAGCACCGCGCTGCCGACCGCCAGCGCCGAGACCAGCCAGTTCCACATCATCCAGCCGCAGGTGGTGTAGTAGAACAAGCGATCGCCGGGGCCGAGATCGACGTGCAGCCCGTGCTCCTTGACGTGTTGCAGCAACACACCGCCCGTGCTGTGCACGATGCATTTCGGCACACCGGTGGTGCCGCTGGAATACAGCACGTACAGCGGATGAGCGAAGGGCACCGCGACGAAATGCGGCTCGCCGCCGGGTTGATAGAAATCATCCCAAAGCGTGACGTTGGCCTGCGTGCGGTAATCCTCGATGTGGGCCTGCGTTCGCGCGTACGGCACGATGATCAGTTGCTCGAGTGACGGCAGTTGTTCGAGGATTTCGTTGAGCTTTTGGCTTTGGTCGATGTACTTGCCGGCATAGCGGTAACCGGCGCAGGTGATCAGCACCTTCGGTTCGATCTGGCCGAAGCGGTCGATCACACCGTGGGTGCCGAAGTCTGGCGATGAACACGACCAGATCGCGCCAAGGCTGGTGGTCGCGAGCATCGCCACCAAGGTCTGCCAGGTGTTGGGCATGCACGCCGCCACGCGGTCGCCAATGCCGATTCCCGCTGCTTGCAGACTGGCTTGAAAGCCTGAGACTTGTTCGGCCAGTTCGGCCCAGGTCAGCTGTTCGCGCTGACCATTCTCCGCGACTGAGATGACAGCCACGGCATCGTCGCGGCGACGCAGCAGGTGTTCGGCAAAGTTCAGCGTCGCACCGGGGAACCATTCGGCGCTGGGCATTTGTGTGCCTTCGCGCAGTACCGCATCTGGTTGTGTGTGGAAGCGAATATCGAAGAAATCGACGATTGCCTGCCAGAACGCTTCACGCTCGTCGATCGACCATTGGTGCAGGGCAGGGTAGTCGTGCAGATCCAACGAATGGCGCTGATTAACCCAGCGCCGGAACATGTCCATGCGGGACTTGGCGATACGCGTTGCATCGGGTTGCCAGAGAGTGTCGGACATGGTTTGCCTCTTGTTTTATCTTCAGATCCAATCGCGGGCAAGTCGGATCGCCGCATCGCACGCTCCCACAGGTGTCGTGTCGTGCGCAGGTTAAGCGTCAACCTCAATCCTGTGGGAGCGTGGCTTGCCCGCGATGAACGATAACGCGGTCTAGCGGTTGCTCACTGCGCGAGCCAGCCACCATCAATATTCCACGCCGCACCGCGCACCTGACTGCCAGCCTCGCTGCACAAAAACAGCACCAGTTCCCCCAGATGCGCCGGTGTAACGAACTCCAGCGACGGCTGTTTTTCCGCGAGCAAATCATGCTGCGCCTGCTGCGGCTCGACACCCGTGGCAATCCGGTCATCGATCTGCTTCTGCACCAGCGGCGTCAACACCCAGCCAGGGCAGATCGCGTTGCAGGTGACATTGCTGGTGGCGGTTTCCAGGCCGACAACCTTGGTCAAACCGATCACCCCGTGTTTGGCCGCCACATACGCAGCTTTGCCGGTCGAACCGACCTGACCATGCACCGAAGCGATGTTGACGATCCGCCCCCAGCCCTTGCGGCGCATGCCCGGCAAGCTCAGACGCGTGCTGTGAAATACCGAGGACAGGTTGATCGCAATGATCGAATCCCAACGCTCCACCGGAAATTCTTCAACCGCTGCCACATGCTGAATACCGGCGTTGTTCACCAGAATGTCGACGCCGCCGAACTCGCGCTCGGCGTAGGCGATCATCTCGGCAATCTGCGCCGGGTCGCTGACGTCGGCCGGGTGATGCCCGACCTTGCCGCCAAATTGCTCGACTTCGGCAATCACTTTGGACGCATCGCCAAAACCGTTGAGGATCAGATTGGCGCCAGCCTTGGCCAGCGTCAGGGCGATGCCCAACCCGATGCCGCTGGTGGAACCGGTAACCAGCGCGGTCTTGCCTGAAAGAGTCGTCATCAATACCTCACACAATGCCAGTGGCGTAGAAAGTGCCGATCACCACGAAAACCGCCAGGGTCTTGATCAGCGTAATACAGAAAATGTCTTTGTAGGCTTCACGGTGGGTCAGGCCGGTGACCGCGAGCAAGGTGATTACCGCGCCATTGTGCGGCAGGGTGTCCATGCCGCCGCTGGCCATCGCCGCCACTCGGTGCAACACCTCCAGCGGAATATTCGCGGCGTGGGCGGCGCTGATGAACTGCTCGGACATCGCCGCTAGGGCGATGCTCATGCCGCCCGAAGCGGAACCGGTGATGCCCGCCAACAAGGTCACGGTGATCGCTTCGTTGACCAACGGATCGGGGATGCCTTTGAGCCAGTCGGCCAACACCAGAAAACCCGGTAGCGAGGCGATAACCGCGCCGAAACCGTATTCCGATGCAGTATTCATCGCCGCCAGCAGCGCACCGCTGACCGCGCTTTTACTGCCCTCGGCAAGTTTGCTTTTGATCGCATTAAAGCCAAACGCCAACACCATCAAAATGCCGATCAGCAGGGCTGCCTGCACCGCCCAGATCGCCGTTAGTTTGGCGATTTCGGTGGTGACCGGCGTGGCCATGCCCGGCAGCGCCAGGCTGTGGGTCTTGCCGTACCACTGCGGAATCCAGTGGGTGAACAGCAAGTTCATGATGCCCACCGCCAACAGCGGCGACAGCGCCAGCCATGGGTTCGGCAGCTTCAGGTCTTCAGCTGTTTCCGGTTCGTTGCGCAGTTCAGTGCCATAGCCTTCGCCGGCGCGTTGCGCCTTGTTGCGTTGCCGCTGTAGGAACAGCATGCCGGCGCAGAACACGAAGATCGTGCCGATCACCCCCAGCCACGGCGCTGCCCACGCCGTGGTGTTGAAGAAGGTGCTGGGGATGATGTTCTGAATCTGCGGTGTGCCGGGCAGGGCGTCCATGGTGAACGAGAACGCGCCGAGGGCGATGGTCGCCGGGATCAGGCGCTTGGGGATATTGCTCTGGCGGAACATTTCTGCGGCGAACGGATACACCGCAAACACCACCACAAACAGCGATACACCGCCGTAGGTGAGCACGGCGCAGACCAGCACGATCACCAGCATCGCCTGACGCGTGCCGAGCAGGCGAATTGCCGCCGCAACAATCGAACGCGAGAAGCCCGATAGCTCGATCAACTTGCCGAACACGGCGCCAAGCAGGAATACCGGGAAATACAGTTTGATGAAGCCGACCATTTTCTCCATGAACACCCCGGTGAATGCAGGGGCGACGGCGGAGGGGTCCGTTAACAGGACAGCGCCGAGGGCGGCGATCGGGGCAAAAAGGATAACGCTGTAGCCACGGTAGGCCGCGAGCATCAGCAGCGCGAGGGCTGCCAAGGCAATGATCACACTCATGGTGTGTCTCCTGGGATTGTTATTTTTGTGGGTGATGCTTTGCAGGAAGGGACTATTGCGAGATGTGTGCCAACAGTTAAGTGATTGAAATATATGAATATATTTCAATGCGAGGTAATAAATTCGATTTTCTGTCTCAATCTAGAGATTGTTGGTTATGGTCTATCGCCATCGCTAGCAGGCTAGCTCCCACAGTAGAAACGCGTTCTCCCTGTGGGAGCTAGCCTGCTAGCGATGATCGCGAAGCGATCCCGGGGATCTATCTCAATATGGAGATCTAGTCTCTTTATCGAGATTCGGCAATTCCAAGTGCGACCATTTTCTTGTACAACGTCGATCGTCCAAGCCCCAATCGCTCGGCCGCTTCAACGACTTTGCCCCCGCATTGCGCGAGGGTCGCCTCAATCAATTGCCGGTCAAACCGCTCGCGCGCCTGACTGAAGGTTTCGCCTGACAGCGCTTCGGCGGACGCCGTTGACGTCCGCTCAACCGGGGTAAACGTACCAATCGCCGCGCGAATGTCATGCACCGTCAACAGCAAGTCATCACTCAACAGCGCCGCCCGCTCAAGCACGTTGCGTAACTCGCGGATATTCCCCGGCCATGCGTGCTGCCCCAGCAACTCCAGCGCCTCACGATGCAGCTCATGCTGGCTGCGCAATTCCTCAAGAATCGCTTCACTCAATGCCGGCAAATCGTCGAGGCGTGCGCGCAGCGGCGGAACCTGAATCGGCAATACATTCAGGCGATAGTACAAATCCGCCCGAAACTCGCCACGCTTGATCGCCGCTTCCAGATCCGTCGAGGTCGCGGCAATCACCCGCACATCACTCTGAATCACGTCGTTGGAGCCGACCGGTTCGAATTCCTTTTCCTGCAACACGCGCAGCAGTTTGCTCTGCAGCGGCAGCGGCATATCGCCGATCTCATCAAGAAACAACGTGCCGCCCTGAGCAATCTGCAATTTGCCGGTTCGACCCTTACGGTCAGCGCCGGTAAAAGCCCCCGGCGCGGTGCCGAAGAACTCCGCTTCGAGCAGCGCCTCCGGAATGGCTGCGGAGTTAATGCTGACGAAGGCTTTGTGCGCTCGCGGCGAAGCGCTGTGGATCGCTTGCGCCAGCAGTTCTTTGCCGGTGCCGGTCTCGCCGAGCAGCAATACCGGCGATTCGGCGCTGGCACTGCGCCGGGCGCGACGTTTGACTTCGAGGCTGGCGGCGCTGGTGCCGATGAAATGGGCGAAGTTGTATTTGGTCTGCCGGGCGCGGAGCAGCGAGCGGGTCGAAGCCAGCTCCTCCTGCATGCTCAGGTAGCGCTTGAGCATCGGCGACAGCGTGCGCAATTCGTCGAACAGGGCGAAACCGATGGCGCCGATCACGGCGCCGGCGTCGTCGTGGATCGGCAGGCGCATCACCACCAGCGGCTCTTTGGGGGTGTCTTGCATGTCCAGCAAAATCGGCCGGCCAGTGCGCACCACTTCGCGCAGCAGACTGCCGGGGATCACGCTTTCGCAAGGTTTGCCGATGGCGCCCTCGGCGGATGCGAGGCCGAAGCGCCGGGCATAACGCTCGTTCATCCAGACGATGTTCGCGTCACGGTCGACAATCACCGTGCCTTCGCTGGACTGCTCGATGATCTCGAACAGCGAGCGGATCGCCAAGGTGCGGACGCGTTGGTAATCCTTGAGGCTTTCGGTGCTGTTCATCGGACTGAACCCGGATGCGCCGCCGCCAACAGCTCTTTGGTGTACGGATGCTGCGGCGAGTCGAACACATCATGGCTCGCCCCGCGCTCGACCACTTTGCCGTCCTTGATCACGATCATGTCGTGGGCCAAGGCACGCACCACGGCGAGGTCGTGGCTGATGAACAGATAGGTCAAACCGTGTTTTTCCTGCAGATCGCGGAGCAGGGCGACCACTTGTTTCTGTACCGTGCGATCGAGTGCCGAGGTTGGCTCGTCGAGCAGGATCAGCGCCGGTTTCAACACCAATGCGCGGGCGATAGCGATGCGCTGGCGCTGGCCGCCGGAGAATTCATGGGGATAGCGGTGACGGCTGTCGGGGTCGAGGCCGACCTCCTTGAGCACGCGAATCACCTGTGCGTCGCACTCATCAGCGGTGGACTGGCAATGCACCTCCAGCCCTTCGCTGATGATCTGCGCCACCGACATGCGCGGGCTGAGGCTGCCGAACGGGTCCTGAAACACCACCTGCATCTGTCGGCGCCATGGGCGCATCTGCTTCTGATTGAGGCTGTCGAGGGATCCGCCCTGGAAGCGAATGCTGCCTTCTGAGTCGAGCAACCGCAGGATTGCCTGGCCCAGTGTCGACTTGCCTGAACCGGACTCGCCAACGATGCCCAAGGTCTTGCCACGCTGGATGTTCAGGCTGATGCCGTCAACTGCGCGCAGGTATTGCTTGCGCTGAAACAGGCCGCCGCCGACGGTGAAGTCAACCCGCAGGTTTTCGACTTCCAGGACGTTTTCCCGCTCGGCCCGGGTCAGCGCTTCGCCTTCCGGCTCGGCATTGAGCAGCACGCAGCTGTAAGGGTGTTTCGGCTCGGTGAACAGCGTTTCGCAGGGCGCCTGCTCGACGATTTCGCCGGCTTTCATCACGCACACCCGTTGCGCGATGCTGCGCACCAGGTTCAGATCGTGGCTGATCAGCAGCAACGACATGCCGAGCCGCTGTTGCAGGGACTTGAGCAGCAGCAGGATCTTGCGCTGCACGGTGACGTCGAGCGCGGTGGTCGGCTCGTCGGCGATCAGCAGCTCCGGCTCGCAGGCCAGAGCCATGGCGATCATCACCCGCTGGCGCTGGCCGCCGGAGAGTTGATGCGGATACGCCTTGAGCCGCTCTTGCGGTTTCTGAATGCCCACCAGTTCGAGCAATTCGAGGATGCGTTTTTGTGCCTGTTTGCCGCCCAGCCCCCGGTGCAGCAGCAGGGTTTCGCCGATCTGTTTTTCGATGCTGTGCAACGGGTTGAGCGAGGTCATTGGCTCCTGAAAGATCATGGCGATGCGATTGCCGCGCAGCTCGCGCAAGATCTTCGGGTCGGTGCCGACCAGCTCCTGCCCGCGATAGCGAATGCTGCCGGTGGTTTGCGCTTCGCCCTCGGGCAGCAATTGCAGGATCGAATGCGCGGTCACTGATTTGCCAGAGCCGGATTCGCCGACCAGTGCCAGACATTCGCCGGGCCGGATGTCGAGGCACAGATTGCGCACCACAACCTGGCCATGGAAGGCGACGTTGAGGTCACGGATTTCGATCAGGTTGTCAGTCATATGTGCCTGCGCCTCAGGATCGCGGATCAAAGGCATCACGCAACGCCTCGCCGATGAAAACCAGTAAAGAGAGAATCAACGCCAAGGTGAAGAACGCGGTGAGCCCGAGCCACGGCGCTTGCAGATTCTGCTTGCCCTGTCCGATCAGTTCGCCCAGCGAAGCGCTGCCGGCCGGCATGCCGAAACCGAGGAAGTCCAGCGCCGTGAGGGTGGAAATTGCCCCGGTCAGAATGAACGGCAGATAGCTCAGGGTCGCATTCATCGCGTTCGGCAGAATGTGCCGGAAGATCACCTTGCGGTCGGTCAGACCCAATGCCCGCGCTGCTTTGACGTATTCGAGATTGCGCCCGCGCAGGAACTCGGCACGCACCACGTCCACCAGCGCCAGCCAGGAAAACAGCGCCATGATCCCCAGTAGCCACCAGAAGTTCGGCTCGACAAAACCGGAGAGAATGATCAGCAGATACAGCACCGGCAACCCTGACCAGACTTCCAGCAAGCGCTGACCGATCAGATCGACCCAGCCGCCGTAATAACCCTGCAACGCACCGGCGGCAATGCCGATCAGCGCACTGACGAAGGTCAGCATCAGCGCAAACAGAATTGACACCCGCGCACCGAAAATCACCCGCGCCAGCACATCTCGAGCCTGATCGTCGGTGCCCAGCCAGTTGACGGCCGACGGCGGACTCGGCGCCGGTTTGTTCAGTTCGTAGTTCGGCGTGTCATCACTGAACGGGATTGGCGGAAACAGCAGCCAGCCACCGTCCTTGCGAATCAGGTTCTGCACGTAATCGCTGCGGTAGTCGGCCTGAAACGGCAGTTGTCCGCCAAACTCCTGCTCAGTGTGGCGCTTGAATACCGGGAAGTACCAGTCGCCCTGATAGCTGACGATCAACGGTTTATCGTTGGCGATCAACTCACCACCGAGACTTAGCAGGAACAGGCCGATAAACAGCCACAGCGACCACCAGCCCCGGCGGTTTTTCTTGAAGCGTTCGAAGCGGCGGCGGCCCAACGGCGATAGCTTGAACATCAGGCGTTCCTCGCGGCAAAGTCGATGCGCGGGTCGACCAGCGTGTAGCACAGGTCGCCGATGAGTTTTATCAGCAGGCCGAACAGCGTGAAGATGAACAGCGAGCCGAACACCACCGGATAGTCGCGCGATACGGCCGCTTCGTAACTCATGCGTCCGAGGCCGTCGAGGGAGAAGATCACCTCGATCAGCAACGAACCGGCGAAGAACACGCTGATGAATGCCTGAGGAATTCCCGACACAACCAACAGCATCGCGTTGCGGAACACATGACCGTAAAGCACCCTGTTTTCACTGAGGCCTTTGGCCCTCGCCGTGACCACGTACTGACGGGTGATCTCGTTGAGGAACGAGTTTTTCGTGAGGATGGTCAACGTCGCGAATCCGCCGATCACCAGCGCGGTGACCGGCAGCACCAGATGCCAGAAGTAATCGGTGATTTTGCCAAGGGTCGATAATGAATCGAAGTTGTCCGACACCAGCCCGCGCACCGGGAACCAGTTCAGTGAAGTGCCACCGGCGAATACCACGATCAGGAACATCGCAAACAGAAACGCGGGCATCGCGTAGCCGATGATGATCGCGGTGCTGCTCCAGATGTCGAAGTGACTGCCGTGATGCACGGCTTTGCGGATGCCCAGCGGGATCGATATCAGATAAGTAATCAGCGTCGCCCACAATCCAAGGGAAATGGTCACGGGCATTTTTTCAAGGATCAGATCAGTGACCGTGGCGCCGCGAAAGAAACTCTTGCCGAAATCCAGTTGCGCGTAATTCTTGAGCATCAGCCACAGGCGCTCATGCGCCGGTTTGTCGAAGCCGTACTGTTTTTCGATGTCTTTGATCAGTTGCGGGTCGAGGCCACGGCTGGCGCGCGAGGTGCCGCTCATGGTCTCACTGGAACCGCCACCGACATTACTGCCGCCGATACCCTGCAAGTGCGCGATCGCTTGCTCCACCGGACCGCCCGGTGCGGCCTGAATGATCACGAAATTGACCAGCAGAATGATCACCAGCGTCGGAATGATCAGCAGCAGACGTCGCAGTATATAAGCCCACATCAGCGCGGCCCTCCGGGTCTGCCACGGCTGATTTTCTCGGCCGTCATCTGTTGATTGGTCAGCGGCGTGCGGCTGATCTCCCACCAGCTCTCGATGGCCTCGTCATTGCTCGCCTGAACAGTCGGGATGCCAAAGCGGTTCCACCACACCGTCGAGGTGCCCGGCGGGTAATAGTTGGGGATCCAGTAGTAGTTCCATTGCAGCACGCGATCCAGCGCGTGGGCGTAGCGCAGCATGTCGGGCTGGGTCGAGGCGCGGATCAGGCCGTTGATCAAGGTGTCGACCGCGGGGTTCTTCAGCACCATGTAGTTGTTGGCGCCGGGATCGTTGGCCGAGGCTGAACCGAAATAGTTGAGCAACTCGCCACCCGGGGAAGTGGTGACGGGGTAGCCGGTGACGATCATGTCGTAGTCACGGCTCATCAAACGGTTGACGTATTGCGAGGAGTCGATGCGGCGGATGTTGAGGTCGATGCCGATCTGCTTCAGTGTGCGCTTGTACGGCAAGAGCAAGCGATCCATGCCGTTCTGGCTGACCAGAAAGGTGAAGCTCAACGGTTCGCCCTGCGCATTGACCAGTTGATCGCCCTCCGGCTTCCATCCGGCCTGTTCCAGCAGCTCAAGCGCTTGCAACTGCTTGTCGCGAATCACTCCGCTGCCGTCGGTCTTCGGCGCTTCGAAGACTTTATTGAATACCTCATCGGGTATTTGCCCGCGCAGGGGTTCGAGAATTTTCAGTTCGGCAGCGTCCGGCAGTTGCCGCGCGGCGAGGTCGCTGTTGGAAAAATAGCTCTGCTGGCGAATGTACAGGTTGCGCATCATCTGCCGGTTGCTCCACTCGAAGTCCCAGAGCATGGCCAGTGCCTGACGCACGCGCCGATCGGCGAACAGCGGTTTTTGCAGATTGAACACGAAACCTTGCGCCGATTGCGGCGCCTCGGTTGCCAGATGGGCTTTTTGCAGACGCCCGTCACTCAACGCCGGGCTGTCGTAACCGATGGAGTAGCCGGTGGCGGAGAATTCGCGGTTGTAGTCGTAAGCGCCGCCGCGCAATACCTGACGGGCAACGTCGGTGTCGCCGAAGTACTCGATACTGAAGTGATCGAAATTGTACAACCCACGGCTGACCGGCAGATCCTTGCCCCACCAGTCGGCATTGCGCTCGAAGGTGATACTGCGCCCGGAGTCGACCTTGCCGACGCGATACGGGCCGCTGCCCAACGGTGGTTCATAGCCGCCACCACCGGCAAAATCCCGGGTTTTCCACCAGTGTTCGGGAAACACCGGCAGAGTCGCGATGTCTAGCGGCAGGGTACGGTTCTCGTTGCTCTTGAAATCGAAACGCACGGTCAGTGGCGCTTCGACTTCGACGCCTTTGACGTCGGCAAACTGAGTGCGGTAGCGCAGGCTGCCCTGGGTCATCAACAAATCGTAGGTGTAGCGCACATCCTCGGCGGTGATCGGTTTGCCATCGGCGAAGCGCGCCTTGGGATTGATGAAGAAGCGCAGCGACAGACCATCCTCGGAGCGCTCCATCTTCTGCGCGACCAGGCCGTAGACCGTATACGGCTCGTCCTGTGAACGCTGGGCCAGCGGCGAATACAGCATGCCGTCGATCTGGGAGACGCCGATACCTTTGTCTATATAAGGCAGCAGATGGTCGAAATGGCCGATTTCGACGGCCGAGCGGCGCATGGTGCCACCCTTCGGTGCCTGCGCGTTGGTGTAGTCGAAGTGGCTGAAGCCGGCTGGATACTTCGCCGGTTCGCCATAAACGGTCAATGCATGTTGCGGAGCAGCGTCCACACCAGCGGCGCCAAACAGCAGGGCCACGGCAGTGAGCATCAATGTGGGGAAAGCCAGTCGCATTGTCAGCCTTAGCGCCGGGTGATCGATAAGCGCAATTTGTACGCGAGCAACGCGGTGCCCGCCAGCCGTATCGTGTTACCAAAACACAACGGCCCACCAATAGGCGGGCCGTTTTCAAGCGAGTCGGACGACGGATCAGTCCTGACGGCTGGTCACTTCCAGCAGGTGATAACCGAACTGGGTTTTCACCGGGCCTTGCACGACATTGATCGGCGCGCTGAATACCACGGTGTCGAATTCCTTGACCATCTGGCCAGGACCGAACGAACCGAGATCGCCACCCTGACGGCTGGACGGGCAGGTGGAGTTGGCTTTGGCGACTTCGGCGAAATCAGCGCCGCCTTCGATCTGGGCCTTGAGTTCGTTGCACTTGTCTTCGCTGGCAACGAGGATGTGGCGGGCAGTGGCTTTAGCCATGGGGAAACTCTCCAATCAAGATTCAGTAAAGGGTGGAGCCTACCGGATTCAGTGGCCGATTTCTCGGCAAAGTTCCATTCGCTTGTCTGATCACTGCACCTAGAGATTCGCTGCTTGCAGGCGCAAGGCGTGCTCGACGTAGAGTTGAATCGAGTCAACAGGTGATGGTCGTTGGCCATGGGCTCGACCCAGGCTAGCTAAATGGTCGTGGGGATAATCAGAACGGATCACGGTTCCGAGATGAGAGCTGAAGCGACCGACAAAACCGTCGTTCTGTGCAGGCTCGGTCACAAAATATGCAGAAAGGGCTGTGCAGACACTTCGCACCGGATCAACCGCTGGCAAGACTGCATCCGGTACGACGCCGCTCCAGGAGTAGTAGCGCACGCCATTGACCTGTTCCGCTCCGTGTCCGCCCCATGTTTCAGGCAAGCCTTGCGGGTATTTGTCATTGAATTTTCCGACGCCTTCGGTCGTCAGGGCCTCAAGTGAGGCAAGCGCGTTTTGCGGCAGTGTGGTGCTGCCACTGATCAGCGACAGGAAGTCGCCGAACAGCGTCGCGACATTTTGCGCGACCGTTTCCGGTAATCGTCCCGGTACCAACGCCTTGCGCAGGAAATCTGCAAGTTCCGAACCGTGATTTGGCCCGCTGACCGAGGTCACTGAAGCGACGTGGTGTGGTGCAAGCGCCGCAGCGTATCGGGCGGAGAGTGCGCCCTGACTGTGTCCGATCAGGTTGACTTTGGCCGCGCCCGTGCCTCGCAGCACGGAGTCTATCTGCAAGAGCAGTTGCTCACCCCGAACTTCGTTGTCTTGAGTCGCCGAGAGGTGCGGCACAAACACTCGATTACCGGCGTCTTTGAGTGCCTGTGTAACGCCGTGGAACAGGTCGAAGGGGCCGATGCGCTCAAATCCGAACAGTCCGTGCACCAACAGGATGGGGTAACGAGTTGTGGCATTCCGTTGCATATTTGCACCTAAATCGCAGAAGTTGATCGACGTTGTCTGCGTGTCACTCTAAAACACTCACGGCGCTGGCGATGTATGAAGAGTCTTTGTCGTTTGCTGGAATTCGGATCAGCGTGCGTGCGAAATATCTCTACTTTCTGAAATCCGGATCGGAATAACTGGACATCTTTTACGTCATCCAGAGTGATTTTCTCGCAGTTGCCTACCTTCCTGGGCGCTGTTGACTCGCACCCAAGGCGCCTAGAGCTGACATCGCAATGACCACGAAACGGGTTCAATAAAGGCTCTTGCTCGCGGCAGGCTGGCTGCGTGTTTAATCCAGGGAATGGAGCAGTATATGAAGAGGCGAGATGCACCAACGCTGGCAACAACAAGGCTTAGCGCTCGGGTAATGGCGAAAAAGCCAACGCTGCCTGTGCTCTGTTGCAAGCGCGAACACGGAGTAACCCTCGATCCACCGGCGCTCGATGCGGTAAATGGAACGGTGCTTGATCCGTCACTGCAACAGGTTGTGGTGCGTATTGCGCCTTACCCCGGCATGGCGTGCGGTGACAGGCTGATGTTGAGCTGGCATGGTCTGGATATGGACGGCTTGCCGTACCGTCACGAAAGCATCCGCTTTGTGAGTCAACTTCAACTGGGAAAGGAGGTTGTTTTCGTTGTCAGAAGCGCTCACATCGCTGCGCTGGATGGGGGGGCGCTAGAGGTTTTCTGGACGCTGACCAGCAGCAGAATCCCGACCCCCGTGACTTCTGACCGATTGCAGCTGGATGTCGGAGATGTTCGCGGCAGCTTGTTGCCGGCGATCATTGGCGACGCGATCAGAGCACACCTTGATCCGGCGAGGGTTACGCATGGCACCTCGGCCACGATCCGGCCCTACGCGTGGATGGCTGCCGGTGACCGCGTCCGGTTGTTCTGGGGCGTGGCGCCGGGGCGCGGGATGTTTGGGGATCAATTGATCGTCGAGCCTTTCGCTGTGGGCCAGCCACTGGTATTTGGCATTCCTCCCGAGTCAATCTCTGCGCATATTGGCAGCGAAGTAACCGTGCGGTACCGCGTCGAGCAACGAAGCACGGCAATCCGCGAATCCGGGGTCACACGAATCATGATCGCGGCGCAGGAAAGAGGTCTGTTGGAAGCCCCGCAAATAGTCGAGGCAATAGGTGGTGTGCTCGATTTGCAGGATGCCAATGATGGCGTCACTGCACTGATCAGTGATGCGCAAGTAGAAGAGGGCGAACTGGTTTATCTCAAATGCGATGGCGAAAGTTTCTCTCATCGCGAGGATCGGGAAATCACTGGCGCGATGGCCTCGCAGCCACTGGAATTCAATGTTCCATATGAGTTCTGGCGGGAGCACGTGGATACCGAGGTGCGCGTGTCGTTTTCCATTGAACGACTGGATGAAGCAACCCAGCTATCCGGCGTAACCGTGTTGCGGGTACAAGCATGATGTGCAGCCTTGCGGAGTACGCATACTCTGCAAGGCTGCAGTCACTTTCAGCTCCGGGAACGCTTGCGCAGGCGAGCTGCCGCGTCCACCAGCAGGCGCTCTGTCGCATCGAAACCGAGGCAGCCGTCGGTCACGGAAACGCCGTAGCGCAGCGATGTCCCCAATGGCTGGCAGCCTTCGAACAGATGCGACTCGAGCATCATGCCGACCAGCGAATGGTCACCTTGCAGGCGTTGCTCCAACACGTCGTTGAACACGCTCGGCTGACGCAGCGGATCTTTGCCGCTGTTGGCGTGGCTGCAATCGACCATGATCCGGCTCGGGATCTTCAAGCGGGCAAGCTCGGTGCGGATCCAGGCCACGCTTGCGCTGTCGTAGTTCGGGCCCGAATGACCGCCGCGCAGTACCAGATGCGTATCCGGGTTGCCCAAGGTCGGGATGATTGCCGGATGCCCCTGGCTATCTACCCCAAAGTGGCGATGCGGGTGAGCAGCCGAGCGCATGGCGTCGACGGCTACCGCGACACCGCCGTCGGTACCGTTTTTGAACCCGACCGGGATACCCAATCCGCTGGCCATTTCCCGGTGAATCTGTGATTCGGTGGTGCGCGCGCCGATGGCGACCCAACTCAGCAGGTCATCGAAGTAGCCGGCTGCCATCGGTTGCAGCAATTCGGTCGCGACAGGCAAACCAATGCGAGTCATTTCCAGCATCAAACCGCGGGACAGGGACAGGCCGGTGGCCATGTCATCGCTGCCGTCGAGATCAGGGTCGTACGCCAGGCCTTTCCAGCCGATCGTGGTGCGCGGTTTCTCCACGTAGGCACGCATGACCAGCAGCATTTCATTGCTGACCTCATCGGCGAGGCGTGCGAGTTTGCCAGCGTATTCGAGCGCGGATTGTGGGTCATGAATCGAGCAGGGGCCGACGATCACCAGTAAACGGCTGTCGTGCCCGTCGAGGATCGCCCGAACGGCTTGGCGATGGGCACTGATTTGCTGGCTCAGCTCATTGCTCAGTGGCAATTGCTGTTTGAGTTGCAACGAGCTGGGCAGACGTACGGTCAGCGCTTCGTTGGCAGAAGTGAGGGTGGACAGCGGCAGAGCAGAGATGGACGAGTTCATATTCAGATTTCCTGGGCTGGCGGCGGGTGCTTCCCGCTCGCTCGGCCCTACTGGGGTGTTCGACAGTTGGCCGTACTGGCTGCGTGCGTGTGCTTGCCACCTGTGGGTGACCGATCGGAGGCGGCAGGCTGTCCCGAGCGGCGGCTGGTAAATCGCCATGCGGTAAAACTGTCGTAGCGGTAATAAGTGGCGTAGTTCATTTGATGATTCCTCAAAGTGTCTGGTGTGATACTGAAAAGTGTGGGGCCTGAAAAAACAAAACCCCCGGTCGGGAGGCCGACCGGGGGTTGAGAATTCTCTGGTAGGCGACCCGTCTGTATGGGCGCCGTGTGGGTATCAGGCGCGCCAGTGGCTAAACCAATACCCAAAATAAAAGCTGACCGGAGCGCAGACGTTGTTCACCCGGGCAGCCGCAACCGAACGCAGGGCGCTGGCGGTGTGAAGCTGGGAAAGGGCGTTGAACATGAGCTGTCTCCGATGGATGCGCCGAGCTTACTAGAGCCTGCCGCGCGTCAGCAATCAGAAATTGCTATTGAATGGGCGAAACGTTGGCTATCGGTTGATTGCCCCCGGTGTTCTGACACACTCTGGGTTTTGCGCTTCGCAAGATCGGCGATTCATTGTTACGGGAGGGGTGATGACGTTCCAATTACGTCGAGCGACGCTGGCCGACCTGTCATTTGTTCGAGAACTCACTTGCAGGAATATGCTGCGCTACTACATTCAGCACGACTTGCTTTGGCAAGACGAGGCATTTGATGTGGCCTGGCTCGGCCGGGACAATTGGCTGATTGGGCATGGTGCTGAGCAAGTTGGCTATTTCAGCCTGAGCCGCGATGCGCGTGCTTTGTATATCCGCGAATTGCAGGTTGCACCAGCGTGGCAAGGACGGGGCGCGGGATCCTGGGCGATCGATCAGGTTATTGCGGTGGCGCGGGAGGAAAAGCGCGCGGCATTGCGCCTGACGGTTTTCCACAATAATCCGGCGCGAAGTCTTTATGAGCGAAAGGGATTGATCCTGCAGGGTGAGGACGAGTGTTTCCTGAGAATGCAGCTGGATTTGAGTACAGCTGTGCTCTGAAATCCACGGCCGACAAGCCCTCCATGATGAATTGAAACTTTTTATATGCGGCTTGCCGCTAGGTCTGTCTGGCTCTTTTTGCTAAGGTGTCAGCCATCCCAATAAGACCATATCGCGAGGTGTCTGCTTGATTAGGGTGCTAGTGGTCGATGACCACGATCTCGTTCGTACAGGCATTACACGGATGCTGGCCGATATCGATGGCCTACAAGTAGTTGGCCAGGCCGAATCCGGGGAAGAATCCCTGATCAAGGCTCGAGAGTTGAAGCCCGACGTGGTGCTGATGGACGTCAAGATGCCTGGCATCGGCGGTCTCGAAGCCACGCGCAAACTGCTGCGCAGTCACCCTGACGTCAAGGTGGTCGCTGTCACCGTGTGCGAAGAGGATCCGTTTCCTACACGACTCCTGCAGGCCGGAGCCGCGGGCTATCTGACCAAGGGCGCCGGACTGCCTGAGATGGTCCAGGCCATCCGTCTGGTATTTGCCGGCCAGCGCTATATCAGCCCGCAGATTGCCCAGCAACTGGCGATCAAATCTTTCCAGCCAACCAGCGATTCTCCATTCGATGCGCTTTCCGAGCGTGAAATCCAGATCGCGTTGATGATTGTCGGCTGTCAGAAAGTCCAGATCATTTCCGACAAGTTATGCCTGTCACCGAAAACCGTGAATACCTACCGCTACCGCATTTTCGAGAAGCTATCGATCAGCAGCGATGTCGAGCTGACGCTTCTGGCAGTTCGTCACGGCATGGTTGACGCCAGCCTCTGACCATCATGACCGAGACTTTTGATCCCAGCGCCTTTCTGTCGACGGTCAGCGGGCGTCCAGGCGTTTATCGCATGTTCGACAGCGATGCGCGTTTGCTCTATGTCGGCAAAGCCAAGAATCTGAAGAAACGCCTGGCCAGTTACTTTCGCAAGACCGGTCTGGCGCCGAAAACTGCGGCTCTGGTCGGGCGTATCGCCCAAGTCGAAACGACTATCACCGCCAATGAGACCGAAGCGCTGCTGCTTGAGCAAAACTTGATCAAGGAGTGGCGGCCGCCGTACAACATTCTGTTGCGCGACGATAAGTCCTATCCGTATGTATTTCTGTCTGACGGACAATTCCCGCGACTGAGTATTCATCGCGGCGCCAAGAAGGCCAAGGGCAAGTATTTCGGCCCTTATCCGAGCGCCGGGGCAATCCGCGAAAGCCTCAGCTTGCTGCAAAAAACGTTTTTCGTTCGTCAGTGTGAAGACAGCTATTACAAAAACCGCACCCGTCCGTGCCTGCAATATCAGATCAAACGTTGCAAGGCGCCGTGTGTCGGGTTGGTCGAGCCTGAAATCTACGCGGAAGACGTGCGTCACTCGGTGATGTTTCTCGAGGGGCGCAGTCATGCGTTGACCAACGAGCTGTCGGCAGCGATGGAAGAGGCGGCGGTCAACCTCGAGTTCGAACGAGCTGCCGAACTGCGCGACCAGATCGGCTTGCTGCGCCGGGTTCAGGATCAGCAGAGCATGGAAGGCGGCACCGGTGATATCGATGTAATCGCCGCCTTCGTCAATCCTGGTGGCGCCTGTGTGCATCTGATCAGTGTGCGGGGAGGGCGCGTCCTGGGCAGCAAGAACTTCTTCCCACAGGTTGGTATTGAAGAAGATGTGTCCGAGGTAATGGCGGCGTTTCTGGGGCAATACTTCATTACCAGCCCGGAGCGCGACTTGCCGAGTGAATTGATTGTCAACGTGGTCCATGAAGACTTTCCGGCGCTGATCGAAGGTATTCAGACGCTGCGCGGTCGCGAGTTGGCGATCAGCCATCGGGTTCGCGGTACGCGTGCGCGTTGGCAGCAATTGGCCGTGACCAATGCCGAGCAGGCGCTTGGCGCGCGACTGGCCAACCGACAACATGTGGCCGCGCGCTTCGAAGCACTGGCCGAAGTGCTGAATCTGGATGAACCGCCGCAACGACTCGAATGCTATGACATCAGTCACTCCAGCGGTGAGGCGACGGTCGCGTCCTGCGTGGTGTTCGGCCCGGAAGGTCCGATCAAATCAGATTACCGGCGCTACAACATTGAAGGCGTAACGGCTGGCGATGATTACGCGGCAATGCACCAGGCCTTGACCCGACGTTTCAGCAAGCTAAAAGACGGCGAGGGCAAGTTGCCGGACATTTTGCTGGTGGACGGTGGTAAAGGTCAGTTGTCGATGGCGCGCGATGTTCTCAATGAACTGGCTGTGCCCGATCTGATTCTGTTGGGCGTTGCCAAGGGTGCTACACGCAAGGCGGGCTTCGAGACTTTGTATCTTAATGATGCAGCGCATGAGTTCACATTGCGTGGAGATTCGCCCGCGTTGCACTTGATCCAGCAGATTCGCGACGAAGCTCACCGCTTTGCAATCACTGGCCATCGCGCGCGCCGCGGTAAAACCCGGCGTACGTCAACGCTGGAAGGCGTTGCGGGTGTGGGGCCAACCCGGCGTCGCGACTTGTTGAAACATTTTGGTGGATTGCAGGAGCTGTCTCGTGCAAGCATCGAAGAGATCGCCAAAGCGCCGGGGATCAGTAAAAAGCTAGCAGAGTCGATTTATGCAAACCTGCATAGTGAGTAGAATGCCCATTCACCTCGTAGCCAGTTGTGCCGATGAATATCCCGAATCTGATTACCGTTCTCCGCGTCCTGCTCATCCCGATCTTCATTTTGCTGTTCTATCTCCCGTACGAATGGAGTTATCTCGCTTCAAGTTCGGTCTTCGCATTCGCTGCCGCGACTGACTGGCTGGATGGCTATTTGGCGCGACGCCTTGAGCAAAGCACGCCGTTTGGCGCGTTCCTTGACCCTGTCGCTGATAAACTGATGGTCGCGGTTGCGCTTGTGCTGCTGGTTCAAGAGCACGGCAATCTTTGGCTGACTCTGCCGGCCGCCGTGATCATCGGTCGCGAGATTGTTATTTCTGCACTGCGCGAGTGGATGGCAGAACTGGGCGCTCGTGCGCACGTCGCCGTCTCGAATCTGGGCAAATGGAAAACTGCTGCGCAAATGCTCGCACTGGTGATCTTGCTGGCCACGCCGAAGGCTTTCAACTTCTGGGTCGTATTGGGTTATGCATTGTTGATCGTGTCTGCCGGCCTGACGTTGTGGTCGATGGTTCAATACCTGCGGGCTGCCTGGCCGCATCTGAAGACCGATGTTGAAAAGAAATAAAACTTTTTTGAATCAAAGGGTTGACGGGGCTTCTGGATTCTATAGAATGCGCCACACCAAGCGGGAATAGCTCAGTTGGTAGAGCACGACCTTGCCAAGGTCGGGGTCGCGAGTTCGAGTCTCGTTTCCCGCTCCAATTTGTACGTGTTTGTTGTTGTGCTACTGACAGCAGATGCTTTGAGGCCGAGTAGCAAAATGGTTATGCAGTGGATTGCAAATCCACCTACGCCGGTTCGATTCCGACCTCGGCCTCCACTATAAACAAGCTCCGTAGATCCATGATTTACGGAGCTTTTTTATTGGCGAAAAAGTTGAAAGATTTAGTCTTGAAAACGACTCTCGCCAACTTGCGTCACCGGGAAGTGATGTATATATTTCCCCTCTGCTTGCTGCGGTGCTGACCCTGTCAGGATCGTGATTCAACAACAGAGCCATGCAACACCGCGCTACCGCCCGAATGGCGAAACTGGTAGACGCATGGGACTTAAAATCCCCCGCTCGTAAGGGCGTGCCGGTTCGATTCCGGCTTCGGGCACCATGAATATCAAGGGCTTGCGTGAGATACCTCATGCAGGCCCTTATTCTTTTGCTCCGCAAAATATTGCTTGTGCTCAGCAACACGCGCTTCATACGTCATTACGTCGGCGTAACGTACATCTCCGTTCAAATCCAATTCCAGATGCACTGCCCAGCCAAACGCAAAAGTAATAAGGAAGTTACTTGTTTCGGAAACTGATTTTGCTGATCTTGATCACCAGTCTGAGCGCGTGTGCGGCAGTTGCCACGCGAATGGATTACGACAAACATCGATGTCCTTACATCGGGGTACGATTTGACTGGTGGCTGGTAGGTACATCTAAAGGAAAGCTGATTCCTTTTTTACTGATCGACGCACCGTTCTCATTGGTCGTCGATACGCTATTTTTCCCCTTCGAATATCAGTACACCTGCAACCTTTGATCGATTCGCAAGCGTCGAAGTGTGTCTGCGCGAGATTGTCGTCACCTAGTCGTAATACGGAGAAACTTCAAGGCAATCACTAATGCAAATGGGCCGATCTGATCGGCCCATTTTTTTTGCTCGAACATCAGACGAATGCTTGACCGGCGAAGCCTCGAGGCAGACGTTGCAGTCCAATCATTGCCGACAATCGTTCAGTCCACTCCGAACGCCAGTTACCGGTAGCGTGCGGCGTAATTTTCTTGCGAGAAGTTCGCCGTGCGAGATTGCGTTGGCTCTTGCGAGCATCTTTGTAGGCATCGGTATTTCGGCAGCTGCGGCACTTGACTTGGTTGAGTTCGCGGCTGGAGGAGAGGTTATTACCGTTGTGGCCGCAGGCCAGGTGCCCGTCGACTTTGAAGTGAATGACCATGAGACGTCTCCTTGGTGACGTGTAAAGGTTTTGACCTTTAATCACCAAGGGCGTTCGGTAACACGATTATCCCAGGCAGCAGCTGGCGACAGTAGCGTCGCTCAACCGCCAGTCGTGATTGCAGACTGCTAACTACCTGAACCGCGGCAGCGGCCGATCGGCTGGTCTGAGCGAGGACAAGGTCCTGCGAATCAGCGGAGTATCCTTTTCGATATCGTTCAGTCGATCACGGATACGTAGTGCGGTCGGGTGGCCGCCTTGGTGGTCGACCCAGTCGGCGATGTCTTTGCAAGCGGCCGCCAGGCGTGCCTCGCGAGCGTCGAGCAAGGTGAGAAGGGTGGTGATGGACTCTTTTTCGGACATGTGACACCTCCGTTCAAAAAGTTGTGAATCGTCAGTACGCGTTGCGTTAAGCAAATCTCAGTATAGGCCCGAAAATGATCGGCATCAGCCGGAGGACTCCCGGGCAGGTGATGGCGCGCTGGCGGTGTTGAGTCGGCGACATTCATGCATGGCATCTTCTTCAACATCGTAGCCATCGCCGATGAAACCAGCCGTGCGCGTATCGCAAATGCGAAACCACACTGTGGCTTCAGCCGGCGCGTGTTGGCTTTCTCCAGCACGACGGCCGTGGATGATGATCTTGTTGCAGCGTTTCACTACGAAAATGTCTTCCATGGCTTCACCGCAGCTGATTTGTGTCAGATGAACTATAGAAGCCTGGGCCAATCGTGCAAAAAATAGACAGTCAGTTCGTCGGGTACAGCTCCCAGCCTGTTCGGTGCCATTGCAGGCAGTGGCTGGGATTCAGCGCCTGGAGGAAATTCTGATCGTGGGAAACGGCGACAATTGCGCCAGGAAATGTCTGTAAAGACTCTTCGAAAGCCTCTGTCGATGGCAGATCCAGATGGTTGGTCGGCTCATCCAGCAGGAGCAGTTGCGCGGGTGTCTTGCGCCAGACTGCCAAAGCCAGCGCAGCTTTCAAGCGCTCGCCGCCACTTAGCGACCCGCAGGGTTGCGTGACCTGCCTGGCCTCCAATTGCAATCGGGCGAGGTAACTGCGCAAGGTGCCCTCGCTCAACGGAGTGCCCTGCGCGATCAGTTGCTCAATGATGCTCTGTTGATCATCGAGTAATGTCAGATGCTGATCCAGGAAAGCCCAAGGCACATTCGTTGCGCAGGTACCGCTTACCGGTGCGAGTTCATCAGCGAGCATTCTCAGCAAAGTCGACTTGCCACAACCGTTGGGGCCGCGGACGGCCACGCGCATCGGGCCACCCAGCGTGAGGGTGAGCCGGGTTGACGGCGCTTCTATCGGCAACCACGGTAAACCAGCTTCCACCAGCGTGCAGACTTGCCGCCCCATCGGCACAGCACTGCCCGGCAGGTTGATCATTACGCCCTCCATGGGCGCAACCTTGAGAAAGGCCTCAGTGACCTGCGCGTCCAGTTCAGATTTGCGCGCCTGATGATTCGAGCGGACATGGCCCATGATGTCCTTGGCGGCGCTTTTCATGGCGGCTCGCTCGAAACCGGCCACGTTGGCGGTGTCGGCGTGGCGTCGGGCACCAGCCGCATGGCGCTGAATCGTGTCGTGTTCACGTTGCAAACGCAGGCGTTCGCGCTGACGTTCGCTTCTGGCTTGAGCAAGTCGAGCTTGCGCTGCGGCTTGGTGAGTGCGCTGATGCTCGCGAAAGGCTGAGTAATTGCCACCGAATTCGCTGACACCCGATACGCTCAGCTCGATGATCCGCTGCATACCTTCAAGCAGTTGTCGATCATGACTGACAACGATCAGGCCCCCGCGCCAGCGCTCGAAAGTATTCATCAACCATTGTCGGCCGGGCGCATCCAGGTGGTTGCTTGGCTCGTCCAGAACCAGCATCGATGCCTCGCTCAGAAAGGCGCCGATCAGGGCAATGCGCGCTTGCTGGCCGCCGCTCAGGTGCTGTGTCAAATCGGTGAAAGCGACCTCGGGCAAGCCTGCGCCATCGAGCGCGCGGCGCAAGCGCTCAGCCATATCCCAGCGCTCTCCAATCACGTCGAAATCCTCGACCGTTGCGCAGCCTTGACTTAGCCGATCCAGCGCTTCAAGAATCGAGGCTGTTCCCGTGGCTTGAGCAACCGTTTGCCAAGGTTCATGGATAAAATTTTGCGGCACATAAGCGATCGCTACCGAACTGACCACGCTGCCGCTAGTGGGCTGCAAGGATCCGGCTAGCAGGCGTGCGAGCAGGCTTTTACCGACGCCGTTGCGTCCGACGATGGCCGTTGGTGTGTGGTCGAATTGCAGATTCAGCGCAGTGAAAATCGTCTGGCCATCAGCCAACTGAAAACCCAGCTGATTGAGGGAGACGAGAGCAGGCGTACGCGAGACGTGAGTCATCGGCACCTCCGAAAAATGTCGTGAACACTGACAAGCACCTTGAAGCGCATGTCGCGATTACATTTTTGAAGGCTTAGTTGTTCACTTCTGCGGTCGTCCTGGGAGAGGGGAAGCCCGGCAGACTAGCCGAGGAACGCCCGAGGATCAAGGCGCGGCTGCCACTTCAGACATCTGCTCAAGAAATGTCGCCAGTGCAACTTCCTCTGCGCGCAGCCCTTTGCGCAAGCGTGGGCGCGGCAATTCCGCCAACGCCCCCAGCATGAAATGTTCGACCACCGCCGGGTGGATGTAGCACTTGCGGCACACCGCCGGCGTATTGCCGAGTTGCCGGGCCACACCTTTGACCATTTCCACCACATGCCGCTTGGCTTCGGCCTCCGACTCCCATTGCAGTTCGCGTAATACCGACAACGCCAGTGCACTGCCGGCCCAGGTGCGGTAATCCTTGGCGGTGAAATCGGCGCCGGTCAGCTTCTGCAAGTAGCTGTTCACATCCGAGGAACTGACGGTGTGCCGCTCACCGTTTTCATCCAGATACTGAAACAGATTTTGCCCCGGAAGCTCCAGGCAGCGCTTGATGATCCGCGCCAGGCGTCGATCTTTCACCGTGATCTGATGCTCGATGCCGCTCTTGCCGCGAAACTGGAACAGGATCGCACTGCCGTTGACCTCGACGTGACGGCTACGCAAAGTCGTCAGGCCATAGGAACGGTTATCGCGGGCGTATTGCGTATTGCCGACGCGGATCAGCGTGGCGTCGAGCAAAGTAATCACGGTCGCCATGACCTTGTCGCGGCTGAAACCGGGCGCCTCCAGCAGTGCTTCGAGTTGTTTGCGCAACTTGGGCAGGGCCGCGCCGAACTCGCGCAGCCGCGAGTATTTGTCGGCATCGCGCACCTCGCGCCAGCGCGTGTGATAGCGGTATTGTTTGCGGCCACGCGCGTCACGGCCGGTGGCTTGCAAGTGACCACGCGGATCGTTGCAGATCCACACATCAACGTAGGCCGGCGGCACCGCGAGGGCATTGATGCGTTTGATCTCTCCGGGATCAGTGATGCGCTGGCCCGCCGGGTCGAAATAACAGAACTTGCCGCGCAGCTTTTTGCGGGTGATGCCTGGCTGCGTGTCATCAACATAGTGCAGGTCGGAGGGCAGCACATCGGTGAGCGCGGTGTCTGGCATGGCAGGTTTCCTGGTGGCAATAGATGGCTGTTATGCGATTGACCGCACGCCATGCCCGCAGTGCCAAAGGATTTATGCCAGTACCGCGACAGCCTTGATCTGCGCCCAGAGCTGTTGGCCTGGATGTACGCCGAGTTGATCGCGCGAATAACGTGTGATTCGCGCCAGCAACGGCGTACCACCGGCGTCGAGGCGGATCAACACATGCGCCGCATTATCTGCCGGCTGTTCAGTGACCACTGTGACCGGCAAGCGATTGAGGATGCTGCTGTGTTCGGTGTTTTGCAGCGTCAGGCTGATGTCCCGCGCCTGAACTTTGCAACGCAAGGCCTGGCCCACGGCCAACGGTGCGTGAGTCACGCGAATGCTCAGCAACGTCTCAGGAAGTTGCAGTGTGAGCAATTGATAGTCCGAATCGTAGGCGCTGACCTGACCTTCAATCACCACGCCGGCGTCATCGCCCATCGCCAGCGGCAGGTCGAGGCGGGCGAGGGTTTCGCCGATCGGGCCGCTGGCTAGCGCTTTACCGTCACTGAGCAGGACTAGGTGATCAGCCAGTCGCGCGACTTCATCTTGCGCGTGACTGACGTACAGCACCGGGATATCCAGTTCGTCATGCAGACGCTGTAGATACGGCAGGATTTCGCTTTTGCGCTGACTGTCGAGCGCCGCCAGCGGTTCGTCCATCAGCAGCAGTTTCGGACTGGTGAGCAGTGCGCGAGCAATGCCGATGCGTTGGCGTTCGCCGCCGGACAGGTGCTGCGGATGCCGCTCAAGCAAATGGCCAATCCCGAGCAACTCGGTGGCGTGCGCCATGTCGACCCGGCGTTGAGCTTTTGGAATACGTTTGAAGCCGAATTGCAGATTGGCCAGCACAGACAGGTGCGGGAACAGGCTGGCTTCCTGAAATACATAACCCACCGCACGTTTGTGCGGCGGTACGAAGATGCCGTTGTCACTGTCCTGCCAGACTTGGTTATTGATGCGCACGAACGCCTGCTCGGCGCGCTCAAGGCCGGCGATACAGCGCAGGCAGGTGGTTTTGCCAGAACCGGATTGGCCGAACAGGGCGGTCACGCCCCGGCCGGGTAACTTCAAGTCGACATCCAGACTGAAGCCTGAATACGCCAGTTTCAGACGCGCATCAATCATCGATCAACTCCAGCCCGCGCGGGTCTTGCGGCTGGAATACAGCGCCAGCAACACCACAAACGAAAATACCAACATCGCCCCCGCGAGCCAATGCGCTTGCGCGTATTCCATGGCTTCGACGTGGTCGTAGATTTGCACCGAAACCACACGGGTTTTGTCGGGAATGTTGCCGCCGATCATCAGCACCACGCCGAATTCACCGACGGTATGCGCGAACCCGAGGATCGCCGCTGTGATGAAACCGGGGCGGGCCAGCGGCAGGATCACGCTGAAAAAAGTGTCCCACGCATTGGCGCGCAAGGTCGCGGCCACTTCCAGTGGGCGGGTGCCAATCGCAGAGAAAGCGTTTTGCAACGGCTGCACCACGAACGGCATGGAATACAGCACCGAACCGATCACCAATCCGGCGAAACTGAAGGTAAGCGTGCCGAACCCCAGCCATTGGGTGAACTGGCCGACATACCCGTGCGGACCGAGCGCCAGTAGCAGATAAAAACCAATGACGGTCGGTGGCAACACCAGGGGCAGGGCGACGATTGCGCCGACAGGGCCGCGTAACCAGGAGCGGGTACGCGACAACCACAGCGCAATCGGAGTGCCGATGATCAACAGGATCACGGTGGTCAGGGACGCCAGTTTCAGGGTCAGCCAGATCGCTGCGAAATCAGCACTCGTCAGCGACATGTCAGAGCTGGTAACCGTAGGATTTGATTACCGCAGCGGCTTTCGGGCCTTTGAGGTATTCGACCAGTGCTTTGGCGGCGGCGTTGTCCTTGCCTTTGGTGAGGATCACGGCATCTTGTTTGATCGGGTCGTGCATGCTCGCCGGAACGATCCACGCTGAACCGCTGGTGACTTTACCGTCCTTGTAGATCTGCGACAGAGCAACGAAGCCCAGCTCGGCATTGCCGGTGGAAACGAATTGGTAAGCCTGAGTGATGTTCTGGCCTTCGACGATCTTGGCTTTGCTCGCTTCGGTCAGTTTGAGTTTCTCCAGCACTTGGGTCGCAGCCAGGCCGTAAGGCGCGGCTTTCGGATTGGCAATGGACAGATGTTGGTACTCGTTTTTCTTCAGGACTTCGCCTTCGGAGTCGACGTAACCGTCCTTGGCCGACCACAGCGCCAGCGTGCCGATGGCGTAGGTGAAGCGCGAGCCCTTGACGGTCTCACCTTCTTTTTCGAGCTTCTCCGGCGTGGTGTCATCCGCCGAGAGAAAGACTTCGAACGGCGCGCCGTTTTTGATCTGGGTGTAGAACTGTCCAGTAGCGCCGTAGGCTGCGACCAGTTTGTGCCCGGTGTCTTTTTCGAAATCGGCAGCGATGGCCTGGATCGGTGCGGTGAAGTTTGCTGCGACAGCGACTTGTACTTCATCGGCCTGAACGCTACCGAAAGCGCAGAGCGCGATCAGGGACGCCAGGGTAGTAGGGGCAAAACGTGAGGCACGAATGGTCATGAAACGGCTCCGCTGCGAGGGCTAAAACGCTATATAGCGAAATATATAGCGAAACGCCGTCAGACGGGAAGTGCTGGATGGCTGCGGGAATTCAGCGAGTCAGTTTTTCCCGGGCGCCTTCGGCCAACTGCCGGGTGAGTTCAGCGCTAGTGGTGTCTTTGCCCAAAGGAAACGCCTGACCGGCCCAGAGGTTGCTGAAATCCGCTTCATCTTTGGCGCGTAGTGGCAACAAAGCGCCACCCGCCAGAGGGAAGGCCGGGGCAGAGGGCGACATCGGCCCAATCTCACGCATCACCCGATTGAGAATCCCGCGTGCCGGGCGGCCGGTAAACAGATTGGTGATCGCGGTCTGGCTTTCCTTGGCGGTGCGCAAGGCTTTGTGATGCGCAGCGCTGACTTTTGCTTCGTGGGCAAACAGGTACGCGGTGCCTACCTGCGCCGCCGATGCGCCAAGCATGAATGCCGCTGCGACCCCTCGCGCATCGGCAATCGCCCCGGCGGCAATCACCGGTACACTCACGGCATCGACGATCTGTGGCACCAAGGCAAAAGTGCCGACCTGGGTGCTCAGTTCATCGCTGAGGAACATCCCGCGATGGCCGCCAGCCTCGTAACCCATCGCGATGATTGCGTCGCAGCCATTCTGCTCGAGCCAGATTGCTTCATCGACCGTGGTCGCCGAGGACAGGATTTTTGCGCCGGTGGCCTTGACCCGATCCAGCAGCGACTTCTCTGGCAGGCCGAAGTGAAAACTCACCACTTGCGGGCGAAATTCTTCCAGCACTTCACAGGCCGCGGCATCGAATGGTGCGCGGTTGGACACCGGCGTTGGTGCGTCGAAATCTGCGCCCAGTTCGCGGTAGTAAGGCTCTAACAGATTCTTCCATTCCTGCGCGCGTCGCTCATCGGCAACTGGTGACAGATGGCAGAAGAAGTTCACGTTGAAGGGATTGTTTGTGCCTTGGCGGATGGTTTTCAATTCCTCGCGCAACTGCTCGATGCTGAGCATTGCCGCAGGCATCGAACCCAGTCCGCCGGCGTTACACACCGCAATCACCATCGAAGAGTTGGTGGCGCCGGCCATCGGCCCCTGGATGATCGGCAACTCGATACCGAGTAGATCGAGAATGCGAGTATCTGGCCATTGGCTCATTGATTTTCTCCGACGTCGAAACAGGGCAGGGGCGCTAGAGCGGTTTTTTAACGCAATAAGCCCTGCATGACCAGCCGAGATTTGCAGCCTGCCCGCAGTCTCATCAGCGCCGATGCAATCCGCCGCCTCCGCCAAACGAGTGATTCATGAACTGCGAGGAGTTGTGGAAATTGTTCAGCCGTTGGTTACCGGAATTGCGTGCAGCAGATTCGCGATTGAGGTTTTGCAGCTGGGCATTGTTGTTGACCGGCGCGCGATTGGTGCCGCCCCTGACCATCGACTGCCAGCCATCATCGGTTTTCTTGTAGACGTTGCCGTCATGCCCGGCGTACACGTTGTCGCCGACGCGAGCCGCGCCGCTATTGCGCCCACGAACCCCGCCGTACTGGGTGGTTTTGTCGGTATTCGGGTTGTATACCGCGCCGCGATTGGCCGTGACCTGCGTGCCATTACGCACGTTGCCAGCGGTGACGCGGCCACCGGCAATCGCGCCGCCGTTCGGCCCGGCCACCATACCGCTGCGACCCGCCGCGTAGTTGCCGTTGTAGACGTTGTGGACCGCACCGCGCTGGCCCGCCGTGGCTATCCCGGTGCGCGAGTTATACGACGATCCGACCTGACCGGCCCAGCGATTGCCGGTCCACGCGTTATACCCCGAACCGTAACGACTGACGGTCGCCCGGTCGCCCCATTGCCGGTAGATGTTGCCGGTGGTACCGGCCCAGCCACCGGGGCCCCACGCTACCGCGCCGCCGCGATAGCCATAAGCCGCACCGCCCCAGGCCAGTGGCGCCGGATACAAGCGCGGCCCCCAGGCGTAACCCCAGCCGTAATTGCCCCACCACGGATAAGCGCCCCAGCCCCAGCCGATTGCAGCGGTGCTGCCGCCCCAGCTCCAGCCGAAACCAAAGCCGAACGTCCAGCCGGTCCATGGCGTGTAGCGAATCGCGACGCCGAAACCGTAGGTCACCGGCGGCCCGTACCAGACGCTGCCGACCCACGGCGTGTAGGGGTAACCGGTGCCGTAAACCACCACACCGGTTGCCGGATCGAGAGTCGAGCCTTGATAACCGGGCGTGTAACCGACGACCACGGTGTCGCCGCTGGATTCATAGACTTTGACGTAGGTTAGGTAGTGCATCGGCGAGCTCGGTGGAATCGAATAGATCACCGCTGGCACCGAGCTGGCGACTGCCCACGGCCCTTTGACCGTTGCAGCGGTGAACCAGATACCGTTTTCTACTGCGTACCAACTGTTGTTGTCGATCCGCAGGATCGGCGTGGCGCTGTTGATCACATACTGCAGTGGCGTGCCGTTGATCGCTTTGAGCTGCGGCTCGCCGTCGAACTGCGGTGGGCTCATTTTCACCGCGCTTTTCTTGATCGCCGAGGTTTGCGGAATGGTCGCAGCAATGGCGGCTTCCTTGGCTTGCGGGGTGCCGGCCACCGAAGCTTTGACGTTTTCTTTCGGACTGTCGTCGGGAATGTTGGCGAAATCTGCCGGCAGCTTGTCAGCCGGCGTAAACGTCCACGGACCGTTCATGTCTGCGGCGCGAAACCAGCGCCCGGAAATCAAAACGTAGCTGCTCTGGTCACCAATCTCTTTGAAGATATGTCCGGTGGTGTTGCTGACATACAGCAGTTGCGTGCCCTGAATTGGCTGCCATTGCCCAGCGCCGTCGGTGACGATCAACTCGGTGGGTGTGGTGGCAATGAATATTTTGGGTTGCGGCGGTTTGGCCAGATCCGGGATCTTGTCCTTGGGATCACTCTGGCCCGTCAGCAAATCCACTTGTCGGCTATCTATTGCAGTTTTTTTGGCTTTTTCCAGATCGGCGGACGGCGAGGGCAGGCGTGCGTAGGGGCCGTTCAACTGATCGGCGATCATCCAGCCATTGAATACGTGCAGGTAGTGTTTGCCCTGCGCATCCTTGAGCAGTAGCGGCCGGGTATTGATGACCCGCTGCAGGCCGGTGCCCTCGACCGGCCGGTAGGCGGCTTCGCCGTCGATATACACCAGCAACCCCGGAACGTCCGAGCTGATGATTGTCGGCGGAGTGTTTTCCAGCGTCGCTGCGTCAGCCTGGTGTTCGGCATTGAGTACACCGACTGCAGCCTCCAGTTGATCAAGCGAAATGGTTTTTTTGCGCTTTGCCGCGTCTTTTTTCAAAGCCGCGATCCACATGTCGGCCTGGCTGGCGTCTGCGGGGAAATCGGCTTTAATCAGTTTGTATTGGTCAAGCATCACCCAGCGTGTGGCCTTGTCGACGAGTGTATGAGCACTGAATTGCACGATCCCGTAAGTCGCCTTGCCATCGGCAGCTGTGGCTTCGACTGCCGCGCGCGCTTGCAAGGTGTAGCCATCCCAACTGTCGAGTTGCGGCTGATACACGGTGAGTTTCGCCTTGCCGCTGGTTATGACTTGCGGCCAGCTCGGTTCGACGGCGGCCGGCTCGGCAGCTTTGGGCGCAGGCGCAGCCCAAGCGACATTTACCGTCAGCAAGCAGAGCAGCAGCCATGTAAAAACACTACGCGTGCGGGACATCGTCAACTCCATCGACAGAGGCTTTTCAGTGGCAATCGGGGCCGTCGAAAAAGCATAGTCGCCCGCCGAAGATTCACCCGCTGGTTTTGTGGTTTGGCGGGAAGTCGAGTGGGGCAAAATGTTGCGATGGGATATTCGCGCGTCGGACGGGTTGTAGTGGCCGTCAATCGCTGACAGCAGATTCGCGGGCCAGCAACTCACGCTTGCGCTCCACGCCCCAGCGATAGCCGGAAAGATTGCCATCGCTGCGGACTACGCGGTGGCAAGGGATCGCCACTGCGAGGTGGTTGGCCCCGCACGCCTGAGCAACCGCGCGCATGGATTTTGGCGCGCCGATACGTTGCGCAATGTCGGCGTAGCTTGCAGTGCTGCCCACCGGGATTTCGCGCAAGGCTTGCCAGACGCGCTCCTGAAAGGCCGTGCCGCGCACATCCAGCGGCAGATCGAGGCCGATGGCGGGCGCTTCGATGAAGCCGACGACTTGGGCGATCAGTTGCTCGAACTCGCGGTCTGCGCCGATCAGATTGGCGCGGCGGAATCTGTCCTGCAGGTCGCAGACCAGTTGATGCGGATCGTCGCCCAACAGAATTGCGCAGACTCCGCGCGCGCTCTGCGCCACCAGTATCGCCCCCAGCGAGCACTGCCCGACGGCAAACCGAATGTCATTGTTTTGCCCGGCCGCGCGGTAATCGCCGGGTTTCATCCCGAGCAGTTGGTCGGCAGCTTCATAAAAGCGGCTGTTGGAATTGAAGCCAGCCTCGTAAAGCGCGTCAGTCACCGAGCCGCCATCGGTCAGGCGTTCGCGCACTCGACGCGAGCGATGAGCCGCCGCGTAACCCTTGGGGGTCAGGCCGGTGGCCGCTTTGAACACACGATGGAAATGGAAAGGGCTCAATCCTGCAGCGTGTGCAAGGTCATTCAACGCCGGCAGCGCTTCAGAGGTTTCGATCTGTCGGCACGCCGCTGCAACCTTCGCGGCATGTTGGGCCAGCACTTCAGTCTGATCCCTGCTCGCGCGCTTGCTCGGGCGAAAACCTGCGGCTTCCGCATCTTGTGCGGTATCGAAAAACACCACGTTCTGCGGTTTCGGTAAACGCGCCAGACTGCTCGGGCGGCAATACACCCCGGTGGTCTTCACCGCGTAGACGAATTGGCCATCGGCTTGCGCATCTCGCGCTACGACAGCGGCCCAGCGTGGGTCGGCTTCGGTGGCTGGCGTGGTGGTAGGCGTTTTCATGATGGAGAGTCCGTTGACCTGTTTGATGCAGGTTAACCAGCCGCAGTTGTCGCAACACTCCGACCCTTGCGGTCAAACTTTGCAGGATTACCCGGCGCTGCGAAAGGTCAGATTGACCCGTTGTTCACCCAGGCGCGGATGCTGCCCGGGCTTGATCGGCAATACGCCGTGATAACGCAAGCGATCAACCCCGCCCCAGATCACCATGTCGCCGTGTAACAGTGGAATGCGCTGAGGCTTGTCGCTGCGTTCAAAACCGCCGAACAGGAACATCGCTGGAAGCCCGAGTGATAGCGAGACGATTGGAGCAGCGTAGGCCTTTTCGTCTTTGTCTTGATGCAAAGACATTCTGGCACCGGGAACATAGCGATTGATCAGGCAGGAGTCCGGCGTGAAATCGGCAAATCCCGCATGTGTCGCAGCTGCCCGGGCGAGACTGCAAAAGACCTCGGGCATCCTCGGCCAAGGTTGCCCGGTCGCCGGATCCACTGAAGAATAGCGATACCCTCTACGGTCAGTGATCCAGCCCAGCGCGCCACAACTGCTGGTGGCCACCGACATGCTGAATCCGCCGGGAGTAACCATATGGCGCAGCGCAGCACTTGCGAGAACGACGTCAAGCGCCAGCAGCAACGTATCCATATCGGGCAAGGCAAAACCACGCAACACCCACGATTGCTCGCCGATCTGTTCAGCGCGCGGCGGCTGAGTGGATTCGGTGTCGGCAAACAGATCGAAGGTGGTCTGCATGGTGGTGTGCGCTTTACAGCGCCTTGCTGACGCTGATTTCACTGATGACGTCGTCGGTCTGGCCGTGCAGGGCATCCAGAGCGGCTTTGGCTTCTTCGGGCGTGCCGTTTTCCAACTGAGCGAACTCAAAGCGGCGTTCACCGTTGAGTTTGTATTTGATGACGTACTTGGTCGTTTGGGCCACGGTAATGCTTACCTGTTTGCGTTGGCGAGGCGGCTCAGCTGAGTCGGGTGCTGGAGCGGCGGATGACTTTGATCGAGTGGGTCAGGGTCGGTTTTTTCGTCACACTGATCGCACGGCGATTGACGGTGTCGATGGTAATGTTCCAGAAACCGGTGCTCGGCGCCGTAATGCGGGCCGGGAACGTGTCGAATGCGCCGCCATGATAGGTGTGACGGCCGCCGTTCTTGAAGCTGCGGAAGTTGGCGTCGTTCATCAGACGGATGTTGCAGGTTTGCGAGCATTGAATGACGACAATGTCGTCTTCGTTGAGGTGTTCGCGCTGGTGAATAAATTTCATGTGCGCCTCCAGAAGGGCTTTTTCTACAAAATCAAAACGATAGCAGGGCAATTTTGCCGCAGTTTATCAGTCCGGACAGGTTATTATCCGGCCGTCGGGCGCCGCTTTGACAATTTAAAACAGTTATTCGCGATTCGTTGCGCGTTAAATGCAGTACGCCCGGAGAAAAACAGCATTCGTGCTGTCGGAGGGTCTTTATGGAGATTTTGTATGAAGTGGGGTGTTGTGTGTCTGCCGTTGGTTTTGGCAATGGGTGGTTGTGCGAACGTTTCAGAGATCAATGAAACGTTGCCCACCGTGAACGTCATTTCCGGCAAGAAGCCCCATGAGTATGCGCAGTGCCTGGAAGACAAGCTGGCCAACAGCCGCGGTGCCTTGCAGATGGAAGCGCACAAAGACGGTGTCCGGGTCATTGTTCCAGGCAAGCTCGCGTCGGGTCCGGCGGCGGTATTTGACATTGACGACCGCTCCGGCGGCAGCAGCATCAAGCTGCACGAGCGCATGTCCAACGTTCCGATGCGCCCGCGCGATGTGCGCAATGCCGCTACGGCGTGCATCTCCGGCTGATAGAATGTCGGCGGTCAGCATCAATGCCGCCCAAGTCACGCTTGGGCGGCATTGTCATATCTGGAGATACGCATGAAGCGCGAGCAAGTACGGGAACGGCATGCAGAAGGCCTTGTTTCTGCCACCCACGTTATCCAGAACCCTGCCAATTCGGGCGAATGGATCGTGTTTTTCAAGAAGAGCGCCGGGCGCAGCTACTTTTTGGTGGACGATAACGACGAAGTCGAATCTTTCGCCCGGCTCGATGACTTGATCGAAGTCGTCCGTGGCCTGGGAATCAAATTCGCCGAAATCCACATGTAAGGCTTACTTGCAGACCACCACCACGCTGCGGTTCTTGTAGTTGCCGACGTCTACGCCAAGGGTCTTGTCGCTTTCTTTGGGAGCTGGTGTGCCGTCAGTGCCAACGATGTTGTAGCCGGTGCCCGCGCAAGAGGCGTCGGCTTTCTCGTAGCAGGTGGCCCAGGAGTTGGCCTCGCCAGAGCAATCGATGCTCAGACCTTGCTGGCCGTTGTTCAGGTAGGTGGTCTGCGAGGTGGCGCAACCGCCCAAAGTCAGCAAAGCAATCATTGGCAGCATGCTGGTGAAAGTGTGAGTGTTCATGGTGATATCGTCTTCGAGAGGAGGGGGCTAGACGCTCTGACAGCGCCGAAATGAAAAGGTTATAGCGATTGGCCATATCTGCGCAAAGATCCACAAAAAAGCCCTGCGCGACGGCAGGGCTTTGATGTTGGGGCTGATCAGTCCTGATCTTTACCGCGGCGTTTCGGCGCGGGCGGCGTGTAATCGAGTACCGACGCCACTTCAATCGCCATCGCTTCGGTGGGCAATGGCCCGGACACATCTTCACCGTTCGCGGCGGTGATATGCCACTGGCCGTCTTTTCCCTTGTCGACGGTATAACCGTTGATGATCTTTGCTGCGGACATCTATCTGCCTCGTTGAAATCGTTCAAAGGCGCCATGATACCGGCAAATGCTCGCCACGGCTGCTTATAAGCGTAGGGTAAATCGGTTCGCCGGCGTCATTGAGCTACTCTGCTCTGACCGTCTCGACGTTGCGACGGAACTAACGGCGAGAATATTTCTCTATGTTGACATCGGTTAGCCAGTGCGGGGCATTGTAAGGTGCACGCCGCCTGATTAGACTGCGCCGAAACTCGTACACACAGCCCTTTCAAGGACTTTTATGATCAAGAAATGCTTGTTCCCAGCAGCCGGTTACGGTACTCGCTTCCTCCCAGCGACTAAGGCCATGCCCAAAGAAATGCTGCCGGTGGTAAACAAGCCACTGATCCAGTACGGCGTTGAAGAAGCTCTGGACGCTGGCCTGAACGAAATCTCCATCGTTACCGGTCGTGGCAAGCGCGCTCTGGAAGACCACTTCGACATCAGCTACGAGCTGGAAAACCAGATCAAAGGTACCGACAAAGAGAAATACCTGGTCGGTATCCGCAAACTGTTGGACGAGTGCTCGTTCTCCTACACTCGTCAGACCGAGATGAAAGGCCTCGGCCACGCCATCCTGACCGGTCGCCCGCTGATCGGTGACGAACCGTTTGCGGTAGTGCTGGCGGACGACTTGTGCGTCAACCTCGAAGGCGACGGCGTTCTGACCCAGATGGTCAAGCTGTACGAACAGTACCGCTGCACCATCATTGCGATCCAGGAAGTCGATCCGCAGGAAACCAACAAGTACGGCGTTATCGCCGGCGAATTGATTGCTGACGACCTGTACCGTGTGCGCAACATGGTTGAGAAACCAGCTCCGGAAGATGCACCGTCGAACCTGGCGATCATCGGTCGTTACATCCTGACCCCGGACATCTTCGAGCTGATCAAGCAAACCGAGCCCGGCAAAGGCGGCGAGATCCAGATCACCGACGCCCTGATGAAACAGGCGAAAAACGGTTGCGTGATTGCCTACAAGTTCAAAGGCAAGCGCTTCGACTGCGGTGGTGCTGAGGGTTACATCGAAGCAACCAACTTCTGCTTCGAGAACTTCTATAAGACGGGCAAGGCTTACTGATAGCGCCTGCATCGTCTGTTTGAAAAAACCACCTTCGGGTGGTTTTTTCATTTTCCGCCCCTATATGCATGGCAACGCTTGCCCAAAAGATGCCGGTGGGTATGCTGATCCCCTGCCGAGGAGATAGAAATGGCCTACGATTTTGATCTTTATGTGATTGGCGCCGGTTCCGGCGGTGTGCGCGCTGCGCGGTTTGCTGCCGGTTTCGGTGCGAAAGTGGCGGTGGCCGAGAGCCGTTATCTGGGGGGTACTTGCGTCAATGTCGGCTGCGTGCCGAAAAAGCTGTTGGTGTACGGCGCGCATTTCGCTGAAGACTTCGAGCAATCCTCGGGTTTCGGCTGGACACTGGGTGAAGCCAAATTCGATTGGGCGACGCTGATCGCTAACAAGGATCGCGAGATCAATCGCCTGAACGGGATTTATCGCAATCTGCTGGTCAACAGCGGCGTGACCTTGCATGAAGCGCACGCGAAAATTGTTGGCCCGCATGAAGTCGAGGTCAACGGTGAGCGTTTCACCGCGAAAAACATTCTGATCGCCACGGGCGGCTGGCCGCAGATTCCGGAAATTCCGGGGCATGAGCACGCGATCAGTTCGAATCAGGCGTTTTTCCTCAAAGAACTGCCGAAGCGCGTATTGGTAGTTGGCGGCGGTTACATCGCGGTCGAGTTTGCCGGGATTTTCCACGGTTTGGGCGCGAACACCACGCTGCTGTATCGCGGCGATCTGTTCTTGCGCGGCTTCGACGGCGCCGTGCGCAAGCATTTGCACGAAGAGCTGACCAAGCGTGGCATGGATCTGCAATTCAATGCGGACATTGAGCGCATCGACAAACAGGCCGATGGCAGCCTCAAAGCCACGCTCAAGGATGGTCGTGTGCTGGAAGCGGACTGCATTTTCTATGCGACTGGTCGGCGTCCGATGCTCGACAACCTCGGGCTGGAAAACACTGACGTGGCGCTCGACGACAAGGGCTTCATCAAAGTCGATGAGCAGTATCAAACCACCGAGCCATCGATTCTCGCGCTGGGTGATGTGATTGGGCGGGTGCAATTGACGCCAGTTGCATTGGCGGAAGGCATGGCTGTAGCGCGACGTCTGTTCAAGCCTGAGCAATATCGCCCGGTGGATTACAAGATGATCCCGACCGCGGTGTTCAGCCTGCCGAATATCGGTACGGTCGGTTTGACTGAAGAAGAGGCGCGCGACGCCGGTCATGATGTGGTGATCTACGAAAGCCGCTTCCGCCCGATGAAGCTGACACTGACCGAGTGCCAGGAGCGCACGCTGATGAAGCTGGTGGTCGATGGCAAGACTGACAAGGTCTTGGGTTGCCACATGGTCGGCCCGGATGCCGGTGAAATCGTGCAAGGGCTGGCGATTGCCTTGAAGGCCGGCGCGACCAAGCGTGACTTCGACGAAACCATCGGGGTGCACCCGACGGCCGCCGAAGAATTTGTCACCATGCGTACGCCGGTCGGCGCTTAAGCGTTTTTCGACCCAGCTGCGTCTGGCGCTGCCGCAACGGTAGCGGCCAGACGCAAGCTGTCATCCAGACTGGCCTGAACCTTGGCCAAATCCTTTTCCAGTGAGTGATTGAGCTGCGTCTGTTCGTCGACGTTCTGCTTGAGCGTCTGGCTTTCCAGCAGGGCCACGCGCAAGCGTTCCTGGAGGAGGGTGCGTTCGCTATCGACGCGGGTGGCTTGCTCGAGCAATTGATCCTGACGCTGATTGCTGTGCTTGAGTTGATCCTGCAACAGATTCAGTTCGCGCAACGTGCCACGGTTTTCCGTCAGCAGGCGCTCGTTGTCGCGGTGCAACTGAGTGATTTCGTCCTGGCGTACCAGTGCGCTTTGCTGGGACTGGCGCAACTCCATCTGCAATTGCTGCACCTGTCCTTCGTGACGACTCTGTTCCTGTTCGCGCTGTTCCTTGGACGCGTTGCGATAGTGCTCAAGCGCATCGCGGGCGTGCAGGTGTTTTTCTTCCAGCGAGCGGATCTGCTCGTCCTTGTCCTGCAAACGTAATTCGAAATCTGCCAGCGCCTGATTCAAACCGGCGTTGCGGGTCTGTTCGGTCTGCAACATTGAGCGGGTGTTGTTCAGCGCTTCGGATTCGCGGGCGAGGGCGGCGGCCTGGATCTCGTGTTGCTGCTCCAGTTGCGCATGTGCCTGGCGCGCTTGATTCAGCTCGGTTTCCAGCGTCTGGCGCTGTTGCTCGTATTGCTCGCGAGCCTGATCGATAGGCTCTTGCGCCTGCTCTTTCAGGCGTTGCGCCAGGCGTGAGACCAGTGCTGCCAGCTCGTCATCGATCGGTTCTGCTGAGGCTTCCGCAGGTTCACGGCCGTCATCCAGCTCCTTCAAATAACGATGAATCGTGGTTTTTGAGCCAGTGTTGCCCATTTCGATGCGTACAGCGTCGATGCTTGGGTGTTCGCCGCGAGCCAGAATCGCTGTGCGCGCGATCTGAACCACTGCTTTGTTTATGCCGCCACGGGCCATGATCACTCCTACGGTTTTGTACTGTGGTACGTACCACTAAAGTACGCAGTGTACCATGCTGAATATAAAGTTAAATGCTGGCCAATTGTCAGGCGGGATATACTGGTATTACCCCGTGTGATGCGCTGTAATTTGATTTTCAGCCTCCAAATCAGTACGCCAGCGAGAAAACAACCCATGAGCGATCTGGATCGCTATCTGCAAGCCGCCACCCGCGATAACACGCGCCGTAGCTATCGCGCGGCCATCGAACACTTCGAAGTCAGTTGGGGAGGGTTTCTGCCGGCGACGGCTGACAGCGTCGCGCGGTATCTGGTGGCGCACGCCGGTGTGTTGTCGATCAACACGCTCAAGTTGCGCCTGTCAGCGCTGGCGCAGTGGCACAACAGTCAGGGCTTTGCCGATCCGACCAAGGCGCCGGTAGTGCGTAAAGTCTTCAAGGGCATTCGCGCGCTACACCCGGCGCAGGAGAAACAGGCCGAGCCGCTGCAACTGCGCGATCTTCAACTGGTTGTGGAATGGCTTGAGAAGGAAATCGAGGAAGCGAGAGAAAACCATGATCAACCTTCGCTGCTCAGGGCCTGCCGAGATCGCGCGCTGATTCTGCTGGGCTTCTGGCGCGGCTTTCGCAGCGATGAACTGTGCCGCTTGCAGGTCGAGCATGTGCAGGCGCATGCCGGCAGCGGCATCACCTTGTACCTGCCGCGCAGCAAGGGCGACCGGGAAAATCTCGGCCAAACCTACCAGACGCCGGCACTGCTCAAGCTGTGTCCGGTTCAGGCCTACATCGAATGGATTACCGAAGCCGCGTTGGTGCGAGGACCAGTCTTTCGCGGTGTCGACCGCTGGGGCAATTTGAGCAAGGAGAGCTTGCACGCCAACAGCGTGATCCCGTTATTGCGCCAAGCGCTGGAGCGTGCCGGAATTGCTGCCGAGCAGTACACCAGCCATTCGCTGCGTCGCGGCTTCGCCACCTGGGCGCATCAAAGTGGCTGGGATCTGAAATCGTTGATGAGTTATGTCGGCTGGAAGGATATGAAGTCGGCAATGCGCTATGTTGAAGCCAACCCATTTCAAGGGATGGTTCGGGTTACGGAAAAACCGCTGTCGCCGTAGATATCGTTTTCTTCTATTAATACTGTTCTCTAATAGCGAAAACCAATCAGCAGCATCAGGTTTGCCAATGAGCCATCCGTCGAGTGAGTGGGTAGGATTCACCCCATCAACTTCTCAACCCTGACGGAGAGTCATCAATGCCTATCATCAACAGCCAAGTAAAACCGTTCAAAGCTACCGCGTTCAAAAACGGCGACTTCGTACAAGTCTCGGACGCTGACCTGAAAGGCAAATGGTCCGTAGTGTTCTTCTACCCAGCCGACTTCACCTTCGTTTGCCCAACCGAACTGGAAGACCTGGCTGACAACTACGCTGAATTCAAGAAGCTCGGCGTCGAAATCTACAGCGTTTCCACCGACACCCACTTTGCTCACGCTGCCTGGCACAACACCTCGCCAGCCATCGGCAAAATCCAGTACACCATGATCGGCGACCCGACTCAGGTCATCTCCCGCAACTTCGACGTACTGATCGAAGAAGCTGGTCTGGCTGACCGTGGCACCTTCGTGATCAACCCTGAAGGCCAGATCAAAATCGTTGAACTGAACGATGGCGGTGTTGGCCGTGACGCTTCCGAGCTGCTGCGCAAAATCAAGGCTGCTCAGTACGTCGCTGCTCACCCAGGCGAAGTTTGCCCAGCCAAGTGGAAAGAAGGCGAGGCCACTCTGGCTCCGTCCCTTGACCTGGTCGGCAAGATCTAAGTCTGTGACACGCAACTCAGGGCGGACATCCGCACCTACTCAGTAAGCTGCACCGCCCTGTAAAACGCCCGGGCGAGATTCGCTCGGGCGTTTTTTTTCGCCTCAAATAAAGTCAGGAGATCGCCCGTATGTTGGACGCCAATCTTAAAGCCCAGTTGAAATCGTACCTGGAACGGGTCACCCAACCGATCGAGATCGTTGCTTCGCTCGACGACGGTGCGAAATCCCGTGAAATGCTCGACCTGCTGAGAGACGTTGCCAGTCTTTCCAGCCAGATTACCTTGATCGACAGCGGCGACGATGCACGCAAGCCGTCGTTCTCGATCAATCGCCCCGGTGCCGATATCAGCCTGCGTTTCGCTGGCATTCCGATGGGCCACGAATTCACTTCATTGGTGCTGGCCCTGCTGCAAGTCGGCGGCCACCCATCGAAGGCCAGCGCTGAAGTGATCGAGCAGATTCGCTCGCTCAAAGGCGAATTCAACTTCGAAACTTACTTTTCGCTGTCGTGCCAGAACTGCCCGGACGTGGTCCAGGCGCTGAACCTGATGGCAGTGCTCAACCCGAACATCCGTCACGTCGCTATCGATGGCGCGCTGTTCCAGGACGAAGTTAATGATCGCAAGATCATGGCCGTACCGAGCCTCTACCTGAACGGTGAAAACTTCGGTCAGGGCCGCATGGGCCTGGAAGAAATCCTCGCCAAACTCGACACCGGCGCCATTGAGCGTCAGGCCGAGAAAATCAGCGGCAAAGCAGCGTTTGACGTGTTGGTCGTCGGCGGTGGTCCGGCCGGAGCTTCGGCGGCGATCTACGCTGCACGCAAAGGCATTCGCACTGGCGTCGCGGCCGAGCGTTTTGGCGGTCAGGTGCTGGACACCATGGCCATCGAGAACTTCATTTCCGTGCAGGAAACCGAAGGCCCGAAGCTGGCAACTGCACTGGAAGAACACGTCAAGCAGTACGACGTCGACATCATGAACCTGCAACGCGCCGACAGGCTGATCCCGGGCAAAAACGGTGAGCTGCATGAAGTGCACTTCGCCAGCGGCGCGACCCTCAAGGCCAAGAGCGTAATTCTGGCTACCGGGGCGCGCTGGCGTGAAATGAACGTGCCGGGCGAGCAGCAATACCGCAACAAAGGCGTGGCGTACTGCCCGCACTGCGATGGTCCGCTGTTCAAAGGCAAGCGTGTAGCGGTGATCGGCGGCGGTAACTCCGGCGTTGAAGCGGCTATCGATCTGGCCGGCATCGTTGCCCATGTGACCCTGCTTGAGTTCGACGTGCAACTGCGTGCCGACGCGGTACTGCAACGCAAGCTGCACAGCCTGCCGAACGTCACCGTGATCACCAGTGCGCAAACCACTGAAGTCACTGGCAATGGCGAGAAGGTCAACGGTCTGGTTTACAAGGATCGTCAGTCTGACGAGCTGCGCACAGTCGAGCTGGAAGGGATCTTCGTGCAGATTGGTTTGCTGCCGAACACCGACTGGCTCAAAGGCACCATCGAGCTGTCGCCGCGCGGAGAGATCATTGTCGACAACCGTGGTGAAACCTCGATCCCCGGAATCTTCGCTGCCGGTGACGTGACCACTGTGCCGTACAAGCAGATCGTGATTGCGGTGGGCGAGGGCGCCAAGGCTTCGCTGAGCGCGTTCGATCACTTGATCCGTACTTCGGCTCCGGCTTAAACGGCAGTCTGGAAAGAAAAAAACCCGTCAGCGATGACGGGTTTTTTGTGCTTCAGATCCAGCCCCTCACCCCAGCCCTCTCCCGAGGGAGAGGGAGCAGATATCTGTGCTGTTCAAAGCCTGAGTTCGACTCAACTTTTCCGGTCGACATAAATCGAAAGTTCACCGCGGTCAGTTCCTTCTCCCTCCGGGAGAGGGTTAGGGTGAGGGGCTTTTGGCTCTTCGACAGTTACATCGGCGCAGGCTGAATGATCTCGACCCAATAGCCATCCGGATCCTTGATAAACGCCAGGCTTTTCATACGCCCGTCAGTCAGACGCTTCTGGAAATCGCAGCCCAACTCCTCGAACCGCGCACAAGCCGCAACAATATCCGGTACCGAAATGCAGATGTGGCCAAAGCCTCGCGGGTCAGTATTGCCATTGTGGTAAGCAAAATCCGCGTCATTCTCAGTGCCGTGATTGTGAGTCAGTTCCAGAATGCCGGGAATCGACTTCATCCACTCGGTGCGCGCGGCGTCGTCAGCCGGGATCTGTGCTTTGTCGACCAGTGCGAGGAAGTACAGGCTGAATTCCGCTTCCGGGAAATCACGCTTCTCTACCAGCGAGAAACCCAGCACGCGGGTATAGAAGTCCAGCGACTTGGTAATGTCCTTCACGCGCAGCATGGTGTGGTTGAACACGAAGTTGCGGGTTGCGCTGTCTGGCGTGGCGGTGACGCCGGGGAAAGTGTTCAGTTCTTGCAGGCTCATGAGCCCTCCGTAACAAATTGGGGCGAGTGAATGGGCGCAATGATACGCATGCCTGTCGGCATCGCCAAACCGAAACCGTGGGGCTTGCCCTGTGGGTGGGCGGGCCTCAGACTTTACGGCTCAATTCGCGAGTGCCTCCGGTAATGATCCGACCGTTCAAATCGCTGTTCGTTTTCTTCAGTTTGTCTGTGCTGGCCACGCCATTGTTCGCGCAGGAGCCGAGCATCACCTGGCCCGCTGGCTGGCAGGTCGAAGCGCTGCCTGACACTGGCCCTGAAGTGTCCCGCCAGCGCGCGGTGAAAACCGATGCTGATGGCAACCAGGTGATGGTGATGGAGTTGACCATGACCACTGTGCAGAGCGGTCATCAGGTCAACTTGCAGGGCGTGTTGCTGGAAATGCGCAAGTCGGTGCAGAAAGACTTTTTCCAGAGCGGTTATCAAAGTGTTTGCAACAAGATCCATCCCGCCGCGCTGGGTTCACTGTCGGCGCTGGAAACGACGTGCACGGTTACCGAAAACGGCCGGCATGTGTTGTCGCAAACTTTGGTCGCCGCGGTCGACGCGGATAAGGCCTATGTACTTTCTTACGCCGGGCAGGCGGAGGTTTATAAGGCGAGCCAAGACGAAATAGTGGCGGCAAGAAATAGCTTGAAACTTTAATCGGTCCTGCCGTGATCTGCGTGCGTTAGATATCCTAAGGAATTAAGCACAAAGTTTTTCTGCAGACAAAAAATGCAACATCTGGTTGAGATATTCAGTGCTGTCTCGTGCCGATCTTGCACAATAGTCTCAACTTGAAATGTGATAATTCATTGCATTTGTTAGATATTGTCCATAAAAAAACCCTGCAAGTGCAGGGCTTTTATGTTGGCGAGAAATTAACCGCGCAACCAGGACTCAACAGTAGCCGCACCGTATTGTTCCTTCCAGGCCTTCAGGCCACGGTGGTTGCCGCCCTTGGTCTCGATCAGCTCGCCGGTGTGCGGGTTGTGATAGACCTTGACCACGCGAGCGCGGCGCGTTTTAGGCGCTGCGGCGGTTTGCAGGCCGGACTTGGACGGGTTCGGATCGAGGATGGCGACGATCTCTTTCAGGCCTTTGCCGTAGGTTTTCATCAGCCCCAACAGCTTCTCTTCGAATTCGATTTCTTTCTTGAGCCCGGCGTCATTCTTCAGCGATTCCAGCTGCTTGAGCTGTTCCTGAAGGGCCTTTTCAGCTGCACGAAATTCAGCGAGTCTGGACAATATCTTTACTCCAATAGTGTGTTTGGCTGAAACCAACCGCAAACAAAGCTATAAGCCAAGAGCCTTGAAGCGACTCGGTGATAATGGCTCACCTGCCAATCTTGCATCAGGTTTGAAAAATTGTAGTAGTTAATGCGCCCGGAGTAAATCCTGACTTTTTCTTCATGTAACGATAGCGTTGTTTTGTATCAATTTGGTGCGCTAATTTGCCGGCGTCGGGTTTGTTACGCTAGTTAATGGTGACTTAATGCGTCAATGAAGTCCGCCGCTGGCATCGGTTTGCCAAACAGGTAGCCTTGTAGAAAGTTGACGTTGCGCGCTGACAGATAGTCGCTCTGAGCCTGAGTCTCGACACCTTCCGCGACAATGCCCAGTTCGAGCTTGGCACTGAGTTCGATAATGCTTTCGAGAATGTGCCGCGACAGCGCGTCTTTGTCGATCATCGCCACGAAAGTCTGGTCGATTTTCAGAAAGTCGACGTTGAATGTGCGCAAGTAGCTGAGGCTCGAATGGCCGGTGCCAAAGTCGTCGATGGCGATTTTCACGCCCATGGCCTGCAGTTGCGCGAACAGTTGTCGGGTGATCTCGGTGGGTTCAATCAGCTCGCGCTCGGTCAACTCCAGCACCAGACTGACACTCTCAGGCGCAAACGCAGCGAGGAACTCACGGCAATCTCCCACCAGCTGCAGGTCGCGGCAATGGCTGGCGGTGATGTTGATGCCGATGTGAAACGGCGCTGCGAAGGTAGACGACAGCGGCCCCAACACCAAGGCAGTCTGCTGCATCAACCCACGCGTCATCGGTACGATCAGCCCGGAATGCTCGGCAAATGGAATAAACAGATCCGGGCGCACCAGACCTTCTTTCGGGTGATTCCAACGCATCAGCACTTCAGCCCCTGACCATTTTTTCGTGTCACCGTGGACTACAGGCTGAAAGTAGGGAATGAATTCGCCGGCCTCCAGCGCGCGGTGCATTTCGTGGCTGGGCGAGGTCGAGCGTTTTTGCACGATGTAACCGATTGCCGCCGACACCGCGCCAAAGAAAATCAACAGGCTGAACAGTGGCGGGTATTCGTTACTCATGTAACGCCATGTCTCGCCGGCAGGAAAACCAGCTGCCACGGTGAACGCGTAGCGCGACGAGTCAAGCCTGCTTTGAGCGACCGGCAACGCGGGCAGGGCGCCCTGCTGCACCTTGCCATCGGCAGACAACCAGAAATTGCCAACTTGCAGCACCAATAACGTCTGCCTGCCGATCAGGCGCAACACGTTGCTCAGGTGATAACCGTCCAGCGTGGTCAGCGCGCCGCCATGACCTTCACTTAATCGATAGACCAGCAGCGCCGTATTCGGCGTCACCGGATTGCCGTTCATCAGCCACAACATGCCGTGGGTGTAATCACCCGGATTGACGGCTTCCTTGTAGTCGCCAAACAGCGAACTGCAATAGAGGTTGTTGTCCCACACCAGATTGGTCGAGCGCACGAACGGGCGGCGGGTGACTTGTTCGCGCAATGCCAGCTTGACGCTTTCGCAGGGCTGCCCTGCCAGCGGCAATAACTCCTGCGCGGCCTGGGCGGTATTGTCGAGCATCAGTTCGAACTGGCGCAGTGCTTCATCGGCAGTGTGTTGCGAACTCTGTTGCAGCGTGCGTTCGGCTTGCAGATAGAGAATCACGCTGCCCAGCACAATCGGCAGTAAACCGCTGAGCAGAGTCACGACAATTCGGGTGCTGCGCTTGCGGCGGGGTCTGACGGTCAGAGGCATGGGCGCATCCTGTCGCGTTGGAGTTTGGCTCTAGACCGGCAGGGCAACGGCGCACCTTCCAGAAAGTGTCTCAACTGTGCCCATGATAGATGGCAGATCGCGCCTGCGCTGCTCAACAGTAGTCAAGTTGTGTCGCCAACTGGATAAACGCCAAAGCGGCAGGCGAGCACTGGCGTTGATCGAGCACCGCGAGGCCGACTTGCCGTTGCACGGCGGGCGACAGCGGTTTGCTCAAGTACCGCGAGTCTCCTGTGAGCGGCAGTGAACTTTCGGCCACTACGGTGATTGCGTCGCCACGGCTGACGGTGTCGAGGGTGCTGAGCAATTGCGAGCAGCGATAGCGGATGTTCGGGCTCAAACGGGCGGCGTTGAACAAGCGTGAGACCAACTCCGCAGAGCCAGCCTCGGTCAGCACGAACGGGTCTTTGCAAAGATCCTTGAGGCTCAGCTCTGATCGCTGCGTCAAAGCATGGCCGGCCGGGAGCAGGGCGACCATCTGATCTTCGATCAGGGCGAACGTGTCGAAACGCTCCTCGGGCAGCACCACGAAACCGATGTCGATGCGGCGCTCCTCCAGCCATTGGATCACCTGACGATCCGGCCCTTCGTCAATGTGTACTTCGATCCCCGGATGCAACTCGCGGTAGTGCCGAAGGATGGTTGGCAACAACTTGATCGATGACGTCGGCCCAAATGAGCCGATGCGCAACGTCCCGCGCTTCATGCCCCGCGCATCGGCCGCTTCCTGACGCAAGGTGTTCGCCAGTCCGAGCATGGCGCGTGCACGAAGCAGCAGTTGGGCGCCGATATCGCTGAGCTCCACTTGCGACTGATGCCGGCGCAGCAGTTCGACGCCCAGTTCCTGCTCCAGCGACTTCATGGCGTGCGACACCGCCGATTGCGAGATGCCCAAACGATGGGCGGCGAGGGTGAAGCCGCGCAGATCGGCCACAAGCGAGAAGATTTCCAGTTGGGTCAGGGTCATGAGCTTTTACTCATTTTACGATGATGGAGAATCAGGATAATGATACGGCATCCCGCAGCTGATTCTTTGGAGTGTCATGAGCATTTGTGAGCAACCCCGTCCCGTTACGTCGGACATGCGGGTGTATTTAACCTTGGCGATGGTCACGATGATCTGGGGTGGCACTTGGGTTGCCGGGCGATTTCTGGCTGGCAGTCTGAGCCCGATTTTCGCCGCCAGCTTGCGGTTTCTACTGGCCAGCCTGGCCTTGCTCGGCTTTATGTGGCTCGCGCGAATTCCCCTCGCACGGCCTACTCCGGTGCAATGGCTGCAACTGACACTGCTGGGGTTCTTCGGGATTTTCTTTTACAACCTGTGCTTTTTTTACGGGCTGAATTACATCAACGCTTCCCGCGCATCGCTGATCGTTGCGCTGAATCCGGCAGTGATTGGCCTCGCGTCATGGTTACTGTTCAAAGAACGGTTGAGCAGGGCGAAGGTGGCGGGCATCGCGATCTGCATTGCTGGCGCGGGTGTAGTGATCGTCAGTCGTAATCCTCAACTGCTGGCGACCACGGCGGATGCGTGGATCGGCGATCTGCTGATTCTCGGCTGCGTGCTGGGCTGGGGCGTGTATTCGCTGTTTTCCCGCAGCCCGAATCAAAGCCTCGGCCCGCTGCAAACGGTGACGTTTTCCATTCTGCTTGGCACGTTGATGCTGTGGACTCTGGCAGCCGTGCGCGGCGAGCTGAGCTGGTCGGCGTTGACACAGCTGGGCACAACGCAATGGCTGAGCCTGATCTATCTCGGCCTGCTCGGTTCGGCGCTGGCGTACATCGGCTATTACCACGGCATCAGTAAAATCGGCGCCACGCGCGCGGGTGTATTCATAGCGCTGAATCCACTGACGGCGGTGATTTTCGGGGCATTGCTGCTGGGCGAACAGCTCACGCTGAGCATGGGGCTGGGCGGCACGCTGATCCTGGCGGGCATTTATCTGTGCAACAAACCTCTTGCACGGTCTGCAGAAAAGCGGATTTTATAGAGAGGGCAGACAACCCCTATTACGCTGTGTAGAATCGGGTTACGCATACAATAATAAACGTCTTCTGGCAGCAGAAGCCTCGCCCGCAATAGCCTTGGGTCGACAATGAAGATTTACGGGTTTCAATTGATCTACGGTGACTTCCTCGCCCGCAGTGTGCGCGGCATCTCCTGTGCGCCACCCGCCGACCTCAGCATTACTGACAAATAACTCTGGTTAATTGATAAGAATGATGAGGCGCCAACCATGGCAGATTTATACGAAAACCCAATGGGCCTGATGGGCTTCGAGTTCATCGAGTTCGCATCGCCGACGCCGGGCATCCTGGAACCGATCTTCGAGATCATGGGTTTCAGCAAAGTCGCGAGCCACCGCTCCAAGAACGTGCACCTGTATCGTCAGGGCGCGATCAACCTGATCCTCAACAACGAACCGAACAGCGTTGCCTCGTACTTCGCGGCCGAGCACGGCCCGTCGGTGTGCGGCATGGCGTTCCGGGTAAAAGACTCGCAACTGGCCTACAAACGCGCTCTGGAAATTGGCGCCCAGCCGATCCACATCGAAACCGGTCCGATGGAACTCAACCTGCCGGCGATCAAAGGCATTGGCGGCGCGCCGCTGTACCTGATCGACCGTTTCGGCGAAGGCAGCTCGATCTACGACATCGACTTCGTGTTCATCGAAGGCGTTGACCGCAACCCGGTCGGTGCTGGCTTGAAGATCATCGACCACCTGACCCACAACGTGTATCGCGGTCGCATGGCTTATTGGGCGAATTTCTACGAGAAGCTATTCAACTTCCGCGAAATCCGCTACTTCGACATCAAGGGCGAATACACCGGCCTGACCTCGAAAGCGATGACCGCGCCGGACGGCATGATCCGCATCCCGCTCAACGAAGAATCGTCGAAAGGCGCCGGGCAGATCGAAGAATTCCTGATGCAGTTCAACGGCGAGGGCATTCAACACGTAGCGTTCCTCACCGACGACCTGATCAAGAGCTGGGATCAACTGAAGAAAATCGGCATGCGCTTCATGACCGCGCCGCCGGAAACCTATTACGAAATGCTCGAAGGTCGTCTGCCGAACCACGGCGAGCCGGTTGATCAACTGCAAGCGCGCGGCATTCTGCTCGACGGCTCTTCGGAGCAGGGCGACAAGCGTCTGCTGCTGCAGATCTTCTCGGAAACCCTGATGGGCCCGGTGTTCTTCGAATTCATCCAGCGTAAAGGCGACGATGGTTTCGGCGAAGGCAACTTCAAGGCCCTGTTCGAATCGATCGAGCGTGACCAGGTGCGTCGTGGCGTACTCGCCACTGAGTAATCCGCAACAGATGCGAAAAAGCCCGGCCTGCAGTGATGCAGGCCGGGCTTTTTTATGGGCGGCGTTGTCGCATCAGGTGTTTGAAACCTTCGAAGACCAGCACGACAACAGCCAGCCAGATCGGAATGTAAGTCAGCCATTCACCGGGCTTGATGCTCTCGCCAAGCAACAACGCCACACCCAGCAACAACACCGGTTCCACATAACTCAACAACCCAAACAGGCTGAACGGCAGCAAGCGACTGGCGATGATGTACACCACCAGTGCCGAGGCGCTGATCAGGCCTAGCAGCGGAATCAGCCACAGCAATCCCGGGTATTGATCGAACACGCCGAAGCCTTGCTCGCCGCCGCGCACGAACCAGTACGCCACCGGCAGCATCAGCGTCATGTCGACCCACAAGCCACCGAGGTGGTCTGTTTTGAGATATTTGCGCAGTACGAAGTACAACGGATAGCCGACCACGACCACCAGCGTCGCCCAAGAGAAGCCGCCAACCTGATACAACTCGTTCAACACGCCTAAACATGCGAAGAACACCGCAACCTTTTGCAGGTACGACAGGCTGTCGCCAAAGGCAATCCGCCCGGTCAACACCATGGCCAGCGGCAGCAGGAAATAACCGAGCGACACGTCGAGGCTGTAGCCATTGAGTGGCGCCCACATGAACAGCCACAATTGCACGCCGAGCAAGCCTGCCGAAACGATCAACCCGCCGATCAGTTTCGGCTTCGCCGCCACCAGCCGTACCAGCTCCAGAACACGCCGCCATTCTCCGGAAACCAGCATGAACACGGTCATGCACGGCACGGTCAGCAGCATGCGCCAGCCAAAGATTTCCACGCCGCTCAAAGGTGTGAGCAACGAAGTGTAGTAATACATGACGGCAAACAGCACCGAGGCTGAAACCGATAAAGCGATACCTTTAGACAAACTGTCCTCGCGGGTGGGTAATCAAACGGGGCGCGAAGGATACGTGGTTTCTGTGCTGAATATTGCTCGGGTGCTCAATATTCCCAACATCAGCTTAGCTGACGGACCTCATTCATTGAGCAGTTCTCAACGGATTACTGAAGCGCTTGATGTGCATTTCGCCGAATTTGTAAGAGGCGTAATCCGTCAAGTGACCGATGTCGCGGTAAACCGGCAAACCATTGACGCTCGTCATGCAAGTGCCGTCAATGCATTGCACACCTCGCGGGTCAATGATCAACAAGCCTGGATATTCAGCCTGCAGATCACTGAACAGTTTGGCGAGCACCGGATCTTCATCGCCAGACCATGGTACTGACGTGCATTGGCTGCTTTGTTCGGCACTGCCCATCAGCCCGCGCAATTTCACCCGTTGTAGCAAACACTCGTTGATACCGGGCGGCATTGGCAGCGTGTTTTTCAGGAAAACCGGCGTTGCACCCGATTTGACGATGATGTCCAAAGCTTGGTGAATCGCCACGTTCAGACGTTCAAGGGACAGTTCGGGGCTGCGCGGGTCATCGAGTTTCGTGACGATCTGCGCAGTGAGATAGGCTTCCCAGTTCTGACCGACGATCACGTACTGGAAATGGTTTTTCGCGACGATGTCGTAGTAGCGTTGAGTGGCGTCGTGGCACTTTTTATATAACGTGTTCTTATATTTGGACCAGTTGTAGAGGTAGATCCCTGGCAGTGCCAGGCAGGTCGGGTAGGCCTGCGCGAGTACCGAAAGATTGGCGTCTTTGGCCAGCGTATCGACAAAACCCCAGTAGTGATTGGAGAACGAATCGCCCATCAGGAAAACCCGTGGGGCTGACTGCGGGGCGCCGAATATGCAGGCATCAGCTCCGTCGCTGGCACCCAGACAGTCCTCGCGGTTGGCGGGGACTGCCGCTTTCAAATCGCTGAACACGTTACTCGAACCATCACCGAAACGGTTTGGCCATCCGTCATGTTTAACGCTGGCAGCGTAAAGCAGCGAAAGCCCGATCGCGGGCACAATCATCAGCAGCAACAGAGTCTTGCCAAAGCCAGCCCGAGCTTTTCGAAATCTGTTTTCAATCAGCACGAAGGACAGGTAACCAAGGGCGAAGGTCGCGACGAAGTAGACCACTTTCAGCAACGGCGTAAGCGTGATGCCCATATAACTCATGAACGCCAGAATCGGCCAGTGCCACAAGTACAGGGAGTAGGAGAGGGTGCCGATAAATACCAACGGTTTGAATGCCAGTACTTTGGACGTAATGCTCGCGTCGCCAAGCCCCCTGAACAGCAATGCTGCGGTAGCGAGACAAACCGCTATGGCGTGGTAGCCCGGAAACCCGGTCAGGATATTGTCCCGTGTCGCGCAATAGACAATCGTGGCAAGCGCCAGCGCACACATTAAAGACGCGCTCAAACGATTGAGCCTGAACTTCTGCGCACTGAAGATGACTGCGCAAGAGCCAATCATCAATTCAAAAATCCGGGCAGTGAAGAAGTAGTAGTTTTTGTCCGCGAGGGCATGAGACCAGTACAAAGCCAGCGCCATTGCCGTCACGGTCAAACCGAGCACAGCCGCCTTGAAGGCTTGTTTCGGCACAGAGCGATTGAGTAGCCAGATGCCCAGGGGCAAGACCAGATACCACTGCCATTCTATGGCCAGTGACCAGGTGTGCAGCAGTGGCAGGGTCGCCGCATCCGGGGTGGCATAGCCCGATGTCGCTTTGGAAAAGTACTGGTTTGAAAGAAGCAGCGACGTGTACTTTTCGCTCTTGAGCAAGTCGATGTAGTCATCGGGCAAGTACAGCAACGTTGCGATTGCCAATGTTGTCAGCAACAACGCGATGACTGCCGGTTGCAAGCGCCAGATCCGTCGCGTGTAGAACCCCGAGAAGCTGAACGTTCCGTTATCCAGCGACTTCATGATGATCGAGGTGGTCAGATAACCCGAGATCACAAAGAAGATATCCACGCCGATAAAGCCTGACGGAAACAAGGTCAAACCGCCGTGAAAAATCAATACCAGCAGAACGGCGATTGCGCGCAGCCCGTCAATGTCCGCACGGTACTCAATGCCAGGTTTTCGAGGCCCGACGGCAGACGATGCTGCGGTGGAAGGGGCGGTAGCAGACGCCTTATTACCGCCGAGCGTCTTGAACCACATCCCGCGCAAAGGCCTGGACGTAAACCCGAAAGGGCGATTGAACATTTGCTGATCCCTGCACATTCGCGAACGAGCAATCGACTGATCTCGTTAGATCGCGCTCAATTCCATGAAAAAAGCGAATTGTATCGGCTATCAGCGATGTCGCAGCATTTTTTCAATCGCCCCGGCGCATGAATGTTTCAGCTCCGATACGGTTTACGCCCCGACACGAAATGACTCACATCGTTGAATCCTGGTGTCGATGCATGCCCCGGCGTCACCAGCGAATCGATAAACGCCTCATCCTCAGCAGTAATCCTCACTTGCTGCGCCTTGGTATACGCGTCCCACTGTTGCTCAGTGCGCGGCCCGACAATCGCCGAGGTCACCGCAGCGTTATTCAACACCCAGGCAATCGCGAACTCGACAATCCCGACGCCACGACCTTCGGTGTACTGCTGAATCTGCTGGGCAATGCGCAGCGATTCAACCCGCCATTCGGTCTCCAGAATGCGCTTGTCCTGACGCCCGGCGCGGCTGTTGGCGTCCGGCGTGACATCCGGCGCGTACTTGCCGCTGAGCACGCCACGGGCCAGCGGGCTGTAAGGCACCACGCCCAAACCATAGGTTTGCGCGGCGGTAATCTGCTCGGTTTCGGCCTGACGGTTGACGATGTTGTACAGCGGCTGACTGATCACCGGGCGATCAACCCCGAGTTTGTCAGCGACACGAATCACCTCGGCAATCCGCCAGCCGCGATAGTTCGACAGGCCCCAGTAACGGATCTTGCCCTGACGAATCAGATCGCCAATCGCCGAAATGCTCACTTCAAGCGGGGTGTTGTGGTCTTCGCGGTGCAGGTAATAGATGTCGAGATAGTCGGTGCCGAGTCGGGTCAGGCTGGCGTCCAGACCATTGAAGATGTGCTTGCGGCTCAAACCGCTGCGGTTCGGCACGCCGTCCACAGGACCGAAACCGACTTTGGTCGCCACCACCCACTCATGCCGGTTGCCGGCGATGGCTTCGCCGACGATCTCTTCCGAGCGGCCATTGGTGTAGACGTCAGCCGTGTCGATGAAATTAATGCCCTGATCCCAGGCCTTGTCGATGATGCGCAGCGATTCTTCCGTGCTGGTCTGTTCGCCAAACATCATCGTGCCGAGGGTCAGGGTGGACACCTGCAACCCCGAGTGGCCCAGTGTGCGATAGCTCATGCCGAAATCCTTTTGGTCGGTGGGAAAGCTTTTATCAAATACCAGAAGCGTTGTGGAGGGCAATCTGATTTGTCGAAAGCACCGGAAAGTCAGGTTGGGGTAAAAACTCTAGCCACAGACATCAAACGACAACAGACAACCACTTGTCGCCACTGTCAGATCTGACAGTAGCGAACGGACTTCAGGATCAGCTCTTATTTCATTTGAGACCAGAGAGTATCTGGGTGAGATTTCCGATGACTCAGGAGCGTTGCCATGAACACAGAAACATTGGAACAACCAGATAGCGACAACGCCGTGCTTGTGCTCTATCCACCCGATCCGGTCGACAGCAACAAATCGGTCGTGGGGGCAGATTGTGGCATTGCCATCAATTATTACGACCTGACCCCTATGGGGGCAAAAGTGAGGGTCGATCCTTACGATGGGCAAGCTCCGCTGGACACTGTATCTCTGAATTTGAACGGCGAACTGAATATCGCCAGCACTCAAACCCAGTCCACGGATGATGCAGTCATTCTGTATATCCCTAAAAACAAGCTGTTATCCGGTGCAGATATCATCAATGAGTTGACTTACACCGTGACCAGAGGCAGTCAGAACCAAGGCACCTCCGAACCACCGCTGCGAGTACTTTATTACGGTATTCGGCCCGGCAAGGAGAATCGCGTCCCCGGTGGTCCGGGGCATTCCGAGCTCAAGCTGATTTTCCCGCAGGATGTGCTGGACTATGGAATCGATGCGGATCGCGCCGAGCAAGGTGTACACGTTTGTTTCGAATACACCTATTGTGGAGCATTTAACACCATTCGCCTGAACTGCAACGGCCATGATGTATTCCGCAAGGTTACCGCGGATGAGGCGCCCTTGACGCCGACAGCCGCCCCCCTACGAATTTGTCTCACATTGACAAAAGCTGATCTTGAACAGGTCAAGGACGATCCACAGGCCGTTTTCAACTACACGGTCGACGATCAAGTCGGCAATGGGCCTGACCCGGATTGCCCATGGTCGGGACGCGTGTTAGTAACTGTTGATATGCAGGGTGTGCGTTTGCTGGCACCTGATATCACCGAAGATCCGGATGATCCCAATGATGCCCCGGAAACCATTGACAAGAACAAACTCGGTGCCAAAGACCTGACCATCCAGGTACATGTACTGAGCCCGCCATGGGCGGTGAATGACGTCATTCGGGTGAAGTATGTGGCAGCACCGAACTCCGGCGGCGCGCCGGTGGAGCACGAAGTTGAAGCCCCCGTCGTGCGCATCCCGTTCGTGCAGAAATTGATGATTCCCAACGGCAAGGTCATTGCCGACAGCGTGGTCAGGGTCAGTTACGAGCAAGTAAGGGAAGACACAGTCATCGCGCGATCTCGAGTGGCGAGCGCGCGGGTCATCCTGGCGCCGGTCATAACCTCGGCCAAAGACCTGGCTGGCATTGAGTTGGAGAACGGTGGTCCCGTTTCCCACAACAAGATAATCCTCCAAGGGGCGGCACTGGCGGGCGCTCTATTGGAGATTTTTGATGGTGCGACGTTTGTCGAGGAAGTCCGCACGGGCACTGATTACAAATGGACGAGCACCGCGATATCGATTGCGGTGGGGCTGCATGTGTTGACTGCCCGGGAAAAGGAGGGGAATCAGCTGGTGTCGGAACCTTGGGCGGTTCAGCGGTTGGCGTTTAGTATTGATCGGACGCAGATGAAACTGAACGGATTTTCGGTGAAGGTGGATGGGTGGGCTAAAACAGGTGAGGACTCGATTGGCAATACGGGGCTTCGTTTGCCGACGGGAGGTGTGCCACCTATCGACTGGGCGTCATCGGATCCTTTGACTGCTTCGGTAACGGCAGGCGGTAAGGTCAGCGGATTGAAAGGTGGCGTAGCAACCATTTATGCGACCGATCAGGAAGGCACTACTTTATCTTTCCTTGCTGCAGTGACCAACAAATTCAAATTGGAAGTCAGTCCCACTGGATTGACACCCATGGAAGCAGAACAATGGATGCGCTCACTTGGAGGGATCCATACGTATAACGGCGTTTTCAGAAGCGATCTCTTGCGAACCTACGTACCTCCGGTCCGTACCGATCATACTTGGACGTGTGGTACTTTCGGTCGTTGGCACGGATATTTAAGGGGAGACTATTCATTTAATACCGTCACGCAGCCGCACGTATGGACTGCTTGGTGCCTCGTCCCCATGTGAGGCCGATGTCTTGGATGGCGAGACGAATTTCTTTGCCGACGTCTGGGGCTGTGATGGGAGGTACGACTTCAGCCATAACGAAACGTTTAAGCCTGCCGTTTAAAGGGACATTTCATGACACGCACTCAGGCTACACAACCTTGCGCCGTTGCCTACACGTAAGCCAGAATCCGCTGGCTTGTGCAGTTGCGCAACTCGCCATATAGGGACGCTGGTCGTTCGTGTTTTTATGGTGGCCATGCGCGGGGCGCTTTCGAGCGCGCCGGTTCTCCAAGTCACCGGTCTACCAACCCGTGTATGGCCACCACCCCTTCGTTTGGTAGCGAAGTTTGATGGCTCCTTTTTTCTGATTTGGAGATTCAAACATGATCAAACCAACATCCAACCCACCAGAAACCGACACAACGTTCCCCTACGAAACCCTGGATTCGAAGAAATTCCACGAAGCCGCCGAGCGCGCTCTCGACCATTACCTCAATCCGTTCGCCCCGCGAAAACCGCTGCTCAAACCCAACACCATCTACATCATCGCCCCGGGCATTCAGAACGAAGAACTGCTGGCCAATGCCTGCGAAACCCTGACCTCGGCCAAAGTCATGGCCAACGACTTCGCCGCACTGGTCGATGGGCCGCATCGGCATATTTTGTTGGGGATTGCGCAGTTGATTATGTTGGGGGAGCTGTCGGTTAGCCGGGCGTTGGATAATCTGGAGTTGGCGGTGCCTGGTTGAAAGGCAAGGGCCCCTCACCCTAACCCTCTCCCGGAGGGAGAGGGGACTGACTGAGTTGGATGTATAAGCTACATTGACCTGAAATATCCAGTCGAACTCAGGTTTTGAAAAGCATAGAGATCTGCTCCCTTTCCCCCTCGCCCCCTTGGGGGAGAGGGCTGGGGTGAGGGGGGCGGATATCAGCCACACCGAATGTTTTGAAACTGCTAAAAACCAGTTTCTGTGTAATCGCATTGACAGTGTCTAAAGCAAACGCTCCGATTTATTCGGAGCGTCTTTTGGCCATAAGTCAGGCTTTAGCCTCACTTCATCGACGACGGCTTCAAAGCTGTAATTTCCCTTTGCATCTTTGCTCGGATTTCAACCTTTTGGAAGCTGAGGATGTCCTCGTACGGGACAACTATCAAATCCGGCCCAACCGAAATAGCATCAGGACCTGCTTCTTTCACAACTCCAGACACCACGCCAGAGGCTGTGGTGATTTCATAAAGCGAACCAAATCCAAAACTGCTGCTATCAGTGCTCATTGCCGTACTCCTTTGAGATCTTCAAGAAGTACCAGCTTCGGCGTGAACGACAATTCAGACACCTGTAATTTCTGACAGGTTTTTATACGTTTTCGAAATTGAGTCGAGAAGCAGATCATTACCCATTTTGCTCGTTGCCAGTCTGTGCGTGGGAGCGACCAAAAAGAAACACGGCCCGAAAGGGCCGTGTCTGTATCTACGCTAAAGCTTAAACCCGCAACGTCCGCGTCATCCTCAACGCCAACAAACTCCCAGCAACAATAACCCCCGCCAGCAGATACAAAGCCGCATCCGTAGACCCGGTCGTGTCCTTGACCCAACCCACCAGATAAGGACTCAAAAACCCGGCCATCTGCCCCATGGAGTTGATCAACGCCAGCCCACCCGCAGCCGCACCTGCACTTAACATCGCCGTCGGCACCGGCCAGAACATCGGCAGCCCGGTCAGTGCGCCCATGGTCGCAATCGTCAGACCGAGAATCGCGATCGCCGGATTCGCGGCAAAATTCACTGCGATCACCAGACCGACAGCGCCCATCAACATCGGCACCACCAGATGCCAGCGGCGCTCTTTGCGCAGATCCGCCGAGCGCCCGACCAGCAGCATGAACACCGCCGCGAGCAAATACGGAATGGCGCTCAACCAGCCGATCACCAGGTTGTCGCTGAAACCGAGGTTCTTGATGATCGACGGCAGCCAGAAGTTGATCGCGTACACGCCGCTCTGGATGCAGAAGTAGATCAGGCCGAAGGCCCAGATGGCCGGGTTCTTGAACACCGCGAGCAGTGAATCAGTGGTGGTTTTCGGTTTGTTGGCCAAGTCTTCAGCCTGATCCGCCTCGAGCACTGCGCGCTCATGCGGGGTCAGCCATTTGGCGTTGGCGAAGCTGTCGCTGAGCAGGAAATACGCCAGCGCACCCAGAATCACCGTCGGAATACCTTGCAGCAGGAACATCCACTGCCAGCCGGCGAGGCCGCCCTGGCCGGCCGCGAAGTGGTTGAGGATCCAGCCGGAAAACGGACTGCCGAGCAGGCCGGACACCGGGATCGCCGACATGAACAGCGCCATGATCCGGCCTCGGCGGAAGGTCGGGAACCATTGCGAGAGATACAACACCACGCCAGGGAAGAACCCGGCTTCGGCCGCGCCGGTGAACAGGCGCAAGGTGTAGAACTCGGTCGGTGTGGTGACGAACAGCAGGCACGTCGACAGCGTGCCCCAGGTGATCATCATCAGCGCGATCCAGCGCCGTGGGCCGAATTTGCTCAGTGCCAGGTTGCTCGGCACGCCACACAGCACGTAGCCGATGAAGAAGATCCCGGCCCCGAGGCCGTAGACGGTTTCGCTGAATTTCAGTGCGTCGAGCATCTGCAGTTTGGCAAATCCAACGTTGACCCGGTCGAGGTAGTTGAACAAGTAGCAGATGAAAATGAAGGGGATCAAACGCAGGGTGATGCGTTTGTAGACGGCGTTTTTATCGTCAACGATGGTCTGGGTAGCTGCGGCGCTCTGCGACATAGCGGCTCTCTCTTTATTATGATTTTTTGCGATGCAAAGGGTAACGTTGATCGCCCTGAGAGTCTCGGCCACCTGTGGCCGGATTGTCTTTGTGCCTGAGCACAGGGTTTGCCGCCAGACCCTGTGCGGGTGACCAACCGTCCGCGCCTGTTTAAAAGGATTCCCGCCGCTATGTTCGAACTCGATCACGACCTCGCTCAGGACATCGTCGACCGGGCCATGGCTATTTTGCCGTACAACGTCAACGTCATGGACAGCCAGGGCTTGATCCTCGGCAGCGGCGAACCGGAGCGCATCAACACCCGCCACGAAGGTGCGCAACTGGTGTTGGCCAACGGCCGGGTGGTGGAGATCGACGCGCAGACCGCCGTGCATTTGAAAGGTGTGCAGCCGGGGATCAACTTGCCGTTGTTGCTCGATCAGCGCTTGATCGGCGTTCTTGGCATCACCGGCGAGCCGGAGCTGCTGCGCACTTACGCGGAGCTGGTGCGCATGACCGCCGAAATGCTCGTCGGCCAGCGCAATCAACAGGCTGAACAGCAATGGCGGCGTCAGCGTTGTGATGATCTGCTCGCGTTGCTGCTGACCGAAGCAGGCGATTCACCGCGATTGCTGGATGAGGCGCAGCAATTGGGCCTCAAGCCGCAGCTGACGCGAGTGCCGTATCTGTTCGAGTTGGGTCTGGAGCACGCACCGGGGCAAACGGTCGAGGCGCTGAGTGCGTGGCTGATTTCGCGCTATCCGGACAGTTGGTGCGTGAGTTCGGCGAAATCGTCGCTGCTGTGGTGTCGACCGGCGAGTCAGACGATCGAGCATGAGCGCTTGCTGGAAAAGCTCGACGGTCTGGGCTGGAACATCTTGCGTATCGCCGTCGGCGGGCAGGCTGATGGGCTGACCGGGTTGCGCCGCTGTTACCGGCGCGTGGCGGATTTGCTGGCCTATGGTCGTGAAGTGCTGCCGCGCTCGCGATTGCTCAATCTCACGCGCTATCGCCTGCCGGTGATGCTCTGGCGCCATCGCAATGATGATGCGCTTGACGAGTTGCTCAAGCCGCTGCGCAAGGTCATCGCCAAGGACAGCAACGGTCAGCTACTGGCGACGCTGCGCAGTTGGTGCGAGCACGACGGCCAGAGTCAGGCCTGTGCGGATGCGCTGGGGATTCATCGCAACAGCCTGCGCTACCGCATGGAGCGGATTGCCGAGCTTAGCGGGGTCGATCCGCTGCGCCTGGACGGGATGCTGGCGCTGTATCTCGGTGTGCAACTGCTGCCCCAAACCGATTCCATTGTGTGAGGTGTTCTTGAGGCCGCCATCGCTGGCAAGCCAGCTCCCACAGGGTTTGGAGTTGTACACAAATTTTTTGTTCGCTGAAGATCCCTGTGGGAGCTGGCTTGCCAGATGGCGGCGGGACATTCAGCCTCGATTCCAGCGCCTTTGTAGAAAAGAACAAAAAACGCCAACCCGATTTGTGCAGCCGACAGGCGTCAATGCCCATGCCGACTGGCAGGATGAGGAGCATTGGAACTGGAGAATTCGCATGAAAATCGTCATCGCCCCCGATTCGTTCAAGGACAGCCTGAGTGCCCAAGGCGTTGCCGAGGCCATTGCTTTGGGCCTGGTGCAGGTCTGGCCGCACGCCACAATCGCCAAGTGCCCGATGGCGGATGGCGGCGAGGGCACGGTCGAGTCGATTCTCGCCGCGTGCGAAGGCGAACTGCGTCGCACTCGGGTGCGCGGTCCGCTGGGCGCAGCGGTTGATGCGGCGTGGGGCTGGTTGCCGCACAACCACACCGCGATCATCGAAATGGCCGAGGCCAGCGGTCTGCAACTGGTGCCACTGACCCAACGCGATGCGTGCATCAGCAGCACCTTCGGCACTGGCGAGCTAATCCGCGCGGCGCTGGATGCCGGCGCACAACGGGTGATTCTGGCCATCGGCGGCAGCGCCACCAATGACGGCGGAGCCGGTGCGATGCAGGCGCTGGGTGTGAAGTTGCTCGACGCTCAAGGCCAATCGCTGGTGCCCGGTGGTCTGGCGTTGGCACAACTGGCGCGACTCGATCTGAGCGAACTCGATCCGCGTTTGGCGCAAGTGCGTTTCGACATCGCCGCCGACGTCAACAATCCGCTGTGTGGCGCGCACGGTGCCTCGGCGATTTTCGGCCCGCAAAAAGGCGCGTCGCCGGTACAGGTACAGCAACTGGATCAGGCGCTGGGCCACTTCGCAGAACTCTGTGCGCAGGCGCTGGGAAAAGATGTGCGCGACGAACCGGGCAGCGGTGCGGCCGGCGGCCTGGGTTTTGCCGCCAAGGCGTTTCTCGACGCGCAGTTTCAGGCTGGAGTTGAGGTGGTTGCGGAACTGGTCGGCCTGGCCGAAGCAGTCGAAGGCGCGGATCTGGTCATTACCGGAGAAGGGCGCTTCGATGCGCAAACCCTGCGTGGCAAGACGCCGTTCGGCGTGGCACGCATCGCCAAGCAACACGGCGTGCCGGTGATCGTCATTGCCGGTACTTTGGGCGAGGGTTATCAGGAGCTTTACGAACACGGCATCGACGCGGCTTTCGCGGTCACCAGTGGCCCAATGACTCTGGAACAAGCCTGCGCAGAAGTGCCGCGGTTGTTGCGCGAACGTGCGACTGACATTGCGCGGGTCTGGCGCATAGCGACCGGCAACAACTGAACAGCGCGCATATCCTGTGGCGAGGGGATTTATCCCCGTTCGGCTGCGCAGCAGTCGTAAAACGTGCACGCTCGGTCGGTCTGACCTGCAGCGTTGTCTCGATGGGGGTGCGCTACGCGCCCCAACGGGGATAAATCCCCTCGCCACAGGGTTTCATGGCTGTATTCGTGAAAAATATTTCATCTGTACCTGCGAATTTCCTCAAGCCTGGCCGATACAGCTAACAGGCGCACACAAGACTTCCTGAAACAGTGACGCCGGACTGAAGCCCACCCCACGGGCCAGTGATCAGGGCAGGGACGCTCGTAGTTTCTATCATCCGAGAGTCCAACTATGTCCTTGCGTAATCTGAATATCGCGCCGCGTGCCTTCCTCGGTTTTGCCTTTATCGCCTTGCTGGTGATTGTCCTCGGTGTTTTCGCCGTCAATCGCATGGGCGTCATTCGTCAGGCCTCCATCGACATGGAGCAGACCCAACTGCCAAGCGTCAGCCAGCTCAGCGTGGTCACCGAAAACGTCCTGCGCTTGCGTATTCTCTCGTTCCGGGTTTTGGTCAACCGCGAACCGGCGGCTCTGCAGGAGGCGCAAACGCGCATTGGCGTGCTGGTCGACAAGGTGCGCAGTGCACAGGCAAGTTATGCGGCATTGCCGGCAGGCGCGGAAGAACGTGCGCTGTATCAGACATTCTCGAACACGCTGGACAACTACGTGCAAGCGCAAAACCAGATGCTGGAGCTGTCGCGCCAAGGCAAGGTTGACGAGATGCGTAGCTTGATCAACACGCGCATCAAGGACGGCACCGATCAGATGGGCGAGCAGTTGAACAAGCTGATCGCGTTCAACGCTGCTGACGCCAAAACCGCGTCGAATCATGCCGGCGAGCAATACAGTGGCGCCATCACCGGGATCATCGGCGTGGCCGTGATCGCTGCATTGCTGACCGTTCTTCTGGCCTGGCTGCTGACTCGCAGCATCGTCACCCCGTTGAACCGCGCCGTGCTCGCTGCGCAAACCATTGCTGGCGGCAACCTGACCAAAGCCATCGAGGTTGATGGCAACGACGAGCCGGCGCGCCTGCTCGAAGCCTTGTCGGCAATGCAGACCAATCTGCGCAAAACCATCGAACAGATTGCCGGTTCCGCCACGCAACTGGGTGCCGCTGCCGAAGAACTCAGCGCCGTGACTGAAGAAGCTTCGCGTGGTCTGCAACAGCAGAACAATGAAATCGAACAAGCCGCCACCGCCGTCAACGAAATGACCGCAGCGGTGGAAGAAGTCGCGCGCAATGCCGTGTCAACCTCCGAAGCCTCAAACCAGTCGACCCACGCCGCGCGCGAAGGTCGCGATCAAGTGGTGAAAACCGTCGACGCGATCCAGACCATGACCCACGACGTGCAGAACACCGCGCAAATGATCGAAGGCCTCGCTGCACAAGGTCGCGACATTGGCAAAGTGCTCGACGTAATCCGCGCCATCGCCGAACAGACCAACCTGCTGGCACTTAACGCCGCGATCGAAGCGGCGCGTGCCGGTGAAGCCGGGCGCGGTTTCGCCGTGGTCGCAGACGAAGTGCGCGCGTTGGCGCATCGCACCGCGCAGTCGACTCAGGAAATCGAAAAAATGGTCGCCGGCATCCAGAACGGTACCGGCGAAGCGGTCAACTCGATGCAGCAAAGCAACCAGCGCACCCAATCCACGCTGGAAATGGCCCGCGCTGCCGGCGTCGCGCTGGAGCAGATTACGCAGTCGATTCACCAGATCAACGAGCGCAATCTGGTAATCGCCAGCGCTTCGGAGGAACAGGCGCAGGTCTCGCGCGAAGTCGATCGCAACCTGGTAAACATCCGCGACCTCGCCACGCAATCGGCCGCCGGCGCCAATCAAACCAGCGCCGCGACCCACGAACTGTCGCGCCTGGCGGTGGATTTGAATGCGATGGTGGCGCGGTTTGTGATTTGACCTAGGGTGAAGGCTGGACACCGCGCGATCAGGAGACGTACATGCGCTTTTCAGCCTTGACCCAACGTATTGCCGGGGAGGGTGCAGCGGCCTGGCGGATTCATGACCGGGCGCTGGAGTTACGTGCACAAGGTATCGATGTGTTGCTGCTGTCGGTGGGCGATCCGGATTTCGATACGCCGTTGCCGATCATTCACGGCGCCATCGATAGTCTGTTGGCTGGCGACACGCATTATTCCGAAGTACGCGGCCGGGTTGAGCTGCGCACGCGCATCGCCGAGCGCCATCAGCGGCGCAGCGGTCAGGTCGTCGATGCCGAGCATGTGATCGTGCTGCCGGGCGCGCAATGCGCGGTGTATTCGGTGGCGCAATGTTTGCTCGATCCGGGTGATGAAGTGATTGTCGCCGAGCCGATGTATGTCACCTATGAAGGCGTGTTCGGCGCGTGCGGGGCAAGCGTGATTCCGGTGCCGGTGCGCCCGGAAAACGGTTTTCGCGTGGATCCGGCGGATGTTGCGGCGCGTATCACATCCAAGACTCGGGCGATGTTGCTCAATAGTCCGAACAATCCCTCCGGCGCGAGTTTGTCGCTGTTGATCTGGCAGGAACTGGCTGCGCTGTGCATTCGCCATGACCTGTGGCTGATCAGCGACGAGGTTTACAGCGACCTCCTCTATGAAGGCGAACACGTCAGCCCGGCGAGTTTGCCGGGCATGGCCGAGCGTACTGCGACTATCAATAGTCTGTCGAAATCCCATGCGATGACCGGGTGGCGCATCGGCTGGGTGATTGGGCCGAAAACCCTGGCCGAACATTTGGTAAACCTGTCACTGAGTATGTTGTTCGGGCTGCCGGATTTTGTGCAAAAAGCCGCGCAGGTGGCGTTCGAAAAAGATCTTCCGGAAGTGACGCAGATGCGCGAGGAATATCGGCTGCGTCGGGATCTGGTGTGCGAGCGCTTGCGCGGCTGTCCGGGGTTGTACCCGATCCAGCCCGATGGCGGCATGTTCGTGATGGTCGATGTGCGCGAAACCGGGCTTGGAGCGCAGGATTTTGCGGAGCGCTTGCTGGAGGGGTATGGGGTTTCGGTGTTGGCGGGGGAAGCGTTCGGGCCGAGTGCGGCGGGGCATATTCGCATCGGGCTGGTGGTGGATCGGGTGAAGCTGGCGGATGCCTGTGCGCGGATAGCGCTGTGTGCGGCGCAGTTGCTCCAGGTTCGGAGTGCTTGATGTTTTTGTGGTGACAGTGCTGGCGCCATCGCTGGCAAGCCAGCTCCCACAGTTTCCTTGGTGTCCATATGATTTGTGAACAACACAAATCCCTGTGGGAGCTGGCTTGCCAGCGATGAGGCCAGAACAGACACCGCGAATCTCAGCCCTGCCAAGCCGCCGGATTCACCAGATTCGCAGGCTTCTCCCCACTCAACGCCGCCAACAGATTTTCCACCGCACAACGCGCCATCGCTTCACGCGTCTCGTGCGTCGCCGAACCCATATGCGGCGTCGCCACCACGTTATCCAACTGCAACAACGACGAATCCTGATTCAACGGTTCGCGCTCGAACACATCCAGCCCGGCCCCGCGAATCCGCCCATTACTCAGTGCGTCAATCAACGCCGCCTCATCGACAACCTTGCCGCGCGAGATGTTGATGAAGATGCTTTCCGGACGCATCAACGCAAACTGCTCCGCGCCAATCAAACCTTCAGTCTGCGCAGTCAGCGGCAAGGTCAGACAAACGAAATCTGCCTGCTGCAACAAATCTTCAAGACTGCGGTATTGCGCATCGAAACGCTCCTCAACCGCCGGTTTACGCGACTGACTGTGATAAATCACCGGCATGCCAAAGCCGAAATGCCCACGCTGCGCCAGCGCTTCGCCAATCCGCCCCATACCGATAATGCCCAGCGTCTTGCCATGCACATCGGTGCCGAAGTGCGCCGGGCCGATGTTGCGTTGCCACTGACCGTTGCGCACCATGTTCGCCAGTTCTACCACACGCCGGGCGCTGGCCAGAATCAGCGCGAAACCGGTGTCGGCAGTGGTTTCGGTGAGCACGTCCGGGGTGTTGCTCAGGGCGATTTTGCGCCGGGTCAGGTAGTCGATGTCGTAGTTGTCGACGCCCACCGAGACGCTGGCAATCGCTTCCAGCCTGGGCGCCAGATCAAGCAACGCTGCATCCAGTTTCAGACTCGCGCCGAGCAGACCGTGGGCGCCGGGCAGGGCATCACGCAGCTTCATCAGGCCATCGGCGTCGAGGCTTTCGATCAGCGTCACGTCGAACTGTTCTTGCAGCCGCGCCATCAGCGCCGGCGACAGTTTTTTGTACAACACAACCTGCTTGTTCATCGCGGGCACCTCTCTATAAATTCAGGAATGGGCCGGCAGCGGACGTGGCGCAACCGGCTTGGCAACTACCCGGTCACTGGCGCCGGGCTTGAGGAAAATCGTCAGCACCACGGCAAACATCAGCGCGCCGCTCATCAGCAAATACGAAGCGCCGGGCGAACCCGTGGAGCTGTTCAGATAGCCGACCAGATACGAGCCGCCGAACGAACCCAGCGCGCCCATGCTGTTGATCAGCGCCATGGCGCCGCCGGCGACATTGGCCGGCAGAATCTCCGGGACGATCGCAAAGAACGGCCCGTAAGGCGCGTACATGCAGGCGCCGGCGATCACCAGCAGCGTGTACGACCACCAGAAATGTTCTGCGCCCAACGCGTAGGAGCCGTAGAACGCCACCGAGGCGATCAGCAGCGGCGGCCAGACGAAGCGTTTGCGCTTCTGCAATTTGTCCGAACCCCACGACACCAGCAGCATTCCGATCACCGCCGCCAGATACGGCAACGCCGACAGCCAACCGGCCTCGATCATGTCCATTTGCGCGCCGGCCTTGAGGATCGATGGCAGCCACAACACGAAACCGTAAACGCCGATGCTCCAGCAAAAGAACTGCAACGCCAGAATGATCACCTTCGGCGAACGGAACGCCTCGGCGTAGTTCTTCACCGCTTTGATCCCGACCTGTTCAGCGGCCAAAGCACTTTCCAGATCATGCTTTTCCTCAGCGCTGAGCCACTTGGCCTCGGCCGGACGATCATCGGCCAGTTTCCACCAGATGAATGCCCAGAGCACCGCCGGCAAGCCTTCGATGATGAACATCCAGCGCCACGAGTAATGCTGCACCAGATAACCCGAGACCACCGACATCCACAGCATGGTCACCGGATTACCGAGGATCAGAAAGGTGTTGGCGCGTGAGCGTTCGGCGCGGGTGAACCAGTGGCACAGATAGACCAGCATCGCCGGCATCACGGCGGCTTCGACCACGCCGAGCATGAAGCGAATGACGATCAGCCAATACGCGTTGGAAACCACGCCGGTCAGGGTGGCGAGGCCGCCCCAGAGGATCAGGCTGACGAAGATCAGCTTCTTCACGCTGTGCTTTTGCGCGTAGATCGCCCCGGGCACCTGGAAGAAGAAGTAACCGAGGAAGAACAGTGCGCCGAGCAGCGATGACAGGCCCGGGGTGATCATCAGGTCTTCGGCCATGCCGGAGGCGGCGGCGAAACCGTAGTTGGCGCGATCCAGATACGCCAGGCTGTAGGTGATGAACACAATGGGCATGATGTACCACCAGCGGCGGGCGGCGAGGGTTGCGGTTTTCATGGTGTTGCTCCTGAGCTTGTTGTTTTTGTCGCAGCAGGTTCAAAAAAACTGTTGTCTGTCAGGGCCTCATCGCTGGCAAGCCAGCTCCCACAGGTATTTCAGCTGTTTCAAAGATTGAGGGAACACCAGCAACCCCTGTGGGAGCTGCGGTGCGACGATTCGACTTGCCAGCGATGGCGGCCTCAAATTCACGGCACATTTCAGATCGAGTCGGCAAACCCTCCATATCCCCCCGACTCTGCACCGCCCGACTGCCAATCCAGTTCGCACGCTTCACGGCCTCGGCAAAACTCTGATGTTCAAGCAACGCACTGATCATCCCGACCGCAAACCCGTCACCGGCACCCACCGTATCGACCACCTTCGCCACCGGCACCCCGGCAACAAAACCCTGATCGAGCTGCGTACGGTAATACGCGCCTTGTGGCCCGAGCTTGATCGCCACAGCTTCGGCGCCTTGATCCAGATAAAACGCGGCAATGTCGGCTGGATCATCAAACCCGGTGAGCAAACGGCCTTCGCTCAACCCCGGCAAAACCCAGTGGGCGAGGGCGGCGAGGCGGTTGATCTCGCTGATCATCTCGCGCTCTCTGGCCCATAGACTCGGACGCAGATTCGGGTCGAAAGAAACGCTGCGCCCGGCATTGCGCATGCGCGTCATCAGCTCCAAAGACATTTCCCGCGCCGAAGCCGACAGCGCGGGCGGAATACCAGTGGCATGCAAATGCCGAGCACCGAGCAATGTCGGCGTAATCGATTGCGGCGATAGATGACTGGCCGCCGAGCCACGGCGGAAATACTCGACCTGCGGATCGCTGCCATCGTCACTGCGCGACTTGAGCTGAAACCCGGTGGGGTGTGCCTCGTCGACTTCGACATGGCTGCAATCCAGACCTTCGCGCGCGAGCGTTTCGACCACGAATCGCCCAAGCGAATCAGCGCCAACCCGGCTCAACCACGCAACCTTGAAGCCCAGCCGCGAAAGTCCGATGGCGACGTTGCTGTCGGCCCCGGCAATCCTTTTGTGAAACTCGCCGACCGCCGCCAGATCACCGCTCTGTTCGGCGACAAACATGGCCATGGTTTCGCCGAACGACAGAATATCGATCTCAGACATGAGCAGGCTCCAGACGGGATTGGCCGAGGCGGGCGAGGGCGGCGACGTGTTCGCTGGTCAGTTGCACCAGGTCATCGCCCTGCAATGGATATTCGGCGGCGCGCATGACGCCTTGGTCCATGTGCCGCAGCAGTTGTTCCCACAGATGCAGGTCAGTGGCGGCCGGCGGCACCGCCACCAGTTTGCCGTCGGCGCGGCGGTTCACGGCTTTGCAGTGCACATAGCCGACGTGGCGGCCGAGCAGCCGCGCGGCACTGGCGGCGGACTGGTCTTGCCACTGCCAGTTGCCGATGTCGAAAGTCATCTTGACCGGCAAATTGTGTTGCTCGACAGCGGCGAAGAAACGCTGAAACGGTTCAATACGTCCGCCGTGCAGGGTCTGGTCGTTTTCCACCAAAAGCTGCACCGGACTTTGCTGGATGATTTGCGCGAGGGTTTGCAGATCGCAGTTGTCGGTGAAAAATCCCAGCGAGACTTTCAGCCACTTCGAGCCGAACGCCTCGGCGTTTTGCAGCGCGGTGATCAACTCGGGATTGGGCCGCGCCTGACCGGCCAGCCACAATTCGCTGGGCGAGGAATAGATGCTTTGCAGGCCTTGCGCTTGAGCAGCAGCGGCCAATTGCCCGGACACTTCGTTGGTGAGCAACTCTTCGCGCCACTCGATGCGATTGGCGCCAGCGGCGGCCAGTACCTCGATGAATGAGCCTTGGCCGCGAAGGCGCACAAGCTCGGCACCGTAGCTGGACAGGCTGATGGAAACGGCAGGTTTATTCATTGTTATTGACCTCTGAAACCGGTTTCATTTTTATGCAAAAAAATATCAGGTGTTTCTGTGTTGTCCTTTACGGCCTCATCGCTGGCAAGCCAGCTCCCACAGTGTCCGGGTCGTACACAAAGGCTTGGTACATCTCTGAACCTGTGGGAGCTGCGGTGCGACGATTCGACTTGCCAGCGATAGCGTCAGATCAGACACCGCCAACTTCACGGGTCGACCCACGCTCAACCAGCACCGGCGCAAAATCCAATGTCCGAACCGCCTCAGTATCGCCACGCAAGCGCTTGAGCAAACACTCAAACGCCCGCGCACCAATCTCGGCCGTTGGCTGGGCCAACGCAGTAATCCCGCTCCCTACCAACGGGTACCAATCCAGATCATCCAGTGCGATCAACCCGACATCCTCAAACAACCGGGCGCCGATCTCCCTCAAGGCCAGCGTACAGGCAAGCGCCGCCACGCCGTTTGCGCAGAACAGCGCTTTCGGTTTGTCGCCAGATGCGTTTAAAAAGGTGTGAATTTCTGTAGGAAGCTGCGGCCCGGTTTCCAGCACCGCGCCGCTCAAGCCTGGCCTCTGTGCAATCTGCTGTTGAAAACTCGCAACCCGCTCGATGCGCGAACTGGTGCCGTCAAATGGTTCGCTGATCAGCAAGATCTCCCGATAGCCACGCAACTCAAGATGATCCAGCGCCATCTCAATGGCCTGCGGGTTGTTCAATCCGACCATATCGCTGTCCAGCCCATCGACCTTGCGGTCCACCAACACCAACGGCATCTCGCGCTGCAACTCATGCAGCTCATTCCGGTGATGGCCGAGGGTGTTCACGATCAGCCCCTCGATGTTGTAGGAGCGCAGCAGCGCAAGGTGCTGACGTTCCTGCTCGTCATCGCGGTCGGTGTTGCACACCACCAGGCTGTAGCCATGCGCACGGCAAGCGGTTTCCACCCCGTGCATCACGGCAATCGAATAAGGGTTACGGATATCGGCCACCAGCATGCCGATCAGTCGGGTGCGGCCGCGTTTCAGGCCACGGGCCATCTGATTCGGGCTGTAGCCGAGTGCGGCAATGGATTGCTCGATGCGCTGGGCAATGGCATCGGAAAGCATGGCGCGATCATCACCGATGAAGCGCGAGACGCTGGCCTTGGACACGCCGGCGTGTTCGGCGACGTCGAGCATGGTGACGCGGCTGCGCTGGGCGGCGGAGAAATCGTTCACGGTTGAGTCTTCTTATTGTCTGAAACCGGTTTCAGGAGACACCAATGTCTCCGCTTGCGTCAAGTGAAGATGCGTTCACTGTCGAGGAATCTGACCCGCGAATCCGACAGACGGTAGTAAAACCTGTCAGATCTGACAGTAGGAAATATCCGCGTTGAAGCGCCTAATTTCTTTCACCAAACACGAATTGAGTAACGGAATTTCCGCAAACTTTCGTATGAGCCGGTGGAGTAAAAATGACTTCGATGCCATTCACTCAAGCCTCCAGAACACCCATAGGCGTATTGGCACTGCTGCCACTTTCCGTTGAGGGGATCGACGATAGCGATCTGGAAGGTCATGTTCCTCGCGAGATTCTGCGAAACGGAACTCGAATTGTTATTCCGTATTGGTTGCTACCGGAACCCAACGACAACCTGTGGGTGATCTTGAGTCAAAACGGTGTAGAACAAAGACTTTATGACGTTGTTTATCCGACGCCCCTGACTGATCCTTTTCTGTATTTCGATTTGACGCCTCGACACTTGGCCACCGACGGCATCGTATTTCTCTATTACGAAGTCTGGAAAGGCTCCGGCGGAAATGACGATTTCTCGCCGAAACGGCAGCTTACCATCGATCACTCACCGCTTATAAAACTGCGGTTACCCTGGTTTCCTCATGCGACGCTTTGGGGGTATTTGAATAACAACACCAAACCTCCTTTGACCAGCGGCGCGACCGTCAGAATTCCGGATTTCAGTAACGTCGCTGTTTCCGGTGATGTCGCAAAAGTTACATGGCGAGGATATTCGTCCCTGAACGGCAGTGGGGCGGAGGTGGCCGGTACTTATGGCGTTTGGGATAAAACGCTCTCTGCAAACGAGATAGCCAATGGGTTCGACCATATTGTGCCGTATCCGAAACACATATTTCCGCTGTTCGATAACGATTCCGCAACTGTTGTTTGTCAATTATTGCGAGGTGGTCGGCTTATTGCCGAATCAGAAGGATCATTCGTGAAGATCGATCAGGTAACGCCTGGTCAAAGTAGCCCGTCCGGGTTCAATGAAGGAGTAATGCAAATGACTGCTCAACAGCAAGTAACGTTTAAAGCAAGAGCTAATCCGCCAACAGTGGGTGCAAGCGTGAATGGTATTTATGCGACGGCGATTACGGTGGATACGATCGCAGATGATTATATTCCAAAGAGTCAGCTGGATACTGGAAAGGTCATCATCAAACTCGCTGCGTTCTCCCAACCATTGCCGGATGATGACTATGATGTCTGGGCCGGCGCCAACGGGCAGCCACTCAAAAAAATATTTTACGGAGTATTGGGGCCGATTTCCGATCGTACCGACCCTATGTTGATTGAAATACCCAAGGCGCTTCTACCGGATTTGCCTCAACCCGCGACTCCAACCACTTACGAAGTGCAAGTACTGGTTTACAAGGACGGGGCGGGCACCGATGACCCATCGAATGTTGTAACAGTCGTCATTGACGAAAACCCACCTTTCGGGCTCAAGTACCCCTCCAAACGACTGACCGCGCCAACGCCTGACGCTCAGTTCACCAATGCACCGATTGATGCGCAACGACTCGTCAACGAAACCTGGATGCAGGATGCGGCAAACACGAACCTGCAACTGGTTTTCGGCGTTGGGTATCCGAATCGTCGACTTGATGACAAGCTGGAACTCCATCTGGTTTCGGGCGTGGCTCCGAACATTGTGGATACCGTGGTATTTGATGCTGTCGTTCCGGCCTCAGGCGCTATCCAGGTACCCAGTACAGAACTGCGCAAACACAAGAACGGGCGGGTGATGGGTCACTTCTTCTGGACAGACCATGTGGGGAACAAAAGCGCCAGTTCCGCCCCCGCGGCCTTGTTGACACTTGGGCTCGCGCTGGATCCGGTTTTACGCGAAGCCCCGTTGGTGCCCGCAACTGATCCCAATGAAACCACCACGATCTACCTGGATAACTTCCTCAAGGCTGACGGCTCTGAAGAGCCTATTTCCTCGATCGTTAGACGGGCGTTCATCGATAATCTGGAACCGGGCGACCAAGTTCAGGTGAACGTAGAAGATGCTTTGGACCCTACAAACTTCCAGATGCTGGGCCCGATGCCCATCACGAATGCGGACGTAACGTTTCCCTTGTCCTATACAGGACTCTTCGCCGATCTTTTCGGTGCGTACAAAGATGCCGCGGAATTCAAGATCTGGGCTGAGGTTGTTCGTGGCACCAATACGTTCGCTTCTCCGGAGCGGTTCTTCTGGGTGAATCTTTATCCCGCAGGGGGGCTGTACCCGGAGTTACCTGGAGTGGTCAACCCGGCTTTTGCCTTGCCAGTCACTACTGGTGCTTCCAATACAGCTAACGACTTGCAACCGGGGGATCGTGATAAACCGGGGAAAATTGAAGTGACGTTGGCACTTGCTGATCCACCGCTGAGCTCGACTGAAACCGCCAAGTTCTACCTGGATGGCAAGTATGTCGATGAAGTTTCACCGTTCAGTGACATGACAACGTTCAGCGTTACTGTCCCGGCAATCACTATTGGCGGCCTGCCAACGCCAAGCGTAAAAGCCCACTGGACACGCCAGAAAACCGGTATTGATAAAAACGTCATCAGTTCTCCGCCACAAGATGTAGCGGTCAGTGGCAAGAAAATCGATTTGCTGCAACCAACCATCCGGATCCGTAATCCGTTAAAAGACCAGTGTGACTGTTTCGCAATGAACAATGCGGTCACTAACTGGACGTTGGCACTTGGCATTCCCAAGGATGCCGTCAATCTGCCGGTCAACACGGTTATTACTGTACATATGGAAGCACATAGCAATGCGACGGCAACGGCCTTGATCCCTGGCACGGCAGACTCCCAGCCGTATACGATACTGGCTGCTGGCACTCCAGATGTTGCAAGCGTTGGTACTGCTGCAATCTTCAAACTTGCACAACCCAAACACAATGCGGTTGCCTGGATCAAGTTGTGGTACACCGCAAACATCGGCGGGGTTCAAACGTCGATTGAGCTCATCAAAAAACTCGACACTATTACTTCGAGCGGAGATTACTGCGACCGAACTGCTGTGCCGGCAACGTGATGGTTGAATCTTGAGGGAAGTTATCGCGGGAGAGATTCCCCTCTTCCGCGATATTGATTGTTTTCTGAAGATCAAGGGTCAGGTTTCCTTCTCCGTTTGCAGATAAGTCCTACTGAGTTGAGGATTATTCCTACATCTTGCAAGTAGATTGCTGATTAGTATGTCGGACGTTTTTTGTGGCGCTTTCCTGGCTGTTTGTCAGAAAAGTCGCTTTTAAATTTGTTCGCGGTTCGGAGTATTCATGCCAATACCTTTTCGCTTGAACCCATTTGTAGCTAACAGCTGTTTGTTTGCGGCAATTATTCTCGTTTCATCTAATGTGCAGGCCAGAATACTGAATCCCGGAGAAAGTGAGACGGTCACCAATCCTCCGGCGCCCGAAGAATGGACGGTCTCCCAGGGTGGAACCCTGACGATCACTAACGCAAACGCCCTTTCTATTACTTCGCAAGCGGCCAACGTTGTTTTCAATGGTGGTCAAAGCCAGCGGATCGAAGCACGTGATGCTTCCCGGCTGAGTTTGTCAGGCGCAGCGGTTAACAGCTCGACCGGCAGGGGGGCGTTGTCCCTTAGTGACAGCTCTGCCACGATTGATAACAGTACCCTTACCAGCACCAATAGTTTCGGGCTTATCCTGGGACGTAATATCAATACTCCAGCATCGTCCTCTGCAACCGTCACAGGCAATAGCGTCATCACCGGTGTTCCTGGCGGTGCGAACGTTGTGGGTTTCGCTGTACTGAATCTCACGGACTCGACAGTCGTCGGCACAGGCGCCACCAGTTACGGCGTGCAATTGGGCGGTGCTACGCTGTCCGCCACGGGCAGCACGATTACTGGCGGACAGGACGGTCTGCAAATCGTGACGGACAACACCGGCGTCAACGCCAGCAACGTGATGCTGAATAACACCCGCGTCACCGGCGGAACCGGATCGGCCATCATTCTTGGCTCCTCCGGGAATGCCGGGACTGTGGCCACCATTAATGTCAGTGGCAGTTCCGAACTGGTCGGCGGCAATGGCTCGGTGTTGCAAGCGATCAACCGTTCCACCGCCAACTTCAATGTCGATGCCAGCACCTTGACCGGCGATGTGATTGCCGAGACCGGTAGCACCGTTGCATTGTTGATGCAGAACGCTGCCACCCTCAACGGCAACCTGCAAAACGTCACCCAGTCCAGATTCGACACCGGCAGCACCTTGAACGGCGACGTACAAGCGGTCGCGGGTACCGCAACCGCAGTCAGCCTGGACAACAGATCGGCCATCAATGGCAACGTCGACAATGTCGCCAACCTTTCCCTGAACAATGGCAGCATGCTCAACGGTAACGTCAACAGCGACATCAATGGCGCTGTTGTGCTGGACAATGGTTCTGCCATCAACGGTAACGCCGACAATGTCGCGAGCCTATCGCTGAACAATGCCAGCACACTGACCGGTAACATTAACAGCGCCACTAATGGCATCGTGATGCTGGACAACAACTCGGTACTCACCGGGCAGATCAACAATTCCGGCAATATCAGCATCAACAGCGGGTCGCAGTGGAACTTGACGGACGACAGCACCGTGCGCAGCCTTGCACTGAACGACGGTGTTGTGCGATTGAGCTCAGATGGACCATTTCGGCAACTGACTGTCGGCGAACTCTCGGGTACCGGCTCCATTCATATGCGTTCCGACTTTGGGAATCTGAGCACTGATTTCCTCAACGTGACGGAGCGTGCGAGCGGCCAATTCCAGTTGCAGATAGCCGCTACTGGCACCACGCCCGTCACCGCAGAACCGCTCAAGGTCGGCAACATCGCGTCCGGTGATGCGAGCTTCAAGCTAGGCGGGAAGGAAACAGTGGATGCCGGAACGTTCGTCTATCGGCTGAAGCAGGAAGGGCAGGGCCTGTACCTCAACCCGGACAAGGAAACCGTCAGTACCTCGACCAATACCGCCCTGGCCCTGGCTGGCAGTGCACGCAGTGTGTTGAATGCGGAAATGAACATGCTCAATACGCAGATTGGTGATCGTGGCCTCAGTGTCCGACCCGATGCTTCGCTACGTGCTGCCAGTGACAGCGACACAAGCAAGTTGAGCAACAGCGTCTGGGTGCGTACCTATGGCAATCAATATAACGTCAAGAATGCCTATGGCGACGGCTACACCCAGAACCAGACCGGGATCACCGGTGGTGCCGATACGACTGTGGTGTTCGGCGGTCGAGATGTTGTAGTCGGCGGATTCGTCGGCACAAGCCGCACGGACATGGATCTCAAGTTCGGTTCCAAAGCGACGGTCGACAGCGTGAACGCTGGCGTTTACGGAAGCACGTTCGATCAGGAAACTGGCGTCTTCGTCAACGCAATGATCAAGATCAATCAGTTCGACAACAAGGCCAAGGTCACCATGAGTGACGGCACGCGGGCCAAGGGTGATTACAAAGCTTTGGGCGCGAGCGGTTCGTTGGCAGTGGGTAAACACATTCGCTTCGAAAACGACTGGTTTGTCGAGCCTCAACTCGGTGTGTCAACGGGTGTGACTCAAAGCGATAGTTATCAGCTGGACAATGGCCTCGAAGTCAAGGCTGACACCATGCGTTCGGTGCAGGGCAACGTCGGCGTCCGAGGGGGGCGTCTAATTAGCTTGGTAAGCGGTGGCGAGCTGGAGCCTAGTGTGTCATTGGGGGCTAATCATGAGTTTGTAAAAGCTAACCGGGTCAAGATCAACGATGACAGTTTTGATGATGATCGTGCCAGCAACTCGGTTGATTACCGAGCAGGGTTAAAGTGGACGGCCGCTCAGCGCACCTGGCAAGTCGCAGGTGAAGCCGGGGGCAGTCAAGGCAATACGGTCTCCCAAGACTGGAACGTCAGCTTGAGAGTGAGTCGCTTCTTCTGATCAAGTGACATAACTGCCCCAGCAATGCTGGGGCATTTTTTTGTCTCGGGATAATCTACGGCGCAACGGTCAGCCAAATAATCCAGCAGCAATATTGATCGAGAACCCCAGAATCGCCGTATTGAACACAAACCCGATCAACGACTGCGCCAAAACGATCTTGCGCATGTCCCGCGTGGCCACACCGACATCCGCCGTCTGCACGGCCACGCCGATGGTGAACGAGAAGTACAGAAAGTCCCAGTAATTGGGCGTGGTCAGTCCTTCAGCGAAACGCAACGCTGGCTCCTTGCCGTTCCAGGTGTAAAAAAGCCGCGCGTAGTGCACACAGAAAATCACCCCGATCAGCAGCCATGAGCCGATCACTGTCAGCGCAGTGAAGCCGTAGTGCAGCAGTTTTTGCGTGGTATCCAGATTCTTGCTGCCGGCCAGTTCGAAAGCGATGGTAGCCAGGCTGGCGAGCGCTGCAATGCATACTACGAACAACACCAGCCCGGCGTTTTCGTCCTCGACTTCGGCGATGCGTTTGACGTCCGGCGCCTTGGCGCGGCCGGCGAGCCAGAGCATCAGGATCAGGTAGGTCCAGACCCCGGCGTTCCAGCCGATGAGAATTTTGCTGATGATGGATTCGGCGGGAGCCAGCAGGCCGACGGCGACGCCGAGCAGGGCGGCGGCAGAGAGGCGAGGATGGGTGAGGGCGAAGAAGCGCATGGAGGGCTCTGTGGTGACGGCGTCGAGCGAACCATAGCATGGGTGTCGAGTTTGGCAGGCGTTGGGCTGCTGAACAAAAAACCTTGAGGCTTTGTCAGCATGGACGGAAGCTCAAGGTTTTTTGTTACAGCAGGGCGGACTCATGAGTCCGTCAGTTTTGGATCTGAAGCTTGCCATTGAAAACCGTCACGGTTTTCGGAACCGCGTCTGCGTTCTGGCCAAGGAATCCGAACATGGCTTCTATTTGCCCCTTGTCCGAACCGGTAGCCGGAAAACCGAGAAAGGTAACGGAGCCTTGGATCGCCTGGTAAAACGGATCCACGCCAACTGCAAGTCTTTCCACGAATACTGCACTGACCAGATGGGAGTCGGCCTTGAAGTCGTAGACGGTATTCAAACTGGCGGTTTGTGCCACGTTTAAAACAATGCTCAGACTCCGTCTCGGACGGCCATCAATCCACCATTCCCCCCGAGCAGTCCAGGCCTGTTGCTTGAAGGATGAATCGAACTGCGCAGTGAGCTGTACTGTTTCCGCTGAATAGCTATCTTTCACCGGCGGTTCCAGTCCATCGACATCAGCAGTCAGAGTGCCTGCGGATGTTGTAAGTGCGGCAGTCATAGGTTGACGCTCCCTTGGTCGTTCGGCGCGAGATCCAGCTCTCCGGCAACCGTAACCTGGTCTTTGCCATTCGGTGCTACGGCAGTGAAGTGGAACTTTGCCGTGGCTGTATCTGTGGCGGCGTTGACACTGACAGTAACGGTACCGCTATTCGCGTAATAGGGAGACTCGCTACTGCCGGATGTACTTTTCCACCACGTGGCTGAAACCTCGGGACTGGTGGCGAAATCGAAGGTCTGGTTGGGGATGTCACCGCCGTCAACGAAGTTGAAGGCGATGTTTCTTCGCTCGTTCGGCCAAGCTGACAAAGAAGCCCACCCCTGCAAGGAGCGCCCCCCTACCACGGAATAAAACATTTCTTCTGCGTCAAACTTCTGAAGTTCGGGATCGGTTGTCGTGGCTTTCAAAAAGCCACTTGCATTGCCCCTTACATTTGTCATGAGTAGCTCCTGCTTAATTAGTCTGATGTGACAGGAGCCAGCCTAAAGGCTAAAGGCGATCAGCGAACCTGCCAAAGTTGACAGGTATAACCACCAATTTTTTTATGACGAATGTTCATTCTTGCCAGAATATTTACGCACCAGCTTCATGACTACGACAAAGAACACCGGCACAAAAATCACCGCCAGCGTCGCCGTAATCATCCCGCCAATTACCCCGGTGCCAATCGCCTGCTGGCTCGCCGAACTCGCGCCCGTGGCAATCGCCAGCGGCACCACTCCGAGAATGAAGGCCAGCGAAGTCATGACGATCGGTCGCAAGCGCAGGCGTGCTGCTTGCAGCGTGGCATCAATCAGGTCGTGACCTTCGTCATACAGACTCTTGGCGAACTCGATGATCAGAATCGCGTTCTTCGCCGACAGACCGATGATCGTAATCAAGCCAACTTTGAAGAACACATCGTTGGGCATCCCGCGCAACGACACCGCCAGCACAGCACCGAGCACGCCCAGCGGCACCACCAGCAATACCGACGTCGGAATCGACCAGCTCTCGTACAGCGCCGCCAGACACAGGAACACGATCAGCAGCGACAGACCGAGCAAGATCGGCGCCTGGCTGCCGGACAAGCGTTCCTGCAACGACAATCCGGTCCATTCCTGGCCCAGACCTTTCGGGCCTTGTGCGACGAGTCGTTCGATTTCCGCCATCGCTTCGCCGGTGCTGTGACCGGGTTTCGGCTCACCGGAAATCGAGATCGCCGGGTAGCCGTTGTAGCGGGTCAACTGTGCCGGGCCTTGGGTCCATGTGGCTCTGACGAATGCCGACAGCGGCACCATTTTTCCGGCATCGTTGCGCACATGCATTTTCAGTAAGTCATCGACCTGACTGCGGCGGTCGCCTTCGGCTTGCACCACAACGCGTTGCATACGCCCCTGATTGGGGAAGTCGTTGACGTACGATGAACCGACTGCGGTGGACAGCACGTTACCGACGTCAGCAAACGAGACGCCTAGGGCATTAGCCTGCTTGCGATCCACCTCAAGCTGCACTTGCGGCGCTTCGGCCAGCGCACTTTCGCGCACGTTCATCAGTACCGGGCTTTTTTCGGCGGCGGCCAGCAGTTCGGTGCGTGCCTGCATCAATGTCGCGTGGCCAAGACCGCCGCGATCCTGCAAGCGGAATTCGAAACCGCTGGAGGTGCCGAGACCGTCAACTGGCGGCGGCAATACCGAGAACGCCATGGCGTCCTTGATCTGGCTCAGAGCAATGTTGGCGCGATCCGCAATCGAACTCGCCGAATCATCGCTGCCACGCTCCGACCAATCCTTCAAAGTACTGAATGCCAGCGCCGCGTTCTGGCCGCTGCCGGAGAAGCTGAAGCCAAGAATCACCACGCTGTCGCTGATGCCCGGCTCGCCACTATTGTGCGCTTCGAGCTGCTCGGCCACTTGCACGGTGCGATTCTTGGTCGCGCCCGGTGGCAGCTGGATATCGGTGATGGTGTAACCCTGATCTTCGACCGGCAGGAAAGAGGAGGGCAGGCGCGCGAAGCACAGGCCCAAGCCAATCAACAGCACGCCGTAAATCAGCAGGTAACGCCCGGTGCGTTTCAACGCATAGCCGACCCAGCTCTGGTAGCGGTCAGTCAGTTGCTCGAAGCGGCGGTTGAACCAGCCGAAGAAGCCGGTTTTTTCATGGTGTTCGCCCTTGGCCAGTGGCTTGAGCAACGTTGCGCACAAAGCCGGGGTCAAGGTCAGCGCGAGGAACGCCGAAAACAGGATCGAGGTGGCCATCGACAGCGAGAACTGCCGGTAAATCACCCCGACCGAACCCTGCATGAACGCCATCGGAATGAATACAGCCACCAGCACCAGGGTGATGCCGATAATCGCGCCGGTAATCTGCTGCATGGCTTTGCGCGTGGCTTCTTTCGGTGACAGGCCTTCGGTAGCCATGATCCGTTCGACGTTTTCCACCACCACGATGGCGTCGTCCACCAGAATGCCGATGGCCAGCACCATGCCGAACATGGTCAGCACGTTGATCGAGAACCCCAGCGCCAGCATCGTCGCAAAGGTGCCCATCAGCGCAACTGGCACCACCAGCGTCGGAATCAGCGTGTAACGGATGTTCTGCAAGAACAGGAACATCACCGCAAACACCAGCAGCATTGCCTCGCCAAGGGTGTAGACCACTTTGGTGATCGAGACTTTGACGAACGGCGAGGTGTCGTAGGGAATCTTGTATTCCACGCCCGCAGGGAAGTAGCGCGCCAGCTCATCCATCTTTGCCCGCACCAGTGTCGCAGTGCTCAGCGCGTTGGCGCCCGGCGACAATTGCACGCCGACGGCGGTGGACGGTTTGCCGTTCAGGCGAGTGCCGAACTGATATTCCTGACTGCCGATCTCGACCCGCGCCACATCCTTGATGCGCACGGTGGAACCGTCGGGATTGGCTTTGAGCACGATGTCGGCAAACTCATCCGGCGTCGATAGCTGGCCTTTGACCAGAATCGTCGCGGTGATTTCCTGAGTGTTCGGGTTCGGTAAGTCGCCAATGCTGCCGGCCGAGACTTGAGCGTTCTGCGCAACAATCGCGGCATTCACGTCGGCCGGGGTCAGATTGAAACCGATCAGCTTCTGCGGATCGATCCAGATACGCATCGCGCGTTCGGCGCCGTACAACTGGGCCTTGCCGACGCCGTCCAGACGTTTGATCTCGTTCATCACGTTGCGCGCGAGGTAATCGCTGAGCGCTACGTCGTCGAGTTTGCCATCGCTGGAGGTCAGGCTGATCAGCAGCAGGAAGCCGGCGGAAACTTTCTCCACCTGCAAGCCTTGCTGATTGACCGCTTGCGGCAGGCGCGACTCGACCACTTTGAGGCGGTTCTGCACGTCGACCTGGGCCATTTCCGGGTTGGTGCCCGGCTGGAAGGTCGCCTTGATGGTGGCGCTGCCAAGGCTGCTTTGCGATTCGAAATACAGCAGGTGGTCGGCACCGTTTAGCTCTTCCTCGATCAGGCTGACCACACTTTCGTCGACGGTCTGCGCCGAGGCGCCCGGATACACGGCGTAGATTTCGATCTGCGGCGGCGCGACGTCGGGGTACTGCGCCACCGGCAATTGCGGAATGGCCAGCGCACCGGACAACAGGATGAACAGTGCAACCACCCAGGCGAACACCGGGCGGTCGATAAAGAACTGCGGCATATAAAAGCGTCCTGCTTACTGACCAGAGGTCTGGGCAAGTGGAAGAGGGGTGTCGTCGATCTGCACGATTTCGCCGGCGCGCGCGTGTTGCAGGCCTTCGATGACAATGCGGTCGCCGGCCTTCAAGCCGCCGGTAACGATCCAGCGGTCGTTTTGCACCGCGCCGAGTTGCACCGGTTGCACGGCGACGCGCATTTGCTCGTCAATCGTCAGCACCTGGGCGATGCCGGCGCTGTCCCGCTGCACGGCGCGCTGCGGCACGGTGAGGCCATGCTGGATCACCGCTTGTTCCACCCGAACGCGGATGAAACTGCCGGGCAGCAGATCGAGGTCTGGATTAGGGAATTCGCTGCGCAGAATGATCTGGCCAGTGCCCGGATCGACCGTGATGTCGGTGAACAGCAACTTGCCCGGCAGCGGGTACAGGCTGCCGTCGTCCTGAATCAGCGTGGCTTTGGCCTGACCCTGACCGACCTGCTGCAACTGGCCGGAGCGGAAGGCACGGCGCAACTCGTTAAGTTCACGAGTGGACTGCGTCAGGTCAGCGTGGATCGGGTTCAACTGCTGAATCAGTGCCAGCGGCGTGGTTTCGTTCTGCCCGACCAATGCGCCTTCGGTGACCAATGCGCGGCCGATGCGCCCGGAAATCGGTGCGGTGACGGTGGCGTAACCGAGATTGAGTTTCGCTCGTTCGACCGCAGCCTTGTTCGCGGCGACGTCGGCGGCAGTCTGGCGTGCGGCAGCGCGGGCGTTGTCGTAATCCTGAGCGCTGATGGCCTGATCATCAATCAACTGGGCGTAACGCTGTTCCTGCAATTTCGCCTGAAACGCATTGGCCTCGGCCTTGCGCAGCGCGGCTTCGGCGCTGTCGAGGTCAGCCTTGAACGGCGCCGGATCGATGCGGAACAGTACGTCGCCCTTCTTCACGTCGCTGCCTTCGCGGTAAGTGCGTTGCAGCACCACACCGGCAACCCGAGCGCGGACTTCGGCGATACGCGGCGCAGCGATGCGCCCGCTCAGCTCGCTGCTGATCGACAGGGGGCGGGCTTCGAGGGTTTCGATGCGTACGGTGGCCGGTGGCGCCTGTTCTTCGGCGTTCGAGGCTTTATCACAGGCACTCAGCGTCAGCGCCAATGCGATCAGGCCGAGCCCGGCCAGCAGATTCTTCGACATGTACAACCCCCAATATTGATGGCCGCATCCTACGGACAGTCGCCGAGGGTAGCGGTGAAGCTTTGTAGCTGCTGTGTGAAATTGTGTAAGGGTTTTACTCAGTTACGAGCGAGCGCGTATATCCTTCAGGCCTTGAATTCTTTTGTGACTGTTAAGCCCCATGCCGAACATCCTGCTGGTCGAAGACGACACCGCCCTCGCCGAACTGATTTCCAGCTACCTGGAACGCAACGGTTATTCCGTCAGCGTGATCGGCCGTGGCGATCATGTGCGCGAGCGGGCGCGGCTCAATCCGCCGGATCTGGTGATCCTCGATCTGATGCTGCCGGGCCTCGACGGCTTGCAGGTCTGTCGCCTGTTACGCGCCGATTCGGCGACGCTGCCGATCCTGATGCTCACCGCCCGCGACGACAGCCACGATCAGGTGCTGGGCCTGGAAATGGGCGCCGACGATTACGTCACCAAGCCTTGCGAACCGCGCGTGTTGCTGGCGCGCGTGCGCACTCTATTGCGCCGCAGCAGTCTTGGCGAGCCGATGACCGTCAACGACCGCATTGTCATGGGCAACCTGTGTATCGATCTGTCCGAGCGCACGGTGTCCTGGCGCGACCAACCGGTGGAGCTGTCCAGCGGCGAATACAACTTGTTGGTGGTGCTGGCCCGCCACGCCGGCGAAGTGCTGAGTCGCGACCAGATCCTGCAACGCCTGCGCGGTATCGAGTTCAACGGCACCGACCGCTCGGTGGATGTGGCGATTTCCAAGCTGCGGCGCAAGTTCGACGACCACGCTGGCGAAGCGCGCAAGATCAAGACCGTGTGGGGCAAGGGTTATCTGTTCAGTCGTTCCGAGTGGGAATGCTGAGTCGATGTTCAGAATCCTGTTTCGCCTGTACCTGGTGACGATCGTCTCCTACAGCGCGGCGATCTATCTGGTGCCGGATCTGGTGGTCATGGCGTTCCGCGATCGCTTCGTCACCTACAACCTCGATTATTCCCGTGGCCTGCAATCGCTGATCACCAAGCAGTTTCACGCCGTGCCGCAGGATCAGTGGCCGGCGCTGGCGGCGTCGATGGACAAGGATTTCCAGCCGCTGCACATCGTCCTCGCACGCATCGATGAAGCTGGCTTCACCACGCCGGAGCTCGAGCGCCTGCGCCTCGGCGAAAACGTGGTACGCATTGGCGACTGGGGCTGGCGCACGCTCGCGGTCACGCCGCTGAACGACCAAACTGTGGTGCAAATGGTCGTGCCGCCGGATCCGATGGACGTGAATTTGCTGTACTGGAGCATCAACGTGCTGATTGGCGCGACCATGCTCGCGTGCCTGTTGCTGTGGTTGCGCCCGCACTGGCGCGATCTGGAGCGCCTCAAAGGCACCGCCGAGCGTTTCGGCAAGGGCCATTTGAGCGAGCGCACGCAGATCAGATCGAGTTCGAACATCGGCAGCCTGGCCAATGTGTTCGATACCATGGCGGGGGATATCGAAAACCTGCTCAACCAACAACGCGACTTGCTTAACGCCGTGTCGCATGAGCTACGCACACCGTTGACGCGCCTCGATTTCGGTCTGGCACTGGCGCTGTCCGATGACTTGCCGACTGCCAGTCGCGAACGTCTGCAAGGCCTGGTCGCGCACATTCGCGAACTGGATGAATTGGTGCTGGAACTGCTGTCCTACAGCCGCTTGCAGAACCCGGCACAGCTGCCGGAACAGGTTGAAGTGTCGCTCGACGAGTTTATCGACAGCATTCTCGGCAGTGTCGACGATGAACAAGAATCTGCCGAAATCGTTATCGACGTGTTGTTGCATGGGCAGCTGGAACGCTTCTCGCTCGATCCACGCCTGACCGCACGCGCCCTGCAAAACCTGCTGCGCAATGCCATGCGCTACTGCGAAAAGCGTATTCAGGTGGGTGTGCAGGTGTGTCCGAAAGGTTGTGAAATCTGGGTCGATGATGACGGCATCGGCATTCCGGATGATGAGCGCGAGCGGATCTTCGAGCCGTTCTATCGACTGGACCGCAGCCGGGATCGGGCCACGGGCGGGTTTGGTCTGGGGCTGGCGATCAGCCGGCGAGCGCTGGAAGCACAGGGCGGGACATTGACGGTGGAGAATTCACCGTTGGGTGGGGCGCGGTTCAGGCTTTGGTTGCCAACTCCGTGTTGACACCGGACCACCTGTAGGAGCTGCCGAAGGCTGCGATCTTTTGACGTTGCTTTTGCGAAGACAAGATCAAAAAATCGCAGCCTCGTTGCACTCGACAGCTCCTACAGGGGGAGTGTGGGTCAGTTGTGGGGAATGTCGGTGGACTGGATCAATCCGACCCCGGATATCTGCATGCGCTCGATGGCCTGTTCCAGCGAACCATTAATATCAATCGCCCGACAGGCGTCGAGTACAACAAACGCATTGAACCCCGCCGACCGCGCATCCAGCGCAGAAAACATCACGCAGAAATCCAGCGCCAGTCCGACCATGTATACCGTGTCGATGCCGCGCTCTTTCAAGTAGCCGGCAAGCCCTGTGGTGGTCACCCGGTCCGCTTCGAGAAACGCCGAATAGCTGTCGATGTCAGGATTGCAACCCTTGCGAATGATCAACTGCGCATGCGGCAAGTCCAGCCCGGAATGAAATTCGGCACCGCGTGTACCTTGCACGCAATGCTCCGGCCACAGCTTTTGCTCGCCGTAAGGCAGCTGAATCACGTCGTATGGCTGGCGTCCGGGATGGCTGGACGCAAACGAGGCGTGGCCAGGCGGGTGCCAGTCCTGGGCAATGATCACTTGTTTGAACTGCGCGGCGAGGCGGTTGATCAGCGGGACAATCAGGTCACCTTCGGGCACTGCCAACTGGCCGCCCGGAGTGAAGTCGTTTTGCACATCGATGACCAGCAATGCAGCGCGTGGCGAAATTGGCATGAATCGTCCTCCTTGGATAATCACCGACCTAGCATAGTGAGCGTTTTCGAGATCAAGCAAGCCAGCGAACAAACAAGTGGTCAGCTGCCGCACCGAGCAGCAACAGGCCGACGGCGGCCGCAGCGATCAACCAGCGTCGCAGGTTGCTCGGAGGCTTGGGGCAGGGCGTCGCATCAAGCCGCGCTTGCAGACGATCAAGCGGCGCCTGCCGGGCCAACTCATCGTAGGCGTGCTTGAACGGCAAGCTGCTGCGATCCAGCCATTGCACGCGCAGGCTGAGCAGCGGATCGTCAGCAATGGCCGCGTCAATCCGGTTACGCAGCTCAGCGTCAATTTCAGCGTCCAGGTACGTCACCAGTTGCTCATCCGACAGGGTGTTAATCGACGACCTCCGGTGGATATTCGGCGAGTTTCAGACGTGCGGCGACCAGGCGGCTCATTACGCTAGCGATAGGCACTTGCAGGATGTCGGCGACTTCCTGATACGAGAAGCCTTCGACGTAACTCAGATACACAGTCTCGCGCTGGAATTCGGGCAACGCATCGACTCGGCAGATCACTTGCACTGCCATACCGTCGATTTGCGCAGCGTACTCACTCAGCCAGCCTTCGGTGTTCGCGTCTTGCGCACGGCGCTCGCGCACTTCGTTGAGCCAGATCGAGTGCAGGAGGCTCAATAACCAGCGATCCATGCGCGTACCGGCCACATAGCGGCCCGCCTGCTCCAAAGCGCGCAAGCATGTGGCCTGGACCAAGTCTTCGGCCACATGCCGATTGCGCGACAGCAGCAGACCATAGCGCCACAAACGCGCCAGATGCTGCCCGAGTTCGGCTCTGAAGGCCTGATCGCTGAAGATGATGAGCTCCGCAAATTAACTGTCTGTTTTTTCAAGTTTTCCGGGCGCAACCATCACGTCCGGCAGCAGGTTGCTGGTTTGCAATACACATTTCTGCGTCTTGCTGTCCCAGACCTGACCTTTCGAGCATTCAGGCTTCTTGACTGGCGCTTCTTCGTCGCTGGCAAACGCCAGACTGCTCGACAAAGCTGCGGCCAGCAGCCACGGGGCGGCGAACATAACGGAACGGATGTTCATGGGCAAGGCTCCACGGTGGGTTACCTTTACTTTGAACACCACGGGTTGAAATTCTATTCATTTATTTGTCAGGGGCAGGCAGGACAACCCGACCTCGCACCGAGTCCCGTTTTTGGCCGAACCACCGTGCTGCTGCCTTGTTATAGTTCTGGCCTCATTTTCAGAACGGTAAAGGATTTCTGCCATGACTCAATACACCGCTTTCAGCGTCGAACTGGCTGACAACATCGCTCATGTGCAGATCAACCGCCCGGAAAAGATCAACTCGATGAACGCCGCGTTCTGGAGCGAGATCGTCGAGGTGTTTCAGTGGATCGATGACACCGACGAAGTACGCGTGGTGGTATTGAGCGGCGCCGGCAAACATTTTTCTTCGGGCATCGACCTGATGATGCTCGCCGGTGTGGCCAATGAACTGGGCAAAGACGTCGGTCGCAACGCGCGCCTGCTGCGACGCAAAATCCTCACCCTGCAAGCCTCGTTCAATGCCGTCGATAACTGCCGCAAACCAGTGCTCGCCGCAATTCAGGGCTATTGCCTGGGCGGCGCCATCGACCTGATCGCCGCGTGTGACATGCGCTACGCTGCCGAAGACGCGCAATTCTCGATCAAGGAAATCGATATCGGCATGGCCGCCGATGTTGGCACTTTGCAACGGTTGCCACGGATCATCGGTGACGGCATGCTGCGTGAACTGGCTTACACCGGTCGCACCTTTGGCGCTGACGAGGCGCGCAGTATCGGGCTGGTCAATCGCGTCTACAGCGACAAGGACAGCCTGATCGAAGGCGTGATGGACATTGCTCGCGAGATTGCCAGCAAGTCGCCCATCGCGGTGACTGGCACCAAGGAAATGATCAGCTACATGCGCGACCATCGCATCGACGACGGTCTTGAGTACGTTGCCACCTGGAACGCCGCCATGTTGCAATCCACCGACTTGCGGGTGGCCATGGCCGCCCATATGAGTAAACAGAAACCCGAATTTCTGGACTGAGAAACCATGACATCTCGCTGGATCACTGCAGTACTGGACACCGATCAACCCGGCGGCTGGGCCGTGGCGCGCAGCCCCGAAGGCTTTCTGTTCGACGACAACGGCGTGCTGTTCCCGCGCGAATGGCTCAAGCGGCAGGACTTGTCGGTTCTGGCCGAACACGGCATTGGCCATCTCGATGGCGAGCCGGTGTATCTGCTGGAGTTGCGCAGTAGCAGCGAGGTGCCGGGTTGTAGCTGGAAAGGCCTGCGCGCATTCATGCTCGAAGGTGATCACACGATTTACAAAGTGCTGGGTTATGCCGCGCAAATCGGCACCTGGGCGCGTGAACACCGCTTCTGCGGCAATTGCGGTCAGGCGATGACGCAAGTGCCGCGCGAGCGGGCGATGTATTGCCAACCGTGCGACCTGCGCAGTTATCCAAGGATTTCGCCGAGCATGATTGTGCTGGTGACGCGTGGTGATGAAGTCTTGCTGGCGCGCTCACCGCGTTTCGTATCGGGCGTCTACAGCACGCTGGCCGGGTTCGCCGAACCGGGCGAGTCGGCGGAAGATTGTCTGATTCGCGAGGTGCGTGAAGAAGTGCAGATCGAGGTGAAGAACATTCAGTACCTGGGCAGCCAGTGCTGGCCGTTCCCGCATTCGATGATGCTGGGTTTCCATGCCGAATACGCGGGGGGCGAGATTGTCTGTCAGGAAGACGAGATCGAAGACGCCCAGTGGTTCAACGTGCATGAGCTGCCGCCGTTACCGGCGTCACGCTCGATTGCCCGTTACCTGATCGACGTCTACGTGGCGCGGCGTTTAGGCCACGCTGAACCAGTGCTGCCAGGCTAGACGCACGGTCAGCCCCAACACCACGGTAATGAACACCGGCCGAATGAACTTGGCGCCGCCGCTGATCGCGGTGCGCGCCCCGAAGAACGCGCCGACCATCACCGACAGGCCCATGCTCAGGCCGATGATCCAGTCCACCTGACCGGAAAAGATGAATACCGACAGCGCCGCAATGTTGCTGACGAAGTTCATGCTGCGCGCCACGCCGCTGGCTTTCACCAGATCGATCGGGTACAGCAGCAGACTGCTGACCGTCCAGAATGCGCCAGTGCCGGGACCGGCCACGCCATCGTAGAAACCGAGGCTGAAGCCTTGAGTCGATTGCCATTTCTTCTTGATCGGTGCATCGCTGTCCAGCGGCGCTTTTGGCGTGCCGCCGAACAACAGATATAGCCCGCAAGCGAAGACGATTACCGGCAGCATCTTGTTCAGCCATTCCGCCGGCAGGTAATGCGCGACGACAGCGCCGGTCAACGCGCCGACCAGGGTGCCGACAATCGCGTGCACCCACTGCCGGGGATGAAACAGCTTGCGCCGGTAGAAGGTGAAACTGGCGGTGGCCGAGCCGAAGGTCGAACTCAACTTGTTGGTGCCCAGCACCAGATGCGGCGGCAGGCCGGCAGTCAGCAATGCAGGCGTGGTCAACAACCCGCCGCCGCCAGCGATGGCATCGATGAATCCGGCAACGAAAGCAACAACGGCCAGAATGGCCAGGGTAGTGAGGTCAACGCTGAGTTCGAAAGGCATGGAATCGGCTTATTCGGCAGGGCGGCGGGGGAGTGCGGGCATGTTACGCATTTCCAGAAGCGGCGGCGACCCGTTACACCTGCTTCAGCCAAATCCCTGTAGGAGCTGACGAGTGCAACGAGGCTGCGATCTTTTGATCTTGTCTTTTGAAAAACAAAGTCAAAAGATCGCAGCCTCGTTGCACTCGACAGCTCCTACACGGCTCCTACACGGCTCCTACAGGGGCGGGAGTGAACTTAGAGACCGAGGTCAGACAGCCCCGGGTGATCATCCGGGCGCCGGCCCAGTGGCCAGTGGAATTTGCGTTCGCTTTCCTTGATCGGCATGTCGTTGATGCAGGCATAGCGTTGGAACATCAGGCCTTGCTTATCAAATTCCCAGTTTTCGTTGCCGTAGGAGCGAAACCAGTTGCCCGAGTCGTCGTGCCATTCGTAGGCATATCGCACGGCGATGCGCGCGTCCGAGTAGGCCCAGAGTTCCTTGATCAGACGGTAATCCAGCTCTTTCGCCCATTTGCGGGTGAGGAACGCCTTGGCTTCTTCGCGGTTATTGGCGAACTCGGCGCGGTTGCGCCACTTGGTGTCGAGGGTGTAGGCCAGCGACACACGCTCAGGGTCGCGGGAGTTCCAGCCATCTTCGGCCAGACGAACTTTTTCAATCGCCGATTCTCGGTTGAACGGCGGCAATGGCGGACGCACTTCGGCTGCAGTAGACATATTCAATCTCCCGATCAGTGAACTGTTGAACAACTTGTCAGGCTTATTAAGGCATTACAGGTCCAATAACTTTCGCGCCATGCATTGCGCATTATCGGCGGCACTGTGATCACCCATCACAAGCGCTACGGTAATGGCGCCGTCAATCAGGATCAGCAGTTGCTTGGCCAGCAACTGCGGGTCTTCGGCGCCATGTTCGGTACACAACTCGCACACGTAGTCGAGCACCTTCTGTTTGTGCTCTTTGGCGACCTGACGCACCGGATCCTGCGGGTCACCGGTCTCGCCGCTGGTGTTGATGAACGCGCAGCCACGGAAGCCTTCCGAGGCGAACCAGGCCTTGAGTACGGTAAACAGGTTGAGCAGGCGATCGACCGGGGTTTCTGCCTGATCGACGGCGTTTCGGTACCACTGCATCCAGCGTACGTCGCGGCGTTGCAGGGCGGCGACGGTCAGCGCTTCCTTGTTGGCGAAATAGCGGTAGATGCTTTTTCTCGAGACACCGGCGGTTTTCACCAGTAGATCCATGCCAGTGGCGGCGATGCCACTTTTATAGATCAACTTTTCGGTGACATCGAGGATGATGTCGCGGGTTGCGTTTTCAGTAATATCGTTCATGTGACAAACAGTAGAACGTGCGTTCTCCTTGGTCAAGCGCTGATTCTGAAATGGCTTTTTTCAGGCTTTGGGGTTGTTTCTGGCTGGGTGCATAGCCGTTGCTGCGGTTATGGCGGCTTAGGGTTCCGCCCTTACGGCGGGTCACCTTTTCCAAACGCCGAAAAGGTAACCCAAAAGGCTTTGCCCTGACGTTCGGCCCTCGCTGTGGCTCGGGTTCCTTCGCTCCGGGATTGATCCGGGGGCATCGCCTCCGGTTTGCTGCGCTGCACCTCCTCTCGATGTGTTTGGCTGCGCCAAACGTCGCTGCGCTCCCACCCCCGGATCAATCCCTCCACTCAGCCGGCCGACGGGCGCTCGCGATCAAGAGCGGTACTCGAGCTAACGCTCATTGTGTTGAGTGGTGAGAAGCGAAGTGCGGTTTTTGGGTGGACCTAAACCTTGTGGGAGCTGGCTTGCCAGCGATGGCGGCCTCCGACCCGACCAGTATCTAGCTGATGTACCCAGTTCCCACTGTGGCCAGCCTGCTGGCGATGTGGCCATTACAGTCACTCACAAGACCCGAAGGAGTTGATGGTGTAAGCTCTCGGGTTCTTCGGATTCGACCTTTTGCGAGCCTTATGCCGTTGCTTTTCAAACGCTCTCTGCTGCCCAAACTGCGCAGCTTTCCGCTGACCGCCGAGGCCGTGACCATCCTTCCCGGCGCCGCCGAGTTCCGGCGTTGCCTGCTGGAAAAGATCGCTCAGGCGACTCAGCGCATCTATCTCGTTGCCCTGTATCTGCAAAACGATGAGGCCGGTCAGGAAATCCTCGATGCCTTGCACGCCGCCAAACTCAAGCGCCCAGAGCTGGAAATCGCTGTGGTGGTTGACTGGCTGCGCGCGCAACGCGGATTGATCGGCGCCGGCAAGCAGCCGGGCAATTCGGCGTGGTATCAGGAAATGACCCGCACTCACCAAAGTGAAGTGCCGGTGTATGGCGTGCCGGTGCAGACTCGCGAGCTGTTCGGCGTGCTGCACTTGAAAGGCTTCGTGATCGACGATTGCGTGGTTTACAGCGGCGCCAGCCTGAACAATGTCTATCTGCACAAATTCGACAAGTACCGTTTCGACCGTTATCACGTGTTGCAGAGCCGCGAACTCGCGGACTCGATGCATCACCTGGTCAAGCACGGTCTGATCGAATCCAAGGCAGTGCATCGCCTCGATCTGCCGAACCTGCCGACCACCCGCAGTCTGCGCAACGACATCGGCGACTTGCGCAGCCGCCTCAAGCATGCGACCTACGACACCACGGCCGGCAGCACTGAGCGTGCGGGCCTGTCGGTCAGTCCGCTGCTCGGCGTGGGCAAGAACAATCCGCTGAACCGGGTGATTCTCGAGCTGATTGCCAGCGCTCAGAAACAACTGACCATCTGCACCCCGTATTTCAACCTGCCGCTGGGGGTGATCCGCGAGGTCAACCGTGCGCTGGCCCGTGGGGTGAAGATCGACATCGTGGTCGGCGACAAGACTGCCAACGATTTCTACATCCCGCCGACCGAGCCATTCAAGGTGATCGCGGCGTTGCCTTATCTATACGAAATCAGCCTGCGTCGCTTCGCCAAGCGTCATCAGCGCAACATCGACAGCGGTCAGTTGAACCTGCACTTGTGGCATGAGGGCGACAACAGCTATCACCTCAAGGGTATGTGGGTCGATCAGCGTTACACCTTGCTCACCGGCAACAACCTCAATCCACGGGCGTTCCGTCTGGATCTGGAAAACGCGTTGTTGATTGATGACCCGAAAGGCGAATGGATCGAGCCGCGGCGTGCGGAACTGGAGAACATCTTCGTGCACACCAAGCGGATTGCTCAGTTCGGGGATCTGGAAGCGCTGCCGGATTACCCGGCGGAAGTGGCCAAGTTTCTCAAGCGCGTGAGTCGCGTGCGGGTTGAGCGGTTGCTGTACCGGATTCTCTAAACAAATTCGGTAGATGTACCAAGGCCTCTGACGCCATCGCTGGCAAGCCAGCTCCCACAGGTTTTGTATCGTTGACAGCATTTGCGTACGACGCTGTCACTGTGGGAGCTGGCTCGCCAGCGATGAGGTCCCATCAGACGCTAAAGAAATCAGTTCAGCCCCAACTTCCCACGCAACGTGGAAAGGTCTTCAGCCAGGGTATTCACCGGCCCGACCAGCATCTTGCGATCACTGTCCTTGACCTTGTCATAAGTCTCAAACCCACCATCTCTGGTCTTGTACTTGGCCAGAATCTTGTTCACCGCCGCAAAGTTCTTGTCGACTTTGGCGATGAAGGCGTTGTCCTGCGTCTCGATCTGCGGGCGGAACAGGTCGACGATTTTCTTCGCGCCGTCGATGTTGCCCTGGAAGTCGTACAGGTCGGTGTGGCTGTAGCGGTCTTCTTCGCCGGAGATCTTGGTTGCCGCAACTTCTTCCAGCAGCGCAGCAGCGCCGCCGACGACTTTCTCAGGCGGGAAGGTCAGGCCGGCTACGCGGGTTTGCAGATCCTTGACGTCCTTGTTCAAACCGTCAGCCAGGTCGTTCAGGCCATGGGTGCTTTTTTCCGAGAACAGCGAGTATTCGATGCGGTGGAACCCGGTGAAATCTTCGGCTTTCACGCCTTTCTCGTGGTCGTCGACGCGTGAGTCGATGGACGCATCGAGATCACTGAACAGCTCGGCGATCGGCTCGATTGACTCGTAATACACGCGGGTCGGTGCGTAGAGCTTTTGTGCAGTGGCCAGATCACCTTTCTTCACCGCGTCGGTGAATTGCTGAGTGTGGCTGGCCAGTTCATCCAGCTGTTCGGTGACGTAGATCTTGTAGTCCGAAACCGGCCCCACCAGATCCAGCGGCGCCGTCGCCGCAAAAGCCGAGAGCGGGGTGTTGAGCAAACCGAGGGTCAGCAATAGCGCGAGTGGCGTCTTTTTCATGGGGGCGGCTCTTGTCGTTGATTAGGCGGTGGTTTTTACTTGTGTGGCATCGAGCAGCGAGCGACCGATGAAGTCCGTGTCGCCCGTGACGCCCGGCAGCGTGAAGAAGTAACCGCCGCCAACTGGCTTGAGGTATTCCTCCAGCGGCTCGCCGTTGAGGCGGGTCTGCACGGTGATGAAGCCTTTTTCCAGGTCGGCCTGATAGCAGATGAACAGCAGGCCCATGTCGAGCTGGCCGTTCTTGTTCACACCGTTGGAATAGTTGAACGGGCGGCGCAGGATCAGATTGGCCTGGCTCGCGGCAGTGCGCGGGTTGGCCAGGCGGATGTGCGCGTCGAGCTTGGTCAACTTGCCTTCGGGGTCTTTGCTGTAGTCCGGCACCTCGGCTTCATGCTGGCCGCCGATTGGCGCGCCAGTGGTTTTCACCCGGCCAAGAATGCTTTCCTGTTCCTGCAACGGCGTGCGGTCCCAGCGTTCGACGAAGTTGCGGATGATGCGCACCGCTTGATAGCTGCCATGCGTCGCCCACGCCGGTTCATCGCTGCCGGGTTGCACCCAGACGATGCGATCCATGGCCTTGCCGTCGTTCGAATCAGGGTTGGCCGAGCCGTCGCGAAAACCGAGAAAGTTGCGCGCCGATTGCGCCGGCGCACCGGGTTTGGCCGGGGCTTGCGGCGGCACGCTGCCTTCCTGTTTCCAGCGCACCAGCAGCAGATCCGGCAGGTTCTTGATGATGTCGCGCAGGGCGTGGATGTTGGTGTCGGCGCTATTCGAGCAGAACTGCAGACTCAGGTCGCCGTGACAGCAATCCGGGTCCAGCGCATCGTTGGGGAAACCGACCATGCGCACCAGACGCTTGGGTTTGGCCGAGGCCAGGCCGAAACGTTCGTCGAACAGCGATTCGCCGACCGAGACGGTAATAGTCAGGTTATCCGGAGTGACCACCGGACCGAGGATGCCGGAATCCGGCGGCGGCAGTTTCGGATCGATCTGTGCGACCGGGCCACCCGTCATCAGGAACGCGATGCGCTGGTTGAGGGTGCGAAACAGCCGCTCCAGATCTTCGCGGTCGCTGGCCAACACATCGAACGACACCAGCATCCCGGAGGTTGGACGCGGGGTGACGATGCCGGTCTGGCGTGTGCCATAAAAGTCGTGACGGTCTTCGGTTTTGTCGCTGCTCGGGGCTTCGGTGACTTGCGCAGGCGCGGCGGCCATCGCCGGGCAGCTCAGGGCGGAACCGGCCAATGCGACACCTGCGGCGCCCATGCCCATCAAGATGCGGCGGCGTTGCAGGTTGAAGTGTTCGCAATCTTTCATCGTCATGGTCTTCTGCTTACAGGCCGGAGAGGCCGAGGGCGGGATCAATTGCATCGAGCGCATCGGCCAGAGTTTTGGCCTCGTCGGCGAGCTGCTGGCGTTGCTCAGCGCTGACGCTGTCGTAACTGGCGTAGCCGTCGTTGACCTTGAAGCTGTTCAGCGTCGTGTCGAAATCAGCCAGTGCGCTGTCGATCTTTGGCAGCAAATCAGCAGCGGATTTCGCTAGCAGCGGACGCAGCAGATCGACGACTTTGTGCGCAGTCTGCTGATTGGCCGCGAAGCCGTTGAGGTCGCTGTGGCTGTAGCGTTCTTCTTCACCGCTGGCGGCGCGTACGTCGGCCAACGTGTTGAGATTGCGCACGACGATTTCCATCAGTTGCTCCGGCGGTAGCGATTGGGCGAGCAACTGCTGTTTGAGGCTGGTGACGTCGCTGAGCAGGCCCTTGGCGATCGGCGCAAGACCGTCGAGATCGCGTTGCTTGAACAGTGCGTATTCGATGCGATGGAAGCCAGTGAAGCCCGGATCCTGTTCGCGCTTTTCGAAGTAATCGGCGCGGGCGTTGATGCTGTTGTCCAGCTCGGCCAGACGTTGCGCGGCCGGGGCCAAGCGCTGATACGCGGCGCGGGCCGGCAGGTACAAAGCTTGCGCCTGCGCCAGATCACCACTCTCGATGGCTTGATTGAGCGCGCTCACGGCTTTGATCAGCGCGCTGCTCTGGCTCGCCAGATAAACGCGAAACTCCGAGAGCGGCCCGATGAACGCGACCATCGACGGCTTGGCTTTGGCAGCGGCATCCGAGGCGGCAGTCGGCGTCACGTGCAAGGTGCCGCGCGGGTTGCTCAGCAGGCCACAAGTGATCGCGTAGTCTCCCGGTTGCAGGTTGGCGTTGATCACCTGGCTCAGGCCTGGCGCGATGTTCTCGCGTTCTTCGACCACCAGCACGCCGTCGAGAATTTCCCATTCCACCGCACGATCCGAGCGGTTGACGATGCGGAAACTCGCGCGCCCGGCCGGCACGGTCAAAGCGTTCGGCTCGCAACTGTGCGGATGGATGTTGACCACCACTTCGTCACGATTGTGCTCACGCTTGGCTGCCGCCAGTTGCGCGGCGTAGTAGAACAGGCCACCGGCCGCGATCATCACGACCACCGAACCGGCCACCGCCCAGCGCAAGGCACGGGGAGGGGAGGCTTGGGGGATATTAGGCTTTGACATGAATGGCCTTATTGGCTGGAAACGGAAGACGATTGCGCAGAAGGCTCCGGTGCCGGCATGAAGAACATCACCAGTGCCACCAGCAGATAAATCACATACGCACCGAGGGTGCTGACGGTCGGCGCATCCTGATAACCGAACATGCCGGCCAGCACCGAACCCAACGGGCCATCCATCGGCAGCGTCGCGCTGAAATCGAAGAGCACGGTTTGCAGGTGATTCCACACCCCGGCTTCATGCAGCGCCTGCACCGAGTTGGCGAGAATCCCGGCGGCCACCACCAGAATGAACAGCCCGGTCCAGCGGAAAAACGCCGAAAGATTCAGGCGCATGCTGCCGCTGTAGATCAGGAAACCGACGATGATCGCCAGAATCAGTCCGAGCAACGCACCGATTGGCGCTGCGGCGCCTTCGCTTTGCTGGAACACCGCGAGCAGGAAGAACACGGTTTCCAGACCTTCACGGGCAACGGCGAAGAACACCATGGCGATCAGCGCAAACACTTGATGTCTGGATGAGGTCAGCGCGTGATCCAGCGAGGCTTGCAGCGAATGCTTGATCGAGCGCGCAACCTTGCGCATCCAGAACACCATCGAACTGAGAATGCCCACGGCGACCAGCCCGACCACGCCTTCGAACAGTTCCTGCTGCTTTTGCGGAAACTCGGCGCTGACCAGTTCCAGGCCACCGCCAACCAGCAATGCCAGCGCCGCCGCAAGGAAAACCCCAATCCACACGGCGGGCATCCATTGGCCGCGGCCGGTCTGTTGCAGGTAACTGGCGATGATGCCAACGATCAGCGCGGCTTCAATGCCTTCGCGCAGCATGATCAAAAACGGGACGAGCATTGGCCACCACAGGTGATTTAGTTAGGTGGCTAAGTTGTAACATAATGACACTCATTCCCATATGGTACTGATTGACATTAACCTGAACCTAAGCTGAACAACTCTGAAGAACAACCATTCTCATGTGGAGCCGGTCTCCCACAGGGGTGTGGGTTGTGCTTGAGTGCTGCGTTAAGATGCACGGCATTCGCACCAGCACAGGAATTGCCGCGCTCCATGTCGGAAAAAGACACCATCGCCATTCAACTGGTGCGCGAAGCACTGTTGCAAAGTTGCGCGCCGGGCGCGGCCACGGACGAAGTCTTGCGCAAGGTCGGCATCGATCCGGCGCTGCTGCTGAGCGATAACGGCCGCGTACCAGCCTCGAACTACGCGCGACTGTGGCGCCTCTTGGCCCGGCGCGGCGATGACGAGTTCTTTGGCATGGACCCGCGCAAGCTCAAGTCCGGCAGCCTGGAATTTCTCTGCCGCAGTGCGATGGCGCAACCGAATCTGGCGGCCGGTTTGAGCAGCGGGCTGAGTTTCCTGTCGCTGATGCTCGATCAATTGCCGGCGCAGCTGGTGCACCAGCAAAGTCTGGCGGAAATCGTGCTGCTGGAAGACGACCCCGAGCCGCGTCGCGCCTTCACCTACTTCACCTATTGGATGATCGTGCATGGCGTCGCTTGCTGGCTGGCGGGGCGGCGGATTCCGATTCTGGCAATTGAGCTGCGCTGTCCCGAACCGGATTTCTGCGCTGACTACCGGGTGATGTTCTCCGAAAACCTGCGTTTTGATCGGCCGCGCACGCGGATGATCTTTGCGGCCGACTGCCTGGAGCTGCCGATCAAGCGCAGCGCCGACGAATTAAAGCGCTTTCTCGCGCATGCGCCGGCGAACATTCTGGTGAAGTACCGCGATCCGGAGAGTCTGGCCAGCCGCATCAAGCTGGATCTGCGCCAGTTGCCCGCCGAGCAATGGCCGGAAACTGAACCCTTGGCGCAGCAACTGTGCATGTCGGCCTCGACCTTGCGCCGGCGCCTGGCTGAAGAAGGCCAGACCTATCAAGGACTTAAGGACAGTGTACGCAAGGAGTTGGCTATCACCTGGCTGGCAGAGCCGACCATCAGTTTCGCCGAGATCGCCACCCGGCTGGGGTTCGCCGATGCGAGCTCGTTCTACAAGGCGTTTCGCAAATGGTCCGGCTCCAATCCCGGGCATTACCGCAGCCTGATCCTCAACGACGCCGATTGATCCGGCGCCATCGCTAGCAGGCTAGCTCCAACATTTGAAATGCGTTCCCCTGTGGGAGCTAGCCTGCTAGCGATAGCGCCAGTCCAGGCGATACATCACCTGAACCTTGGCCAAACCAGTCATCCACTTTGATGGCTTTGACCATTGCCGCCACCGCTGCGCGGCGCGACTATCTCTCTGCTGTTCAAGGTTCCCCAACCTAATAAAAACACAGAGGGATTCTGGCAATGCGCGATCACTTGTCTGCTACCGCACAGTTCAATTATCAGCACACCGTCGACGCCGCGCTCAGCGGTACGCTCGAGGCGCTGAACGCCTGCGTCGAATGTTGTGACCGTCACGCATTGCCGGGGCGCATTGCGCTGTTCTGGGAGGGGCGTGACGGCGCCAGTGCGACGTACACCTTCAGCGATCTGCAAGAGCAAGCCGCGCGTTTCGCCAATTTCCTCCTCGCGCAAGGCGTGCAGAAGGGCGACAAGGTTGCCGGTCTGCTGCCGCGCAATGTCGAATTACTCATCACCGTGCTCGCCACCTGGCGCATCGGCGCGGTGTATCAGCCATTGTTCACGGCGTTCGGCCCGAAAGCGCTGGAACATCGCCTGAACAGTTCCGGCGCGAAAATGGTGGTCAGCGATGCAGTGAATCGGCCGAAACTCACCGAGGTCGCCGATTGCCCGACCGTGGTCACCGTCGGCGGTCCAAAGGGCCAGGGCATCGTGCGTGGCGATTTCAGTTTCTGGGCCGAGCTGGCCAATCATTCCAACGTCTGCGAACCGGTCATGCTCACGGGCGAAGATCCGTTTCTGCTGATGTTCACCTCGGGCACCACAGGCCCGTCGAAAGCGCTGTCGGTGCCGCTCAAGGCCATCGTCGCGTTCCAGAGCTACACCCGCGACGCGGTAGATCTGCGCCCCGAAGACGCATTCTGGAACGTCGCTGATCCGGGCTGGGCTTATGGAATCTATTTCGGCGTCACCGGGCCGTTGGCGATGGGGCATCCAATCACGTTTTACGATGGCCCGTTCACCCTCGAAAGCACCTGCCGGGTGATCAACAAGTACAACATCACAAACCTCACCGGTTCCCCGACCGCCTACCGTTTGCTGATCGCCGGCGGCGATCAATCCGCCCGTTCGATCAAGGGCAAATTGCGCATCGTCAGCAGCGCCGGCGAGCCGCTGAACCCGGAAGTGATTCGCTGGTTCGCCGACAACCTCGGCGTGGTCATCCATGATCACTACGGCCAGACCGAACTGGGCATGGTGCTGTGCAACCACCACGGCCTCGAACACCCGATCCATGTGGGGGCAGCCGGTTTCGCCTCGCCGGGCCATCGCATCGTGGTGCTTGATGAACAGAACAACGAACTCGGCGTCGGTCAGCCGGGGATTCTCGCCATCGACCGAACGCAATCGCCGATGTGCTGGTTCGCCGGTTATGCCGGCGCGCCGACCAAAGCCTTCGTCGGCAACTATTACCTGAGCGGCGACACCGTGGAATGGAACCCGGACGGCAGCATCAGCTTCGTCGGGCGTAGCGATGACGTGATCACCACCTCGGGCTATCGCGTCGGGCCGTTCGATGTCGAAAGCGCGCTGATCGAACACCCGGCAGTAATCGAAGCCGCCGTGGTTGGCAAGCCCGATCCGGAGCGCACCGAACTGGTCAAAGCCTTCGTCGTGCTCAACCCGCAATATCGCGCCGAACCCGCGCTGGCCGAAGAACTGCGCCAACACGTGCGCAAGCGTCTGGCCGCGCATTCGTACCCGCGTGAAATCGAATTTCTCAGCGAGTTGCCGAAAACCCCAAGCGGCAAATTGCAGCGCTTTATCTTGCGCAACCAGGAAATCGCCAAGGCTCAAGAGGCCGCGGCGCACAACGTTTCAGCTTGAATCGAAGGAAACACTCATGCAGATCGAGAACAAGGTTTTTATCGTCACTGGCGGCGCGTCCGGCCTCGGTGCGGCCACCGCTGAATTGCTGGTGAATGCCGGCGCCAAAGTGATGCTGGTGGACATGAATGCCGAAGCGGTGGCCGCGCAAGCCGAACGCCTCGGCGCGCACAGCGTGGTTGCCGATATCAGCAACGAAGCCGCCGCCGAAGCCGCCGTGCAGGCGACCGTCAAAGCCTTCGGCAGCCTCAACGGGCTGGTCAATTGCGCCGGCATCGTGCGTGGCGAGAAGATCCTCGGCAAGAACGGTCCGCATGCGCTGGCGAGCTTCGCGCAGGTGATCAATGTCAACCTGATCGGCAGCTTCAACATGCTGCGTCTGGCCGCTGCGGCGATTGCCGAAAGTGAAGCCAATGCCGACGGCGAGCGCGGCGTGATCATCAACACGGCTTCGGTGGCAGCGTTCGACGGCCAGATCGGTCAGGCCGCGTATGCCGCGTCGAAAGGCGCAATCGCCAGTCTGACTCTGCCGGCCGCCCGTGAACTGGCGCGCTTCGGCATCCGCGTGATGACCATCGCGCCGGGCATTTTCGAAACGCCGATGATGGCCGGCATGACCCCGGAAGTCCGCGATTCCCTGGCCGCTGGCGTGCCGTTCCCGCCGCGTCTGGGCAAGCCTGTCGAGTACGCCGCGCTGGTGCGGCATATCATTGAAAACAGCATGCTCAACGGCGAGGTGATCCGTCTCGACGGCGCCTTGCGTATGGCCGCCAAGTAAGGAGGATTTGTCATGACCATTTCCCACGATCCGATTGTCATCGTCAGCGCCGTACGCACCCCGATGGGCGGTTTCCAGGGCGAACTGAAAAGCCTGACCGCGCCGCAACTCGGTGCAGCGGCGATCAAGGCTGCGGTTGAACGCGCCGGTGTTTCTTCCGATGCAGTCGATGAGGTGCTGTTCGGTTGCGTGCTGCCCGCCGGCCTCGGCCAGGCGCCGGCACGTCAGGCCGCACTGGGTGCCGGGCTGGATAAGTCCACCCGTTGCACCACCCTGAACAAGATGTGCGGCTCGGGCATGGAAGCGACCATTCTGGCCCACGACATGCTGCTTGCCGGCAGCGCCGATGTAGTGATCGCGGGCGGCATGGAAAGCATGTCCAATGCGCCGTATCTGCTTGATCGCGCACGCAGCGGTTATCGCATGGGCCACGGCAAAGTGCTCGATTCGATGTTCCTCGATGGCCTCGAAGACGCCTACGACAAGGGTCGCCTGATGGGCACCTTCGCCGAGGAATGCGCCGACAGCAACGAGTTCAGCCGCGAGGCCCAGGACGCGTTTGCCATCGCCTCGACCACCCGCGCGCAGCAAGCGATCAAGGACGGCAGCTTCAAGGACGAAATCGTCCCGTTGACCGTCACCGTCGGCAAGGAACAAGTGCTGATCAGCAACGACGAACAACCGCCGAAAGCCAAACTGGACAAGGTCGCCTCGCTGAAACCCGCGTTCCGCGATGGCGGTACGGTGACAGCTGCGAACTCCAGCTCGATCTCCGACGGTGCTGCGGCACTGGTCCTGATGCGCCAGTCGCACGCGCAGAAACTCGGTTTGAAAGCGCTGGCGGTGATTCACGGTCATGCAGCGTTTGCGGATACGCCGGGCTTGTTTCCGGTGGCGCCAATCGGTGCGATCAACAAACTGGTGAAGAAAACCGGTTGGTCGCTGGCCGAGGTTGATCTGTTTGAAGTCAACGAAGCGTTTGCCGTGGTTGCCATGGCTGCAATGAAGCATCTGGACATCCCGCACGAGAAGCTCAATGTGCACGGCGGCGCCTGTGCGCTCGGCCATCCGATCGGCGCATCCGGTGCGCGGATTCTGGTGACCTTGCTTTCGGCGCTGCGCCAGAAAGGCCTGAAACGCGGGATCGCGGCGATCTGCATCGGCGGCGGCGAAGCCACGGCCATGGCCGTCGAGTGTGTCTGAACCTGGATTAAGGATTGACCATGATTGCCAATGAAGACCAACAACAAATCCGCGACATGGCCCGGCAGTTTGCCGAGGAGCGGCTGAAACCGTTCGCCGCCGAGTGGGATCGCGAACACCGCTTCCCCAAGGAAGCCATCGGCGAAATGGCCGAGCTGGGCTTCTTCGGCATGCTGGTGCCGGAGCAGTGGGGCGGTTGTGACACCGGTTACCTGGCTTACGCCATGGCCCTGGAAGAAATCGCTGCCGGCGACGGCGCGTGCTCGACGATCATGAGCGTGCACAACTCGGTGGGTTGCGTGCCGATCCTCAAGTTCGGCAATGACGAACAGCGCGAACGCTTCCTCAAACCGCTGGCCAGCGGCAAGATGCTCGGCGCCTTCGCCCTGACCGAACCGCAGGCCGGTTCCGATGCCAGCAGCCTGAAAACCCGCGCACGGCTGGAGGGCGATCACTACGTGCTGAACGGCTGCAAACAGTTCATCACTTCCGGACAGAATGCCGGGATCGTGATTGTGTTTGCCGTGACTGATCCAGGCGCTGGCAAACGTGGAATCACCGCGTTCATCGTGCCAACCGATTCACCCGGCTACAAAGTCGCGCGTGTCGAAGACAAACTTGGCCAGCATGCGTCGGACACTTGTCAAATCCTGTTCGAAGACATCAAAGTGCCGGTCGCCAACCGTTTGGGCGAGGAGGGCGAAGGCTACAAAATCGCCTTGGCCAACCTCGAAGGCGGACGCGTCGGCATCGCTGCGCAATCGGTGGGCATGGCCCGCGCCGCTTTCGAAGCAGCGCGTGATTACGCCCGCGAGCGTGACACCTTCGGCAAGCCGATCATCGAACATCAGGCCGTGGCGTTTCGCCTGGCGGACATGGCCACGCAGATCGCCGTCGCCCGGCAAATGGTGCATTACGCCGCTGCTCTGCGCGACAGCGGACAACCGGCGTTGGTCGAAGCCTCGATGGCGAAACTGTTCGCCTCGGAAATGGCCGAAAAGGTTTGTTCGATGGCATTGCAGACGCTGGGCGGTTACGGTTACCTCAACGACTTCCCGCTGGAGCGCATCTACCGCGACGTGCGCGTCTGCCAGATCTATGAAGGCACCAGCGACATTCAGCGCATGGTTATTTCGCGCAATCTCTGACAAGGAATTTTGCTCATGACTTACGAAACGATTTTGCTGGAAATCCATGGCCGGGTTGGCCTGATTACCTTGAACCGCCCGCAGGCGCTGAACGCCTTGAACGCGCAATTGGTCAGCGAAGTGAATCACGCGCTGGACGGTCTGGAAGCTGATTCGAACATCGGTTGCATCGTCATCACCGGCTCGAAAAAAGCCTTCGCCGCTGGCGCCGACATCAAGGAAATGGCCGACCTGACTTATCCGCAGATCTACATGGACGATCTGTTCAGCGACAGCGACCGCGTGGCCAACCGGCGTAAGCCGATCATTGCGGCCGTTAACGGTTTTGCCTTGGGCGGCGGCTGTGAACTGGCGCTGATGTGCGACTTCATTCTGGCGGGCGACAACGCCAAATTCGGTCAGCCGGAAATCAACCTCGGCGTGCTGCCGGGCATGGGCGGCACCCAGCGCCTGACCCGTGCGGTGGGCAAGGCCAAGGCTATGGAAATGTGCCTCAGCGGACGTTTGATCGACGCGGTGGAAGCCGAGCGCTGCGGCATCGTCGCGCGGATTGTGCCGAGTGATGAGTTGCTGGATGAAGCGCTGAAAGTCGCGGCGGTGATTGCCAGCAAGTCGTTGCCGATTGCGATGATGGTCAAGGAGAGCGTGAATCGTGCGTTCGAAGTGAACCTGGCTGAAGGCGTGCGCTTTGAGCGCCGGGTATTCCATGCGGCGTTTGCGACGCAGGATCAGAAGGAAGGAATGGCGGCATTTGTCGCCAAGCGTCCTGCGGAGTTCCAAGGCAAGTAATGCTGCGCGCCGACTGACGCCATCGCTGGCAAGTCGAATCGTCGCACCGCAGCTCCCACAGGTTCCGCGTCGAACATAATATTCGTGAACGACCTCAATCACTGTGGGAGCTGGCTTGCCAGCGATGCTTTTGCTTTTTACAGTTGGTAGTTCTTCAGTTCGCGAGCAATCACCATCCGCTGTATCTCGCTCGACCCTTCATAAATCTGGGTAATCCGCGCATCCCGGTAGTATTTCTCCACCGGGTAATCCTCCAGATACCCATACCCGCCATGAATCTGGATCGCCGAAGAACAGACCTTCTCGGCCATTTCCGAAGCAAACAACTTCGCCTGCGAAGCCTCCGACAGACAAGGCTTGCCGGCGGTGCGCAAACGCGCCGCATGCAGGATCAACAAGCGCGCCGCGTTGATCTGCATTTGCATGTCCGCCAGCAGGTTGGCGATGCTCTGATGCTCAATAATCGCCTTGCCGAATTGCACCCGATCCCGCGCATACACCAGCGCCGCTTCAAATGCCGCACGCGCAATGCCCAATGCCTGCGCAGCAATGCCGATACGTCCACCTTCGAGATTGGATAGCGCGATGGCCAGCCCCTTGCCGCGCTCGCCGAGTAGATTCGCCTCGGGAATGCTGCAATTGTTCAGCGTCACCGCGCAGGTGTCAGACGCGCGAATGCCCATCTTGTGTTCCGTCCGGTCAACGATGAACCCCGGTGTATCGGTCGGCACCAGAAACGCCGAAATACCTTTCTTGCCCAGATCCGGATCGGTCACCGCAAACACAATTGCCAGTTTCGCCCGTTTGCCATTGCTGACAAATTGCTTGGCGCCGTTGATCACCCACTGACCGTCGCGCAGTTCGGCGCGGGTGCGCAGGTTGTGCGCTTCGGAACCGGCTTGCGGTTCGGTCAGGCAGAAGCAACCGATCACCGCGCCGCTGGCCAGATCCGCCAGCCAGGTCTGTTTCTGTTCCTCGCTGCCGTAGTTCATCACCGGGCCGCAGCCCACCGAGTTGTGAATGCTCATGAACGCGCCAGTGGCACCGTCGCCGGCAGAAATCTCTTCCACCGCCAACGCGTAGGCCACGTAGTCGACGTAAGTGCCGCCCCATTCCTCGGGCACCACCATGCCGAGCAAACCGAGTTCGCCCATCTTCGCGACCAGGGCGTCGTCGATCCAGCCAGCCTTTTCCCAGGCCTGCGCGTGCGGTGCGATTTCGCCACGGGCAAAGTCCCGGGCCATGTCGCGGATCATCACTTGTTCTTCAGTCAGTTCGAGATCGTGCATGGCTCAGCTCCCGCTCTCAGCGAATCCATGGAAGAAACTCTCGACCTGCTCGGCGTGCAGCGCCTGCAAGGTCGGCGGGTTCCAGCGTGGGGTCTTGTCTTTGTCGATGATCAGGGCGCGTACGCCTTCGATCAGGTCGCCGCGGTCGAACCACTGGCGATCCAGATGCAGTTCGAGGGCGAAGCAGTTTTCCAGGCTCAGGTGCCGGCCGCGACGGAGCATTTCCAGAGTCACGCCCATCGCCAGCGGCGAGCGGGTTACCAGCAAATTGGCAGTGCTGATCGCCCAGTCATGGCTGTCGGCGACGGTCACCGCGCGCAACTGCTCGACCATGCTCGGCACGTCTGGCAGGGCGAAGAAGTGGTCGATGGCCGGGCGCAGCGCTTCGAGCGGCGGGTCCGCCAAGGTTTGCACGGCGTTTTTGGCGAGCAGACTCTGCAGATCCTTGAGCGGCGTGTCATGCCATTCCAGCTGATCGAGTTGTTCGTCGAGGCTGGCGAGTTTGCTGCTGTCCAGATACCAGTCGGCCAGACCGCAATACAACGCATCGGCGGCGCGGATCTGCACGCCGCTGACGCCCAGATAAATCCCCAGTTCGCCGGGAATGCGTGACAGGAAATAGCTGCCGCCGACATCCGGGAAGTACCCGATGGCCACTTCCGGCATCGCCAGACGGCTCTTCTCGGTGACCACCCGCAGGTCAGCGCCTTGCACCAGGCCCATGCCGCCGCCGAGTACAAAACCGTCCATCAGCGCCAGCACCGGTTTGCGGTAGTGGTGGATCGTCAGGTCGAGGGCATATTCCTCGACGAAGAAATCTTCATGCAGCGTGTCGCCGCTTTTATAGCTGTCGTACAGCGAACGAATGTCGCCGCCAGCGCAGAAGGCTTTTTCGCCAGCACCGCGCAGCACCACGGCATGCACATTGGCGTCAGTCGCCCAGGCATCCAGTTGCTTTTGCAGCAAGCGAACCATGTCGAGGGTGATGGCGTTGAGGCCGGCGGGGCGGTTCAAGGTCAGGTGACCGATGTGATTGCGAACCTCGGCCAGCACTTCGTGTTGCGTGGCATCCATGGACGATGTCCGCGGGGATGAAGCCTGAGCAGTCATCAGTAACTCCCTGCTTTTATTGTTTTTTATGCAAATGCTCGCGCGCGAGCGTTGCCGGATCGTACCAGTGCAAATTTGCCGTGTACAACCGGGATATGTGCAGGTGCAGTGTGCATTTTTGCAGCGTTGCGAAAGTGGGGCCGGACTGCCCGCACGGGCCTCTGAGTCTTCAGGAGATTTGCAAATGCTCTTGGAGAGATCTGGCGCAAAGCAGCAATGCCTGTCTGGCTTCATCATGTTGCGCAGGATAGTTGATGAAGCCGTGCGGCATGTTGTCGTACTCGAGGTGTCGCACCTCAACACCGGCCTCTTTGAGTCGCTGAACGTAATTGCGGCTTTCGTCCCGCAGAACATCCTGTCCCGACGTCAGAATCAGCGCCGGCGCTAAGCCGCGAAGATTTTTGCAGCGCACTGGCGACACCCTTGGATCATCACGCGCAATGCTTCGCGGCACATAGTGCGCGATATACCACTCAAGCATCTGGGCAGTCAGTCCATGGCCTTCAGCAAAGTGTTCATGGCTGGGATTGTTGGTGATGCAATCGAGCAAGGGATACAGGAGTAGTTGAAAGGCAATCGGGACCTTTCTCTTTTTCCGTGCCCATTGGCAGATAACAGCGGCAAGTCCCCCACCCGAGCCGCCACCACCCACTGCCAGACGCGAGGCATCCAGACCGATGGCTGCGGCGTGTTCGACCACCCATTGCGTTGCACAGCAACAATCCTCCAGAGCTGCGGGGAACACGTGCTCCGGAGGGCGTGCATAGTCTACCGCGACCACCGCGCATCCGGCCCATCCACACAGCAGTCGGCAAAAACCGTCGTGGGTATCCAGATCGCCGGTGACCCAACCGCCGCCATGAAAAAACATCAGCACTGCATGCGGTCCCGGGCCGGGCGGCAGATAAATCCGCAAGGGCAGGGGCCGCCCGTGATTGTCGATCGTCAGATCGGTCACGCGCAGCACCATGGTGGTGCGCAGTGCCATTCGAGTGCTTTCGACTGTCGGGTGGGCAGGTGAGGACGGACTCATGACTTCACTTTCCGCGCGATTGCTTCAGTGGTGAGTTCAACCACGTATTGTTTGGTGATCAGTTGCTTCACCGCCAGGCACATGAGTGTGGGTGGATGTCCCTCGAAGAACTTTTTGTGGGCCCTGGCGATCTCTGGCCAGTGTTTCATGCTGGTGGTGTAGATACGGATGCCGATGATGCTGCGCCTATCTACGCCCAGCTGTTGAATTGACCTTTCGATAATCTTCAGACAATGCAGTGTCTGCTTGTAAGCGTTCCCCGGCTTATAAGGGCTACCGTCCTTGTTGAAGGCAACCGTGCCGCCCATCAGGATTCTCTTCCCGGCGCGTATCGCTCGGCAATAACCCGCCATGGATTCCCAGGGGGCTTCGGAAAAAACTCGTTGGATTTTCATTGCGCCACTCCTTGGCCCAAGTCGATGGGCAGTGATTTCAAACCGCGAAATTGCAGGTTGTTGGTGCGCCATTCAGGGGGCTTTTGCGCAATCAGGCTCAACTGCGGAAAGCGTTTGAACAGGGAGGTGAAGACGATTTTCGCTTCCAGGCGAAACAGAGCAGTGCCCATGCAAAAGTGTCCACCAAGACCGAAGGCGAAGTGAGCGTTATGCGAGCGCCTGATATCGAAGCGGTCGGGGTCGGGGAATTTTAACCGGTCACGATTGGCAGAACCGCGCATGAGGTACACCAGTTCACCTCTGCGCATCGTCACGCCGTGCATGGCCACGTCTTCCTTGAGCACTCGATGGCTGAAAGATCCTGCCGAGTCGAAGCGCAGCATTTCTTCGATGGCAGGTTTAATCAGATCAGGATCTGCCAACAGCGCAGCTACTTGTTCGGGATGCTCAAGCAAGTGCAGCAAACCGATACACAACTGATCGGCACTGGTGGTGTAGCCCGCGACCAGGATGAAAACAATTTGCGCCAGCACTTGGTCAGTACTGGAGTTGCTGCCTGCGCTGGCCTCCAGAACGTGGCTGACCAGATCATCTTTGGGGCATTTGCGCCGCCGGGCGATGACCTCTGCGAAATAGGCATACATTTCCTCCACCCCTTTGAGCGCTTGCTCGGGACCGTAGTCGGGGTCGAGACTTCCCACCAGAAAAATCAAAATGTCGTCGGTCCAGTTCCTGAGCTTCAACGCGTCTTTGAGTGGGATCCCATAAAATTTGGCGAGAATCAGCGCCGGTACTCGGTTGAGCAGCCTCGCCATCAGGTCGGTTCGTCCTTTGAGTTTGGCAATTTCCTTGTCGGTGATCGCCTGAATGGTCTGATGCAAGGATTCGATAACGCGAGGTGTGAAGGCTTTGCCGAGCAGCTGCCGGCTGGCCTTGTGGGCGGCGCCATCCTGCGAATACATCCATTCGGAAGCGAGTTTGACGAACGGCGCCATTTTCTCGCGCTTGTCGGGTGGCAGTTGGGCATCGACCAATTGCTGCATGCGATCGGAGGAGTAGCGTTGCGAATCGCCCTGGGCTGCGGATACGTCGCTGTAGCGGGTCATGAACCAGGCGTTGAATTGCTCGCTCCAGTAGATTGGCTCGTGTTTACGCAGGTGCGCATAGGCGGGATAGGGATTGCGCACCGTATCGCGATGGGTGAAATCGAGCAGCGCCTGCTCTTTCGCGTCGAACGCGTACAACGGGGAGGTAAGTTGTTCGATGTAGTCCGTATCAGCGATGGGCGCTGTCACCAGTTCTTTTGGCGGTTTGAGCCATTCGGCCAGCAATGCAATTCGCGTTTCTGTGGCGCGATTTACATCCACATTGGCGATAGCCAGCCCGCTTTCGCGCAGCTGCGTCGCGAACACGGCGATCAGGTCTTCCAGCAGTTGCGACGACACGCGTTTATCGCGTGCAGCCTCTTCGATCACCAGGTCCAGTGCTCGCGCATAAGCCAGTGCAACAGCCTGACGGTGCGAAACCTCCCCAGGATTGCTGAGCAGCTCGGCAATGGATTTCTCGCTCCGTTGAGCAATGTTGGTCACAGGACGAGAGGCAAACCGAGGTCGGGTCACGGTATCTCTGGCTACCTGATAAGCCAGCACTGAATTGTCTCCGGCAAAGGTTTTGCTGATCTCGCAGTCGATGCACTGCGTGATGATCTGGTTGTGATGGTGGAAACCTTGTGAGCCGCATATCTCCCGGCATTTAACCATCACGTCGTGGCCCATCCATGTCCCGACGCTTTTCGCGACCGCCGCGAGGATATGCAGCTCCTTGCGTTTTTCCGGTTGATGCCACAGCGTTTCGAAGCGCCGCAGGACCGCCTGCTCCAGAAGCTTGAGCGCCAGCGCCTTGAGCTGTTCTTCGTACAGACGCTGGCGGACCAGCGGGTTATTCATCAAGGTCTGGCGGGTGGTTGCAGTTTTTCTATGAGTGACGAAACGGTAGGGCAGCCAACTGCACAACCCCGCACTGCCACGCGCTGCCGCCAATAGAAGAACACGTTCCTGGATGAAGGTTTCCATGGCGGCTGTAGCGCGTCGCTCGCGGGGTACTTCACTGCTGAATTGCCCTTCAGGCGAGAATCGAGAATGTTTTTGCATCAGCGCGTCGAGCGGGATATTCATCCCGGTAAAGCGTATGCCCGCCACTTGGTTGGCGTGAATTCCGCCCTTGGGGTCGCAAGCCATGACCTTGACGCCGGCTGACAACGGGCCGTTTTCCTTGTCGCGGATGCGCACGCGGAACCAGTGCAAGCCTTCGTCTTTATCGTCAACGATCAGCCGTGCCAACACCATCATCACTTGCGCTGCGTGCAACGCATTACCGATCCAGAACTTGCAGGCAGAAGGTGTCGGAGTATTGAGAACCAGACATTGCGCCACCGGGTCGAGCGTCATGGTGGTCTGCAGATTGCGCACGTCGCTGCCGCTGGCAATTTCAGTGCAGCCGAAAGCATAAATGGCCTCCACCTCGATGATTTCCTGACGATAACGTTGGACTTGGTCGGCATCGCCTTGGGTGATGAGCGCGTTACCGGCAATCAAGTGATCAACGATCGAGGAATACAACGCGTAGTCGAAAGCCGCCACAGTGGCGAGGCATTCGTTGAGCTCTCTAAACTTCTTCTGCCGCGGCTGGCCCAGCCACATGTCATTGGTAATGAGCCCGGACTTCATGATCAGCCGTAGCCGCTGGATTGTCAGATCCATGTATTCGCGCAATGGCAGGTCGTGACGAATGCGGGCGTCGAACAACGGCGTGTCGAGCATTTGCAGGAGTGATTCGGTCATCGTGATTCCCTCGTAGATTCGAATTGGGTTCGAAACCACCAGAGACGGAGGACTGAAAACCACAGCGCACGCAGGCGTGCCTGAATCGGGCAACCTGCGTGCGCTGAATACTGAGGGAGGACGGTGCTGTCAAAGCGAGAAGCCAGCCTTGCCACTCACTTAAAGTGAGTTTTCTCCATAGTCAGACATCCTGTGTCATCGCTACTGGGCAATACGGCGGGCCAGACTTCTAAGTGAAAGGCAGACAACTCTGTGCGGTACAAAGGTGAAATCTAGTTGGTGGTCGGCGGTTGGCAAGGTGAGCGACCCGCCATTGGTCTGAAGCTTGAATTACAGGCGAGGCACGCTGCCAAGCACTGGACCGAGTGCGTGCGCCACCACGTCGATACCGAACAACTGACTGCCGGCCCACGGACCAATGTGCCCATATCCATGCTGCAAATTTACTTTGAAGAAAGGCCAATGTAGCCGCTGTCTCGTGCAACGAGGCTGCAATCTGTTGATCTCGAAAAATCAAAGTCAAAAGATCGCAGCCCATTCCACTCTCTATCTCAGACCAGCTTTTGAATCTGGCGTCCCAGAACGTCCATCACATCACACGCATCACGTAGCAGGATCGCCGCCGCATGGGCTAGTTGTTGTAAATCGGCGCCCTTGGCAGACGAAATATCCAGACTGGCCAGACTTTCCATCATCTGCGTCGCGACCAGAAAGCGACTGGCTGCGCTAGTGTGCAGTACATCCAGTGGCGCTTCAGTAGAAACGAGCAATACCGGAATGCTGTCTTCGTTGTGTGTCATCGATATCTGCGAGCTCATGCTTCACCTCCAGCTTGAGTCGCGTGACTGTATTCAAGGGTGTCTAGCAGAGGGATCTCAGTCTGCACCGCGAGGAGATAATGGTCGACGTGATCGCAGCGAGCGAAAGGAGTGGATCGTGTGGTTGTACCGGTCATCGGTGTAGCCTCTTGGAAGTCAGAGAACTACCACTTCATCGCCGTCAAACGAATAGGTGGCAACTGTGTGCAGGTTGACGGACCGGTCCAAGAACACCCGGCGCACCCGAAGGTGCCCCGCACACAGTCACCATTAAGCGGTGTTTCGCACACACGAGTGTACGAACACATTGAAGGGCAATGCGCATCTTGGAATTCCGAGCCGTCAAACCCGTTCACGAATGAGTCGTGACAGGCGCGAGGATAGGGAGTGAGGACGGGGCAGTCAACCAAAGCAGAGCCGGAAACCCCCGCTTATTGTGTAGGCCGATTCCGGTTCGAGTTTCGCTCGTTCAGCATCAGTCGAAGATCGGGTACCATCCGCAGTTCTTGATGTTTAAAGGAGTAGGACGATGGCAGGTAAGCCAGTTGCGCGACTTGGAGATCTAGGCAGTCACGGCGGAAACATCAGCACTGGATCAAGTCCCATTTTCGTCAATTCATTGCCCATTGCTTTGGTGGGCGATATCTATTCATGCCCTATCCATGGCGCAAATCCGATCACGACGGGGGCTCCTCACGTTTTCGGACTCGGGAAAGATGTTGCACATGTCGGTTCGCAGACGGCTTGCGGGGCTACGATCACGTCCGGTTCTCCCGACACTTTCGTAGGTGATTCTGGCGGCGGGCCTGCCAGCAACTTTTTTTCGCAGTTTTTGAAAGAAAAAACTTTCGTCGAGTTTCAGTTACTGAATGAGCGAGACGAGCCTATTGCCAACGAGGCATATGAACTGACACTTCCTGATGGAAGGTTGATCACTGGTGTTCTCGACGCAAACGGACTGGTGCACGTGGCAAATATTCCGCGGGGAAGTTGCAGCATAAAATTTCCGAAACTTGAAGATATGGAACGTCTTTAATGGTTCAGCCTACGAAAATGGCGGGTACAAGGCAGGCAGCGAAAACTACGGGTGCATCAGGAAAGACTACTAAAACTAATCAGTTGGTAGTGTCAGGTGCATATATGGAAATTCTGATCGGCGGCCCCTACACGCTGAAAGGAGAAGATCATACATATGGTCATGCAGCTTTGCGTGTTGTTGTGGGTGGTAAAGATATTACGTATGACTTCGGGCGGTACGGGCTGGTGTGGGGAACGTTCAAGAGTGAAGGGGAAGGTATATTTAACGTGTGGACTTCTTTTAGTGCATATATAGCTAACGAAAACCGTTATGGCAGAACGACCACGGGCTTTGTTTATTACCTTGACAATAAAAAGGCAGAGGCGGTGAATGAGCACTTCGCTGGAGTCATTGCGAGAAAAAAAGAGGTGAGGATGAAATTCCCAACCTCTACCCGGTATCTTTTGCCGGAAAGTTACCAGCCAACCACTAACAATTGCACGACCATGACCATTGAGGGCGCAAAAGCCTCAGGAAAAATGATCGTACAAAACCCGGAGCTGTATGCAGAATTGAGAGGGCTTTCGTGGGTGGAAAGGCAGGCAACGCATACTCAGAGCTCGCCTAGGGATGGAATATTCATGCCGGCAGATTTTCAGGCCATGCTCGAAGGCAATACTGAGGCACGCTATGACAAGAAAAATGTTTACAAGAAATAGATTGTTTGTTTTTTTGCTGATAGCGACGCTGATCAACGTTGGCACGCTAATATTTGTGGTTTCTAATGGTTTGATGAGGACTCATAGTATGGACATGGTTAAGATTAGAGAGCCTTTACTGATTGCCGGACGCAGTGGCGACGAAAATTATTATGTGTTGCCCCGGGGAACTACGCTTTACTATGATCAAAGCTACCCCGAGGGATTTAGCCGCTATATGGTTTACTTTAATCACCAAGGTATTATTGCGGGTGATGAGGTCCCAATGAAACCGGAGTATGGCGGCACTCTAATTGACCCTCTATGGTTGACGAACGTAGATGCAGACACGTTGAAAGAGATTTTCAAACGTTTTCCACTATCAAAAAAAGACATTGCTGAAGCTATCAAGGCCAATGAAATTACTAAGGATGATTTGGCCGATATTATCCGCTCGATGCCGGACTGAGTTTGCTCCAGATAATTGCCGAAGGCTGCGAATTTTCAGATCAAAAGATCGCAGCCTCGTAGCACGAGACAGCTCCTACAGGGTTTTTGTGTATGGGTCAGGAGAAGACTGCTTTGATGCTACGCCGTTTGGCATGCAATTCACTGGCGTGGATCAGCTGTTCCAGATCCTCGGGCGTGATGTCGATGAAGGCTTCCATGTCGGCCAATGCCAGTTTCAGGTCGTCGGCGGTGATGGCTTGAATGTCGACCTGCGTGACAGAGGGCACCGGTTCGGCAGGACGCTTCGGATAGCGGATCCGAGTCAGGTTGTTATAGGCGAGGGCGCTCAGGAGCATGCATGCCGCGCCGAGCATTACCGGCTCCATGGCTTTCCAGTCGAGGGCGATGGTTGCCGGATCGGCCAGTACCAGCGTCAGCGCCAGCGCACCGGCCGGAGGATGTAAACAGCGCAGCCAGCACATCAGGATCAGCGCCATGCCCGCCGCCAGGCACGCGCTGCCAAGGGTGCGGCCGAGTACGTGCGCCACCAGCAACGCGATCACGCCCGCACACAGGTAGCCGCCGATGATCGACCACGGCTGCGCCAACGCGCCAGACGACACGGCGAACAACAACACCGCCGACGCGCCCAGCGGGCCGATCAGGTGGTACGCGACTTCGATGCCGAACACCTGACTGCACGCCCACACGCTGAACAATGTCCCCAACGCCATGCCGATGGCGGCGCGGCTCCATTCGGTGGGGCGGGTGTTGATGGTGGCGGGCAACCAGCGAGCGAGCATGAAAACGGGATCCTCAAGAAAATCCGGGCAAAAAAAAGGACTTGTCCGGCATGCGGAAAGCCCTCGAAGTTGTTCCAACTATTGGGGGAGGAACGCGCACAGTGTGCCAAGCAAACTGGATGCTGACAAATTCATATTAATGCTGCTTTAGTGCATTTATTTTGTATTCAACTGATTTTTCCCGCAACGCGGCGACCGCTGACAAAACACAAATACCCACCCAGTGCCGCCAGTGCACTCAAGGCGTAGAACATCGTCGGTGGCGGCGAGTGCATCAGCAGAAATCCGCAGATCACGGGACTGATCGCACCACCGACGGCTGCCAGATTCTGCGCACCGTAATAGCTGCCGCGCAGTTCCTCCGGCGCCAGCGTGTCGACGAACAGGAATTCTGCCGGGTAAATGATCATTTCGCCCAAAGTGAAGATGAACATCGCGATGCACCAGCCGACCAGACCGTTGGCCAGGCTGAAACCGATCAGCCCGACCACGAACAGCGCAGTGCCGCCAACGATCCACCAGCGCAGGTGCTCACGCTTGAGGAAGCGGCCGATCTGGTATTGCAACAGGATCACTGTCAGCGCGTTGCAGGCGAGCAGGGCGGCCATGGTGTCCAGCGTGCCTTGCTGGGTTTGCGTGACCAGCAGGTACTGCGACAGGTACAGGGTGAAACGTCCGTGCACCACGGTGCTGAGCAGACAACCAAGAGTGAAGAGGATCATCGTGCGATCGTTCTTCAGGATGATCAGGGTTTTGAGGAAGCTTTGCGGCTGGCTGACCGAGGCAATCGGACTGGCTTCACGTTTGACGCCGGTCAGCAAAAAGATGCTGACGCAGGCGCCGAGGCCGGCGACGATAAACGGCGCAGTCGGTTGAATCCCCGCGATCACCACGCCGATCATCGGCCCGATGGCGTAGCCGATGTTGGTCAGGGTGTAGGTCATTGAAAAGGCTTTGACCCGTTGGCCGATGGACAGATTTTCGCTGAGGATCGCTTTCGAACCGATCAGGAACAGCGCTGAAGCGGTTTCGCTGATGATCAGGATCAGCGTCACCAGATACAGGTTTTGCGCAAAGGTCAGCAGGATCCAGCCGATGCCGCTGGAGAGCATGGTCAGGATCAGCAACTGGCGCTTGTCCAGTCGATCGATGATGTAGCCGCCGTACAGCGACAGCAGCGTGGCGCTGAACACGGCGATGCCCAGCAACAGGCCGACATCTTGCGGGTTGAGGCCGAGTTTATTACTGAGGAACAGTGTGAGCAGCGGGCTGATCAACGCACGGCTCATGACGATGCTCAGTGAGGCGAGCATCAAGCGGCGAATCAGAGGCGAGTAAGTAGCCACGAGCGGGTGAATATCCTTTTCCGGTAGGAGCTGTCTCGGGAACCGAGGCTGCGATCTTTTGATCTTGAAAACGAAGATCAAAAGATCGCAGCCTTCGGCAGCTCCTACAAGGGCTTCATGCGACGTCGCAAGCTGCGGGCCATTGCTGTAGAGGAATCGGCAAGCTGCGCGATTCACCGCGACCCATCGCGAAGTAGGTGAAACCGTTGCGCGCCAGGCGTTCGGCGTCGTACAGGTTGCGCCCGTCGAAGATCACCGGGGCGTTCAGGCGTTGTTGAATCAGGCTGAAATCCGGCGCCTTGAACTGTTGCCATTCGGTGCAGATGATCAAGGCGTCGGCGCCGGGCAACACCGATTCCGGGGTGCCCATCAGCATCAGTTTCGCTTCGTTGGGGTACAGATGCTGGGTTTCCTGCATGGCTTCCGGGTCGAATGCGCGCACGCTGGCCCCAGCAGCGAACAGCGATTCCAGAAGCACTCGGCTCGGTGCGTCGCGCATGTCGTCGGTGTTCGGTTTGAAGGCCAGGCCCCACAGCGCAAAAGTCTTGCCGCGCAATTCGCCCTTGTAGAACGCGTTGATGCGTTCGAACAGTTTGTGTTTCTGCCGCTGGTTGATCGCTTCCACCGCTTGCAGCAAATCGCTGGAGCAGTGCGCCTCTTCCGCGCTGTGGATCAGCGCGCGCATGTCTTTGGGGAAACACGAACCGCCGTAGCCGCAACCCGGATAGATGAAGTGGTAACCGATGCGTGAATCGGCGCCGATGCCCTGGCGTACTGACTCAATGTCGGCGCCCAGATGCTCGGCTAACTCGGCAATCTGATTGATGAAGCTGATCTTGGTCGCGAGCATGCAGTTGGCGGCGTACTTGGTCAGCTCGGCGCTGCGCAGATCCATGAACATGATGCGGTCGTGATTGCGATTGAAAGGCGAGTACAGATCGCGCATCACGTCGCGCACGTCCTCGCGCTCGCAACCGATGACGATGCGGTCCGGGCGGCGGCAATCGGCGACCGCCGAGCCTTCCTTGAGGAATTCCGGGTTGGAGACGATATCGAACTGCAACAGCCGCCCGACCTTGAGCAAGGCTTTGTCGATGTGCGCACGCAAGGTGTCGCCAGTGCCCACCGGCACAGTAGACTTTTCAACCAGAATCAGTGGCTGCTGACGATGCCGAGCGATAGCGTCACCGACCGACAACACGTAGCGCAGGTCCGCCGAACCGTCATCACGCGATGGCGTACCGACTGCAATGAATGCGACCTGCCCGTGCTGCACCGCAAGTTGTTCGTCGGTGGTGAATTGCAGGCGTCCGCCCTCCAGGCCTTCGCGCACCAGACTGGCCAGCCCCGGTTCAAATATGCTCACGTGACCCTGACGCAGCAGCTCGACTTTTTTCTCGTCGATGTCCATGCACACCACGTCATGCCCGACCTCGGCGAGCACAGCGGCCTGCACCAGACCGACATAACCGCTACCAAACACTGTGATTTTCATGGCGAACTCCTGAGTTGGGTCGTATGAGCCGAACGGGTATTGATCGTGATGACCCCGAGCATGACCAGCGCCACGCCCAAGGATCGGGAAAAACTGAAGGTTTCGTTGAACAGCGGCAGACTCGCCGCCAGCAGGTACACCAGCGCATAGCTGATGCTCAGCAGCGAATAGGCGCGGCCCAGCGGCAGATCGCGCAAGGCGAGCAGCCAGCAGAGCATCGACAGGGCGTAGGCGAAAATTGCCGCCATCACTACCGTCAGCGCAGTCACATCGAGGTTGCTCAACGGCAGCCAGTCTTGCGGCGCAGGCAGGCGCGTCATGCTCCAGCGCATGCCCAGTTGCGCGGCGCTGACCAGCAGCACGCTGCCCAGCGCGAACGTCATGCCGCGACGCGGGTTCATGTGTGTTGCCCCAGCAGCGCCACGCCGCCGAGCACCAACGCCACACCGAACCAATGCTGGCGGTCGATGTGTTCGCGAAACACCAAACGCGCAATCAGGGTGATGAACACGAAATTCAGGCTCAGCATCGGGTAGGCGATGCCGACCGGCAGGCGCTGCAACACCAGCAGCCACACCAGCAGCCCGGCACCGAGAGCGAGGAGGGCGAGCCACAGCCACGGCGAACACAGCTTGGCGCTCAGCGGCAATTCAACCCCGCGCCAGCTCTCCACGGCGTATTTCTGCGCGACCTGACCAACGCACGTCAGCAGGCACGCGGCCAACAACAGCCACAGGCTCATGACGCATCCTTGGGCAGAATCATGATCACCAGATTGCCCTGTTCATAACGGGTGCCGTCCTTCGGCAGTTTGTCGAGTTCGTCCAGTTCGCCTTGCCCCTTGATCCGCATCACCACGCCGACCGACCCAGTCTTGCGCGCATCGTGCATCCACCGTTGCACCTGTTCGGGGTCGACCCGTTGTTGAATGCCGTCAGGATAGGCAAGGCCATATTTCAGTTCGCCTATCGTGTTGTACAACGCGACTTGCGGGCGTTTGATGCGCCAGGCCAACGCCGAAGCGGCGCCCGGATCGTTGCTCAACAGGTGCGTGGTGGCGGCGAGTTCGGCGCTGTGAGTCAGGACAAACTGGTCGGGCATCTTGTTCGCCACCACCGATTTCGGCAGCGCCGCCGGCAGCACAGCGATCAACAGCAGGCTGCCCAGCGCTGGCGCCGCCCAGCATTGCAACGGCCGGAACGCTTGCAGCAGGTTGCTGATGATCCAGCCGATCAGACCGATGAACAGCAGCACCAGGCTATGCAGTTCGTGGTCGTACAGTGGGCGCTTCAGTTGCACATAGACCAGCGCGATCAGGGTGAGCACGCCCAGCGCGAGGTTGAGCAGACCATTCAGGCCCAAGGCCCGGCCTTGTTTCAGATGCAAACGGTCGGCCAGCGTATGCCCGAGCAGCAGCGCCAAAGGCAACAGGCACGGCAGGATGTAGGTCGGGAGCTTGCCGTTACTCAAACTGAAAAAAACCAGCGGCATCAGCAGCCACAAACCAAGAAACGCGATGCTCGCGTCACGCCGGGTGTGCCACGCTTGCTTCAACGCAACCGGCAACAGACCGACCCACGGCAGACTGAACGCCACCAGCAACGGCAGATAAAACCACCACGGCGCGTCATGCTGGGCATCGTCACCGGCGAAGCGGCGGATGTGTTCGTGCCAGAAGAAGAAGCGCCAGTAATCCGGTTCCTGCGCGTGCACCGCCAAGGCCCACGGCAGGCTGACCAGAATCGCCACGGCAATCGCCACCGGGCCGTAGATCAGCAACTCCTTCCAGCGCTTTTGCCAGACCATCCACGGCACGGCGATCAACACCGGCAGCAGCCAGGCGAGGAAACCCTTGGTCATGAAGCCCATGCCACAGGCCAGACCCACCAGCGCCCACGCGGCCATGCGTTTGCCACCGCTGCGGCTGTCGAGCGCGAACCACAGCGCCACCAGACTCAGGTTGACCCAGAAAGTGAATTGCGGGTCGAGATTGGCGTAACCGGCCTGACCGGCAACGATGGTGAAACTCATGTAGAGCAACGCGCAGACGAAGCTTTTGCGCGGGTCATTCCACAAGCGCCGGGCGATCACAAAGCACAGCAACACGCTCAGCCCGGTACTCAGGGCCGAGGCGAAGCGCACGCCGAACAGATTCTGCCCGAACAGCCATTGGCCGATGGCGATCATCCAGTAACCGGCCACCGGTTTTTCGAAGTAGCGCAGGCTCATGAAATGCGGCGCCACCCAATTGCCGCTGAGCAGCATGTCCTGGCTGATCTGCGCGTAACGGGTTTCGTCGGGAATCCACAAACCATGGGTGCCCAGCGGCAGCAGACAGGCCAGCAGAAAAATCCCCGGCAACAGCGGCAATGCCCAGCGTTGACTCATGCGCCTTGCACTCCCAGCCAGCCTTCGCGACCTTCGAGAGCACCACGCTGCACGCGGCCTACAGGCAAGCTGTTGAGGAACGCCGGGAGCAAATCACCCAGCGGTTGGAACTGGATGTCGCGCTGGCGTGCAGCCGCCAGCAACTGGCGAAAATCTTCGGCCATCAGAATCCCTTCGACCTCGGCATGAATGGTGTAAACGTTGAGCTGTTGCGCGCGGAACCGCTCAAGGATGAAGGCGTTGAAATCCTGCGCTGCCAGGTGCGGCCCGACCACTTCGTCGAAGGTCGGCAGATCCACCGGAATCTGCGGCGTACCCGCCGAACCATCCGCGAGCAACGGCCGGAACAGCCGCGTACCGCGACAATCGCTGTTGTAGCGAAAGCCGAACGCCTGTTTGGCTTCGATCACGCGCTCGTCGGCACGCCAACCGGCCGCCGCCGAGCACTGGATCTTCTCGCCAAGGATCTCGCCGAGGGTGTCGACGCCCTGACGGATCTGCTCGATCAATTGCGCATCGCTCCAGCGGCCGGCATTGGTCTGCCAGCCGTGGTGATCCCAGGCGTGCAGACCAATCTCATGCCCGGCATCCCGCGCCCGGCGCATCAGATGCCCGAGTTCGCGGCCAATCGGCTTGCCCGGCCATGCAGTGCCGGCCAGCAGAATGTCCCAGCCATACAGGCCGGCAGCGTTGGAGCGCAGCATTTTCCAGAGGAACTGCGGACGGATCAGGCGCCACAGATGCCGACCCATGTTGTCCGGGCCGACACTGAAGAAAAACGTCGCCTTGATCTGCGCTTCATCGAGCAGGTCGAGCAATCGCGGCACGCCTTCACGGGTGCCACGAAAGGTGTCGACGTCAATGCGCAAACCGGCCTGCATCAATATGCTTCTTCGGTGGAGTGTCCGGCGATTTCGAGCATGGCCTCGCGCAGGAAGAAATCCAGCGTATTGCCGATGGTCTCGCGCATCTCTACGGTCGGCGTCCAGTCCAGCAGGCGCTTGGCGTTGGCGATGCTCGGTTTGCGGTGCGACACGTCCTGATAACCGCTGCCATAGAACGCCTTGCTCTCGACGTCGCGGAAACCGGCGAACGGCGGGAAGTTGTGGCGCAGCGGATGCGCTTCGAACTGACGCAGCAGCTCTTCGCCCAACTGACGAATACTCGCTTCGTTGTCCGGGTTGCCGATGTTGATGATCTGACCGTTGCAGGCGTCATGGTCGTTATCAATGATGCGCGCCAGTGCTTCAACGCCATCGGCGATGTCGGTGAAGCAGCGTTTCTGCTCGCCGCCGTCGAACAGGCGAATCGGCGTGCCTTCCACCAGATTGAGGATCAACTGAGTTATCGCGCGCGAGCTGCCGATACGTGCCGAATCCAGGCGATCGAGACGCGGGCCCATCCAGTTGAACGGGCGGAACAGGGTGAAGTTCAGGCCTTTCTGGCCATAGGCCCAGATCACGCGGTCGAGCAGTTGCTTGGAGATCGAGTAGATCCAGCGCTGCTTGTTGATCGGACCCACCACCAGATTCGAAGTGTCTTCGTCGAAACTGGCGTCCTCGCACATGCCATACACTTCGGAGGTCGAGGGGAAGATCACGCGTTTGTTGTACTTGACGCAGTAGCGCACCAGTTTCAGGTTTTCTTCGAAATCCAGTTCGAACACCCGCAGCGGATTGCGCGTGTATTCGATTGGTGTGGCGATGGCCACCAGCGGCAGGACCACGTCGCACTTCTTGATGTGGTACTCGATCCACTCGGAGTGAATGCTGATGTCGCCTTCGACGAAGTGGAAATTCGGGTGATTGCGCAGGCGTTCGATGGCGTCGGAGCCGATGTCGAGGCCATAAACTTCGTAGCGCTCATCGCGCAGCAGGCGTTCGGACAGGTGATTGCCGATAAAGCCGTTGACGCCGAGGATCAGCACCCGCGTGCGGCGTGGCGCACGCGCGGATTCAGCACCGCGCAACAACGAACCGTCGACCAGCCCCAGTTCATTGGCCAGTTGCGGGCCGCTCAGGTACAGGCCGTTGTCGTTGCGCTGACCGGCGTTGATCACCAGCGAATCCTCGCCGCAGGCAATGCGCAGCGGATTGACGCTGATCACCCGGCCCGGCGCCTGACCTTGGTTGCCGTGGACGACTTGTGCGTTCCACACGATCAGTTTGTGTTCGCCCACAGCACAGAACGCGCCGGGGTAGGGCTGGGTGACGGCACGCACCAGGTTGAACAGTTGTTCAGCCGGTTGGGCCCACACCAGTTTGCCGTCCGCCGGGGTGCGGCGACCGAACACCGTGGCTTGCGATTCGTCCTGCGCGGTTTCACGGAGTTTGCCGTGGAGCATCGCTGGCAACGCATCGCGCAGCAGGTCAATCGCGGCGATGCGCAGTTTGCCGTGAAGGCTCAGCGCGGTGTCGGCGCGCTCGATGGCCACCCGTTGCTGGGCGATGATCGCGCCGGCATCCGCGCGTTTGACCATACGGTGCAGGGTGACGCCGGTTTCTGTCTCGCCGTTGACCAGCACCCAGTTGGCCGGCGCGCGGCCACGGTAGCGCGGCAGCAGCGAGCCGTGCAGGTTGAACGCACCTTTCTTCGCGGTGACTAGCAGCGGCTCGCTCAACAGATTGCGGTAATAGAACGAGAAAATGTAATCCGGGTCGACCCTGGCGATGCGCTCGATCCACAGCGGATGGTTGACGTCTTCCGGCGCATGCACCGGGATGCCTTGATTGGCGCACAGTTGCGCGACCGAAGCGTAGAAGGCGTTTTCCTGCGGATCATCAGCGTGAGTGAACACAGCGGCGATGTCGTAGCCGCTGGCGAGCAGCGCTTCGATGCCGGCGCAGCCAATGTCGTGGTAGGCGAAGACAACTGTTTTTGCACTCATGAGAGAACCTGATCGGCAGAAGTGGAAGAGAGACCGTCAACGGTGATTGCACGCGCCGGGGGCGCCGGCTGGCCACGCAAGACTTTTTCAATGAAGAAGCGCGGGCGCGCACGCACGTCGCTGTACATCCGGCCGAGGTATTCGCCGAGCAGGCCCATGCCGATGAACTGGCCACCGGTGAACACGAACAGCACGGCGAACAGCACGAACAAACCGTCGCCAGCCCAGCCGGCGCCGAATGCCAGACGCATCACGATCAGCGCGGCGGCAAACAGCACGCCAAGCCCGGCCATGGCAAAACCGACGATGCTCAGCAGGCGTAGCGGGGTGGTGGTCATGCAGGTGATCAGGTCAAACATCAGATTGATCAGGCGCATCGGGCTGTATTTCGAATCGCCGTGTTCGCGCTCGGCGTGGGCCACGGTGATTTCGCTGGTGTGGCGGGCGAAGCTGTTGGCCAGAATCGGAATGAATGTGCTGCGCTCACGGCAGGCGAGCATCGCGTCAATGATCGTGCGCCGGTAAGCACGCAGCATGCAGCCGTAATCGCTCATGGCCACGCCGGTAGAGCGCTGCACGGCGAGGTTGATCAGTTTCGATGGATAGCGGCGCAGCGCCGAATCCTGGCGATTGCCACGCACCGTGCCGACCACATCAAAGCCCTTTTCAGCCTCGGCAACCAGGCGCGGAATCTCTTCCGGCGGGTTTTGCAGGTCGGCGTCGAGGGTGATGACTACGTCGCCCTTGGATTGCTCGAAACCGGCCATGATCGCCGCGTGCTGGCCGTAGTTGCGGTTGAGGATCACCGCCACGAACGGGCTGTCTTCGCGGCTGGCGGTTTCTTCGAGCAATTGCGCCGAGTTGTCGCGGCTGCCGTCGTCAACCAGGACGATTTCGTAGTCGTGACGCAATTGCTGACAAGCCGCCGCCGTGCGCCGCAGCAGCTCGGGCAGGCTTTGCTCTTCGTTGTAGACCGGAATGACGATCGACACGCAATGGATCGGATAAGGTCTCACGGGCGTTTTCCTACGAGGTGTTGAATGGCAGCGACGACCCGGTCGAGGTCGTGGTCGGTCATGTCGGGAAACAGTGGAATCGAGCACAGACGCGCCGAGTTCCATTCGGTATCGGGCAGGTACAGATCCGGGGCACGCTGGCGATACCATGTGTGTAAATGAGTGGCGATAAAGTGGATGCCGGTGCCGATGCCTTGCGCCTGCAAGCCTTGCATGAAGGCTTCGCGATCGATGCCGCAGCGCTCGCGGTCGATGCGCAGGATGAACAGGTGCCAGGCGTGCTGTTGCGCGTAATCCGGGACGGTGAGCGGTTGCACCGGCAGGCCTTGGAGTTTTTGCCGGTACTGCGCGGCCAGTTCGCTACGGCGGGCGTTGATCGCGTCCAGACGTTGGAGTTGCACCAAGGCAATCGCGGCGTTGATGTCGGCCAGGTTGTATTTGAAGCCCGGCTCCATCACTTGCGCCTGCGGCTTGCGGCCGTGGGTCATGCGGTCGTAGGCATCGACGCCCAGACCGTGAAATTTGAGCATGCGCACGCGATTGGCCAGGGCTTGGTCGTCAGTGACGAACATTGCGCCCTCGGCGCAGGTCATGTTCTTGATCGCGTGAAACGAGAAAATCGCGGTGCCGTGCGCACCGACGTGGCGGCCCTTGTAGCGGGTGCCGGCTGCATGCGCGGCGTCTTCGATTACCGCGATGCCGTGTTTGTCGGCCAAGGCGTACAGCGGATCCAGATCAAACGCGGCCCCGGCGTAATGCACCGGGATAATCGCTTTGGTGCGCGGGGTGATGGCCGCTTCAATGCGCGCGGCGTCGGTCATCAGGCTGTCGCGGTCGACGTCGACGAACACCGGGGTGGCGCCGATCAGCGAGATCATATTGGCGGTCGAAACCCAGGTTTGCGAAGGGGTGATCACTTCATCGCCGGGGCCAATGCCAAGCGCCAGCAAAGTTACATGCATAGCACCGGTGGCCGATGACAATGCCACTGCATGCCGACACCCCACATAGTTCGAAAACTGTTCTTCCAGTGCCTGACTTTTTGGCCCCGTAGTGATCCAGCCCGAGCGCAATACTTGCTCGACCGCTGCTATTTCTTCTTCGCCGATACTCGGGCGGGAAAACGCGAGAAACGCCTGACTCATATGAACCTCGGGGCGACAGCCATCCTTCAGCCGATTGTCTGAAAAACACGTATTTTCAAGGGTTTGGAATACCGGTCGGGGAATGCCTGATTGACTTTTGCGCCCCCGGGCGGCACGTTGTGAGCCGTTCGGGGCCCACTGGATGTAATCAAGGTTAGGCGCGTTTTTGTCAAAGGAACATGAAAAACCGGTGGGCAAATCGTGTTTCTGTAACTTCTACAGCCAGCGTTCAGACTTCTTCCGCTCATCGGCGTTTTTCGCGGAAAAGTCCTACAGAAGTGCCCGGACTTATTGAAGTTTTATTGCCATTTTTAGTTGTTTTGTTGAACTGTTTATTATTCAAGGCCGTTTCGTTTGATTGACTTACCCGTGGTACCCGCAGATTCCCTCAAGAGCAATCCGATGACGGTTTATCTGGCACGTCTGGCGCCTTCGAGCCAACTGACCATGCGTTACGTATTGCAGGACGCCGCCGACCGTCTCGGCTTTGAAGACATGAATGTCGAGGACATTCCGTGGCACGCGCTGCAACCGGAAGATGTGGTGGCGCTGGTCGCCGCGTTGCGCGAAGACAACTACGCCCCGAATACTTCTTCGCTGTATGTGAACGCGGTACGCGGGGTGATGAACGAAGCCTGGCGCATGAGTTTGATCAGCCAGGATCATCTGTTGAAGATGCGTTCGGTCAAAGGCATCGCCGGCACGCGCCTGTCGCAGGGGCGCAACTTGAAGCGCAGCTTGATTCACGAATTGATGGAAGTCTGTGCTGCCGACCCGCGTCCGCAAGGGCTGCGCGATGCGGCGGTGATTGCCTTGCTGTATGGCACCGGCATGCGCAAATCGGAGTCGGTGGATCTGGATTTGAATCAGGTCGATTTCACCGAGCGCAGTTTGTGCGTGACCGGCAAGGGCAACAAACAGCTGATCAAGTACGCGCCGTCCTGGGCGTTTGCCAAGCTCAATGACTGGTTGGAACTGCGTCGTTCGCAACTCAAGGAAGGCGAGAGCGACGATCCATTCCTGTTCAATCGCATCCGCCGGGGCAGCCACATCACTCGCGAGCGCATCACCAAACACGCGATCTACTACATCGCCCGCCAGCGTGGCACGCAGGTCGGGGTGAAGATCATGCCGCACGATTTCCGCCGCTCGTTTATCACGCGGGTGATCGAGGAACATGATCTGTCGATTGCGCAGAAACTCGCGCATCACGCGAATATTCAGACTACTGCTAACTACGATGTGCGCGACGACAATGAGCGGCGCCGCGCGGTAGATCGTTTCGAACTGTGAAGGTCAATGCGCGGGAGGGCAGTTGCGGGAGTTGCTGGCGGCTGCCTGGCTGATCAGCGCGGCCAGACGTTTGACGTTGTTCTGCTGAGCGGCCACCAGTTCATCGATGCTCGGGCCGGACGGGGTCTGCAAGGTTGAACGGCAGGCATTTTCAGCCGCGCCGGCCTCGCGCAGGCGCCATTTGACGTCGATCAAACCGTACTGGCCAGGCACCGAGTCGAAGCGTTGCACATCGATGCGCACCGACACTTTGCGCTGGCCGCCGGCGTTGCCCAGTTGATCGGCCAGCGCGCTGCGCAATTCATCAACGAGGCTGGCGCCCCACCATTCGGTCTCGAGAATCGCCAGACCGCTGTTGCCCTCACGAATGACAATCTGCGGCCGGTCGACTTGCGGCGGCACGCTGATGGCTTCGATGGCGATTTCCGAACCGCCGCGGCCAGCCATCGGTTGCGCCGGGGTCAGCGTATGAAAGCTGATCGGGGCGCTGCTACAGGCGCCAAGCAACAGGCACGCCGCGAGCGCGGTGATCTTCAGCGGTAAAGCCATGGGTCAGCTCCTGTGCTCAATTGCGTGGCGGGCCTTTGAGATCCAACGGCGCAGCGTTGTCCGGACGCCCGCGAATCAGCGATTCCGGATGCCGGCCCAGATAGTCCGAGAGCTCACGCAGAGAGCGTGACATGCGGCCGAGTTCGTCGAGGGTCTGGGTCAGTTGTTCGCGTTGCGGTGAGTCTTCGGCCAGGGTTGAACTGGCCGATTGCAGGGTTTTGCTCACCTCACCAAGCGTGCTCTGTACGCCGGGCAGGGTCTTGGCATTGAACTGGGTCAGGCCTTTGCGCAACTCAACCAGGTTGCCGTCAAGGTTGCTGGCGATGCGCTCAACCGGCAGTTTGTTGATCTTGTTGACCATCGCTTCGAGTTTTTCCTGCAACTGTTCGAGACTGCCGGGAATGGTCGGGATGCTGATCGGCCGGGCCGTCGGATCAAACGCGACTTTCTCGGCTTTCGGGTAGAAATCCAGACCTATGTAAAGCTGACCGGTCAGCAGGTTGCCGCTGCGCGCCTGAGCGCGCAGGCCGTTGTCGATGAAGGTGCCGATCAGGCGCACACCAGCCGCTTCGTCGTCTGGATTGTGATTGAGGACCTTGAGCATTTTCACGTGGGCCTGCCCCAACCGCTGCGGGTAAATCACGATGCCGACGTTGACCGGGAAGCTGCGTTTCTTCTCGTCGAAATCAAGGTTGATGCTCACGACTCGACCGATTTCCATGCCGAGGAATTCAACCGGTGCGCCGACCTTCAGCCCGCGCAATGACTGATCGAAACGCAGGCTCAGGTATTGCGCCTTGCCATTGGGCGGGGCGAGTGCGACTTGCTGGTCATCGAACAGTTCGAAGGTTTTCTCTTCCGTGGCAGCCACATCGTTTGGGCTGTAATCCGGGGCGCGAAAGGCGATGCCGCCGACCAGCAGCGTCGACAGCGATTCGGTTTTTACTGCGAGGCCGTTGGCGCCGAAGTTGACGTCGATGCCGCTGGCGTTCCAGAACCGGGTGTTTTCGGTGACGTAGGCGTCGTTCGGCGAGTGGATGAAGATTTCGATGGTCACGCCTTTACCGTCGGCATCCAACGCATAAGCGACCACTTGCCCGACCGGGATCTTGCGGTAATACACCGGCGAACCGATGTCCAGCGAGCCCAGATCCTGGGTGTGCAGGTTGAAGCGCTTGCCCGGTTCGCCGTAAGTGATCGGCGGCGGGTTTTCCAGGCCTTTGAAGTGTTTCGCGCGGGTGTTGGACTGACCGATGTCGGCGCCGATGTAGTCGCCGGAGAGCAGGGTGTCTATGCCCGAAACGCCGCCCGCACCAATGCGTGGGCGCACCACCCAGAACTGCGAGTCTTCGCGGGTGAAGGTTTCCGCTTGCTTGGACAGTTTGATCGTGGCGTCGACGCTTTTCTGATCATTGCTCAGCTCGACGTCGGTAACCTGGCCGATCACCACGTTGCGGTATTTGACTTCGGTTTTGTTGGCGGTCAGGCCGCTGCCGGTCTTGAAGGTCAGGACGATGGTCGGGCCTTCCTGCATGAGGTTGTGCACCACCAGCGAAATGCCCACCAGCACCGCGACAATCGGCACGATCCACACCAGCGAAATGCTCCACCGCCGGGTTTTGATTGGCGCCTGGCCGGGTGTTCGCGGGTTATCCGTGGCTGACGACTGCATCCATGATCTCCAGGGTGAGTTAGGCACTGAGCGTCAGGAACGCAAAAGCACCTCATCAATATAGAAGTGCTTGGCGATAGAGCAAATATGAAGGTGTCTTCAGCCGAGGATTTCGCGCAATCGATACCAGAACATACCGAGAGCCAGCAGCGGCGAGCGCAACGCCGGGCCGCCGGGGAAGGTCATGTGCGGCACACTGCTGAACACGTCCATGCCCTGACTGTGACCGGCGTGAATCGCTTCGCCGAGCAACTTGGCGCACCAGTGGGTGACGTTCAGCCCGTGGCCGGAATAGCCTTGGGCGTAGAACACGTTCGGATGCTGTTTCAGCCGACCGACCTGCGGGAAACGATTGGCGGTGATGCCGATCTTGCCGCCCCACTGATAGTCGATTTTCACGTCTGCCAGTTGCGGGAACAACTTGAGCATCTTCGGCCGCATGTAGGCTGCGATATCCGCCGGATCGCGTCCGGAATAGTGGCAGGCACCGCCGAACAACAGGCGTCGATCCGCCGAGAGTCGGTAGTAATCGAGGCCGACTTTCTGGTCGCACAGCGCCAGGTTTTGTGGAATCAACTGTGCGGCGCGTTCCTCCGACAGTGGTTCAGTGGCGATGATGTAACTGCCGGCCGGCAGGACTTTGCCGGTCAGTTGCTGTTCGAGTTCATCCAGATGCGCGTTGCAACCCAGTACCAGACTGCCGGCGCGCACCGTCCCGGCGGCGCAACGCACCTGCACGGTCGGGCCATGGATGATTTCCAGCACCGGACTCTGTTCGAAGATGCGCACGCCAAGTGACGCCGCCAGCCGCGCTTCGCCCTGTACCAGATCCAGCGGATGCAGGTGCCCGGAACCCATGTCGATCAGCCCACCTTTGTAGACGCTGGCGTCCACCACTTGCTGGCGAATCTGCTCGGGCTCGACCAGCCGCGTTTCATGTGTATAGCCGAGCTGCGCGAGGCTGACTTGCTCGTCCTTGAACGCGGCGAATTGGGCCTCGGTGTTGGCCAGTTCGCAGAAGCCCCAACGCAGATCGCACTCGATGCCGTTGTCATTGATACGCTGGCGCACCAGCTCTACCGAATCGATTCCCGCACGGTGCAGATAGCGCACGCCTTCCTCGCCGACATAACGCGTGAAGCCCTCGACTTCATGGCCAATGCCGCGAATCAACTGCCCGCCATTGCGCCCGCTGGCGCCCCAACCGATGCGCCGGCCTTCGAGCAACACCACGCTGAGGCCGCGCTGAGCCAGTTCGATGGCGGTGTTGACGCCCGTGAAACCGCCGCCGATCACGCAGACATCGGCGATCAAGTCGCCATCCAGCACCGGATAGGGCGTGCTGGCCCGGGCGGACGCGGCGTAATAGGAGCGTGCGTGTTCTTGGGTGTGCTGATTCATTGGTTGGACTTCACTTTGCTCCAGGAACGAGTCATCAGACGCATGATCGGCTGGGGCGGGGTAGAGGAGATGTAGAGCTTGTCGAGGACTTCTTGCGGCGGATAGACCTCGGGATTGTTCACCAGCGCCGCGTCCATGTATTGCTTGGCGGCCGGGTTCGGGTTGGCGTAACCGACCGAAGCGCTGACCTTGGCGATCACTTGCGGATCGAGCAGGTAATTGATGAATTCGTGGGCTTGTTTGACGTTGCCGGCATCGGCAGGAATTGCCAGCAGATCGAACCAGAGGTTGGCGCCTTCCTTGGGAATCGCGTAGGCGATGTTCACGCCGTTGTTGGCTTCCTTGGCTCGGTTGGCGGCCTGGAACACGTCCCCGGAATAACCGAAGGCCACGCAGATGTCGCCATTAGCCAGGTCCGAAACGTATTTCGAGGAATGGAAATAGGTGATGTACGGGCGGATGCTCAGCAGTTTGGCTTCAGCCTTTTTGAAGTCTTCCGGATTTTCGCTGCGCGGGTCCATGCCCATGTAGTTGAGGATTGCCGGGAACACTTCGTCGGCCGAGTCCATCATCGACACGCCGCACTGGCTGAGTTTCTTCAGGTTTTCCGGTTCGAACAGCACCGCCCAGGAATCGATGTGATCGATGCCGAGCACCTGCTTGACCTTGTCGACGTTGTAGCCGATGCCGTTGGTACCCCACAGATAGGGCACAGAGTGCTGGTTGCCCGGATCGTTTTTCTCAAGGAGCGCGAGCAGTTTCGGATCGAGGTTTTTCCAGTTCGGCAACTGTGCGCGATCCAGTTTGAGGAACGCGCCGGCCTTGATCTGACGCGCGAGGAAGTGGTTGGACGGCACCACTACGTCATAACCGGTACGCCCGGCGAGCAGTTTGCCCTCGAGGGTTTCGTTGGAGTCGAAAACGTCATAGATGACCTTGATCCCGGATTTGGCCTGGAAGTCGGCGAGGGTGGTTTCGCCGATGTAGTCGGTCCAGTTGTAGACGCTGACTTGCGGTTGGGCGTGGGCGGCAGCGCTGCACGCCAACGCCAGGGCGGCGGGGATCAGGGATTTCAATAGACGCATAACGACACCTCTTCTTGGAATTATTGGATTATTCAGGTGGCACTTTCTCCTGTGGGAGCTGCGGTTCGACGATTCGACTTGCCAGCTCCCACAGGGTTGGGTGGTGTTGCTCAGACGCTCAGCAACAGGAACTCGCGTTCCCACGAACTGATCACGCGCTTGAAGTTTTCATGCTCGGCACGCTTCACCGCGACATAACCGCGAACGAATTTATCGCCCAGATAACGCGCCACGGTCGGGCACTCTTCCATCTGCGTCAGCGCTTCTTCAATGGTGATCGGCAGGCGCAGGTTGCGGCGCTCATAAGCCCGACCCTCGACGGCCGCGCTCGGCTCGATCCCCTCGACCATGCCGATGTAACCGCACAGCAAACTCGCGGCGATCGCCAGATACGGGTTGGCATCAGCGCCGGGCAAGCGGTTTTCCACGCGCATGGCTTCCGGACCAGAGGTTGGCACGCGCAGGCCGACGGTGCGGTTTTCTTCGCCCCATTCGACGTTCACCGGTGCCGAGGTGTCCGGCAGGAAGCGGCGGAACGAATTGACGTTCGGCGCGAACATCGGCAGCAGTTTCGGGATGTACTTTTGCAGGCCGCCGATATGGTGCAGGAACAACTCGCTCATGCTGCCGTCAGCGTTGGCGAAGATCGGTTTGCCAGTGACGCTATCGACCACGCTCTGGTGCAAATGCATGGCGCTGCCGGGCTCGTCGCCAATCGGCTTGGCCATGAAGGTTGCGGTGACGTTGTGCTTGAGCGCCGCCTCGCGCAGGGTGCGTTTGAACACGGTGATCTGGTCGGCCAGATCCAGCGCGTCGCCGTGCCGGAAATTGATTTCCATCTGCGCCGGGCCGTCTTCGTGGATCAGCGTGTCGAGATCCAGACCTTGCAGTTCGCACCAGTCGTAGACGTCTTCGAACAGCGGATCGAATTCGTTGGCCGCGTCGATAGAGAACGACTGACGACCACTTTCAGCGCGACCGGAACGACCGAGCGGTGCCTTGAGTGGCAGGTCCGGGTCTTCACAGCGTTGGGTCAGGTAGAACTCCATTTCTGGCGCAACAATCGGCTTCCAGCCCTTGTCGGTGTACAGCTGCAAGACTTTCTTCAGCACGTTGCGCGGCGACAGTTCGATCGGGTTGCCGAACTTGTCGAAGGTGTCGTGGATGACGATGGCGGTCGGCTCAATGGCCCATGGAATCACGTACACGGCGTCGGACACCGGCTTGCAGATCATGTCGATATCGGCCGGGTCGAGCAGGTCGTAGTAGATGTCGTCGTCGACAAAATCCCCGGTTACCGTTTGCAGCAGCACACTTTCCGGCAGGCGCATGCCTCGTTCATTGAGGAACTTGTTGGTCGGTGCAATCTTGCCGCGGGCAATGCCGGTCAGGTCGCTGACCACGCATTCGACTTCGGTAATCTTGTGATCTTTCAGCCACGTGAACAGCTGATCGAAAGGGGCATTCATAGAGACCTCGTTATTGGTTTTGTGTAACGCCGGGGGAGGGTGGTTTCATCCGCCTGCACTTCCCCTGAGACGCGTTGACGACTATCTTGGGCGTGCCTTGCGGTTCCATCTATCCACTTTCAGCAGCACCAAAGCGCACCAAAAGAGTGCGCAGGATCACCCATGACGACGTGCAATCCAATACAGGTTCAAGCCTTCAATACAGCCGATGTCGCCGAGCAAATCCGCGCTACACCGGGTTGGGTCCAGCAGTACCAGCAGATGTCGCCGGGGCATTTCGCCGGGCAGATCCGCTATCTGGACTTGCAGGGCGTGGAGGTTTACGAAGAGCAGATGAACACCCGCGTCGAGCAGAATTTCAGCGCGCCGGAAGGTTCATTGGCGTTCTGTTTTGATCGCAGTGACAACGCGCTGTATCTGCTCAACGAAGACAGCCGCAACATCTGGATCACCCCCGAGAATTATCAGGAAATCGCCGTGGTGTTCGGCCCGGAGTTCGTCCGTCAGCACGGTCTGGATGTGGCGCGGCTCGAAGGTTTGTTCATGGCGCCGCTGAATGGCGGGCAGAACGCGTTGTTCAGTCGCTGGCTCAGTTCGACCCTGACCCGACTCACGCAAAATCTCGATCCGCCGACCCGCGAAGCCCTGACTCAACAGTTGCTCGAAGACTGTCTGTTTATCCTCGATAACGCCTGTATATGCCTGGATCGTGGTGCGATGCAGCGCCGTGCAGAGGAACGCCTGATCATGAAACGCGTGGGGGACTGGGCGGCGGATTCGCCGGAAGAAACCCTCAATCTGCTTGAGCTTTCGCAAGTTGCCGGCGGTTCACTGCGCCAGTTGCAACAGACGTTCAAGGCTTACACGGGGATGTCGCCGACCCAGTGGCTGCGCCTGCGCCGCCTAAACAGCGCGCGGCGCGAATTGCTCGCGCGTAGCGCTGCGGAAACCACGGTGGCCGAGGTGGCGATGAACTGGTCGTTCTGGCATCTGGGGCGGTTTTCCAGCAGTTATCGCGCGCTGTTCAAAGAATTGCCGAGTGAGACGCTGAAGCGCGGCTGATGGTAATCGTCAGAAATGAGCATGGTTTTGCGCTGAAACATTAATTAGAATCAGTCTCATTTAAGCCTTCGCGCAGGGTCTCTTGAGATGATTGAAGCAGCGACGCCGCCGGATCACAGTCTGGACACCTTGTACCGTGACCATCGCGGCTGGCTGGAAAACTGGCTGCGCCGGCGCATGGGCAACGCGTGGGATGCGGCGGATCTGAGTCAGGACACCTTTTTGCGTGTACTTGGCAGTTCGCATTCAATCGTCGACATGCGTGAACCGCGCGCGTATTTGCTGACTATCGGCAAACGCCTGCTGAGCAATTTCTACAGTCGCCGCAGCCTGGAGCAGGCGTACCTCGATGCGTTGACCAATCTTCCCGAAGCCTGCGTGCCATCCCCGGAACAGCGCTGGATTTTGCTGCAAACCCTGCAAGCGCTGGATGAGTTGCTCGACGGATTGCCAGCGCCGGTGCGCCGGGCGTTTCTGTTGAGTCAGCTCGAAGGTCTGGGTTACCGCGAGATTTCCGAGCGGCTGAAAGTCTCCGAGCGCACGATCAAACGTTATATGGCGCAAGCCTACGAACACTGTCTATTGGTGGATTTGTAATGCGCGCGGCGCCATCCGCCGAATCCCGTGAAGTCGCACGCGCGGCGGCGCAGTGGCTGGCGCTACTGGAATCCGGGGACGCGCGCGATGACGATCTTGTGCGTCTGCACACCTGGCGCAGCAGCGATAGCCGCCATGAAAGTGCCTGGCAGAAAGTCCAGACGTTGCGTCAGCGCTTTTCCGGCTTGCCGGCGCAGTTGGCGATGGCCACGCTGGATCGTCCGGATCTGGCTCGCCGAGCGGCGATCAAACGTGCACTTGGCGTTGCTGCATTGGTACCGGCGGCGTGGTTGATCGGCCGGCAACTGCCGCTGGATGTGTGGCGCGCCGATCTACAAACCAGTACCGGCGAGCGCAAGCAATTGCCGTTGGCCGATGGCAGTGCGTTGCAGCTCAATACCGACAGCGCGGTGAATGTCGATCTCGCTACGCGCGTGTTGACGCTGGTGCGTGGAGAGATGGCACTGAATGTTCCGGGCACTGCAGCGCTGACGATTCGTTCGCCTTATGGGAGCGTTATCGCCAGTCGCAGTGAAGTTTGTGTGCGCCTGAATGAGCGCGATTGTCAGGTGTCGGTGGTCAGTGGTTCGGTGCAGCTACAACCTCTGCATGGGCCGTTGATGGTGCTCACCGGCGGGCAACAGGTCAGCCTGCAAGCCAGTGGGGCCGGTGCAATTGGCACGTACGACAGAATGCTGGCGGACTGGCGCAGCGGCGTGCTCACTGCGCAAAACCAGCCGCTGGGGGATTTCCTGCGCGAACTGAGCCGTTATCGGCCGGGGCTGCTGCGTTGGGATCCGGCGTTGGAGGCCTTGCGCATCACCGGCAGTTTCCGCCTCGACAACACTGATCGCGTGCTCGCGTTGCTGGCTGCCAGTCTGCCGTTGGAGGTGCAATCGCGCATGCGTTTTTGGGTAACGCTGATCCCTCGAAAAAATATTGCGTGAAGCCTGTCCCTTTTTTTCGCCTCACCGGTCATTCCAGGTAAGTGAATTAAAAACGAGAGCTTCTACCAATGCCCGCAGTATTCCCCAGCCGTTTGCGTCCGTTGTTGCAGTTGAGCCTGATGTTGAGCCTGAGTGCCAGTCCGTTATTGATTCCAGTGAGCTGGGCCGATGACGCCGCCGCGCGCCGCAGTTATCAGGTGCCGGCCGGCAGTTTGAGCGCTGCGTTGACGCGGTTTGCCGGTTTGGCCGGGGTCAATCTGTCGGTGGATCCGGCACTGGTCAGTGGGCGTAACAGCAACGGTTTGACCGGCGAGTTTGGGGTGGAGGAGGGCTTCGCTCGGCTTTTGCTGGGTTCCGGATTGCAGCTGCAAGCGGTGGGCGAGCAAGCGTACATTCTGCTGCCGGCACCGCAGGGCGGCAGCCTGCAATTGGCGCCGACCTCGATCCTCGGCGCCAGTGACGCCGGCAGCGGCGACGTGTATGCCGGTGGCCAGGTTGCGCGGCGCGGTTCACAAGGCTTGCTCGGCTCGCGCGATTTCATGGAAACCCCGTTCAGCATGACCACTTACACCAGCGAAGCGGTGAAGAATCAGCAGGCGCGCACGCTGGGTGATCTGATCGCCAGTGATCCCTCGGTGCGCGCCACCAATCCGGCCGGCGGGCGTTACGAGCAATTCACCATTCGCGGCTTCAGCCTGTTCAACAGTGACGTGGCTTACAACGGTCTCTACGGGATATTGCCGACTTACACCATCGACATGGAAATGGCTGATCGCGTCGATATCCTCAAAGGCCCGAGCCAACTGATCAACGGCATCTCACCGCGCGGCAGTGTGGGTGGCGGCATCAATGTGGTGCCCAAACGCGCGAGCGATAAGCCGATCACCTCGTTCACCGGCAGTTATGCGTCGAACAATCAGTTGGGCGGCGCGGTGGATATCGGCCGACGTTTTGGTGAAGACGGCAAGTTCGGCATTCGCTTCAACGGCGTCAAGCAATCTGGCGATACCGAATGGGATCACCAGAGTGTCGACCGCGACATGGCGGTGCTGGGCCTGGATTTTCGCGGTGAGCGCCTGCGCTTATCGACCGATGTCGGCCACACCGAACGCGCTACCGATGCGCCGCAGGAGCGCGTGCAAGTCGGCGCGAATGCCCGGATTCCGAATGCCCGCGACGTGCGCCACAACTATGCGCAAGCCTGGAGCAAGGCGCGCACCAAAGACACCTTCGGCACGCTCAACGCCGAGTTCGACGTGAATGATTCGACCATGCTTTACGGCGGCGTCGGTGCGCGCAAAAGTAATCACGAATTCTTGCGCCATGCGGTTTCAGTCACCAATAACGCAGGCGATTTCAGCGTGCAGCCGCGTGACTTTACTCGCGACGAAAATGTGCGCACGGCCACCGCTGGCGTGCGCAACTGGTTTCACACCGGGCCGGTCAGTCATGAGATCAACCTGGCGGCCAGCAACTTCTATATGGACTTCGAAAACGGCGGCGCGCGATATGCGGCGTCGCCGAGCAACCTCTATAACCCTGTGGACACACCGACACCGGTGCGAGCGACACGGCAAGACGCCGAGGTCTATACCGAAAATCGTTTCAGCGGCGTGGCACTGGCCGACACCATGGGCTTCTTTGACGACCGTTTGCTGCTGACACTCGGTGCGCGCTGGCAGCGGGTCAAGGTAGATGACTGGAGCGACAACATCAAAGGCGCCACGGCTTACGATGAAGAAAAGGTCTCGCCATCGGCTGGCATTCTGTTCAAAGCCACCGATCGATTCTCGCTGTACGCCAACTATATGGAAGGCCTGAGTCAGGGCAAGATTGCGCCATCGACTTCAATCAATGAGGACGAGATTTTCCCGCCGTTTATCAGTCGTCAGGTTGAAGTTGGGGCCAAGTACGATGCTGGAACATTTGGTCTGACGGCTGCGGTGTTCCGGATCAAGCAACCGGCCTATGAAACCAACGCCGTCACGCGGGTCTTCGGCCCGAATGGCAAACGCCAGAACAACGGTGTGGAAGTGACGGTGTTCGGCGAGCCGCTGCAAGGTTTTCGCCTACTCGGCGGCGTGATGTACATCGACAGCGAGCTGACCAACACCAGAAACGGTACGTTCGACGGAAATCGTGCGCCGGCGACGCCCAAGTACAACGTCAATCTGGGTGCCGAGTGGGATGTGCCGAACGTGCAGGGTTTGACGCTGACCGGGCGCGGGATCTATTCCAGCTCGCAGTATCTGGATCAGTCGAACAACAAGGAAATCGACGCCTGGGAGCGGCTGGATGTGGGCGCGCGGTATGCGTTCAAGGTGGATGAGAAGAACATCACCTTGCGCGCAAATGTCGAGAACGTGGCGGATAAACGCTACTGGAGTTCTGCCGGGGCTTCTGATGACAGTGAGCCAGGGTTGACGCTGTCGACGCCAAGGACATATCTGCTTTCGGCTACGGTTGATTTTTGATCGAGCGCTCAAGCGCGGCTGCGGCACTGAGCATTCGCATCGCCGATGCGCTGGTGGCCAAGATATAAACGCCGCAGGGTTTTACCGCGTTAATGGGAATACGTTTTAATTGCGAATGGTTTTGTATAGCATGCACGGGTATTTGTTGGCGTATTTACCTCCTGTATTGGCCTATTCGTAAAGGTTGTCTCTTTCATGCGTCGAACCCTGCTTTCCTTTTGCATGCTGCAAGCGTTTTCGTCTTCCTCATGGGCTGAACAAACGGACGTGGCCCCCGCAACCCTTGAGTTGGACGCAACCGATATTGTCGGCGCCGCGAATTATGAAAGGGCCGATGGCCCGGTGCAGGGTTATCGCGCGACGCGCTCGGCCAGCGCCACGCGCACCGACACCTCGATCCATGAAACTGCGCAATCGATCAGCGTGGTCCCGAAGGATGTGGTCGAGGATCTGGGTGCCACCCGCTTGCAGGACGCGCTGGATTACGCCGGGGGAGTAGGGCGGGCAAACAACTTCGGTGGGCAGGGCCTGACCACGTTTACCGTTCGCGGCTTCACCACCGGCGAGTTTTACCGCAACGGCTTTCCGATCAACCGCGGTTACCCGAACATGCCAGATGCCAACTCGATCGAGCGACTCGAAGTGCTGCGCGGTCCGGCGACCATGCTCTATGGCCGCGGCGATCCGGGTGGAACGTTCAACGTGGTGTCCAAGCAGCCGCTGCCCGAGCGTACCGTCACGCTGGGCAGCCAGTTGAATGATCAAGGGATGCAGCGCGGCACGCTCGACGCCTCTGGCCCGCTCGACGAAGACGGTCGCCTGGCTTATCGACTGAACGTGATCGGCGAGGGCGGCGACACCTTCCGCGATCATGTTGAAACCGAACGTTACGGCATCACGCCGGTACTCACGTGGCAGGCCACCGACGCGACCAAGCTGATTTTCGAAGGCGATTTCATGCGCAACAACGCGCCGCTGGATCGTGGCGTGACGCGCTATCCGCGACAGATCGGCACGGCCTCGCGCGACACGTTTTTCGGCGAGAAAGATGTCGGCAAATTGCACAATGACAACAACATGGCGCAGCTGCGTTTCGAGCATATGCTCAATGACGACTGGACGCTGGGCGGCGGCTTCCAGTGGCTCGACGGTTCGCTCAAGGGCGACGCAATCGAGGCCAACGGCATCGCTGCTGATGGGCGGACCCTGGGACGCAACTTCAACTATCGCAAGCTGGAGTGGACCGACAAGGACACGCAGCTCAACCTGACCGGCCATTTCACTACCGGCGGTTTGCAGCACACTTTGCTCACCGGCATCGAGTACGAAGATTACGACTACAAGTCGATCATTCAACGTTCCAGCGGTGCGGTCGGTGCCTACCCGATCGACATCTTCAATCCGGTCTACGGCCAGCCGCGCCCGGCATTGACCCGCACGCCAACGCACGACAAGGAAAACCTCAAGACATACGCCGCGTTCGTGCAGGATCAAGTGGCCCTGACCGACAAGCTGAAAGTGCTCGCCGGCGCACGTTTCGAACGCTTCGAACATGACTACGAAACTTACGTGCCGACCGGTAAGAGCTGGCAGGCCAGTGATAATGCAGTCACTCCGCGCATCGGCGTGACCTACGACTTGACCGAGACGCTGGCGGTGTACGCCGACACGGCGCGCTCGTTCAAACCGAACACCGGTGCCAGTCGCGTTGGCGGTGGTTTCGCGCCGGAAAAGGGCAAGTCATACGAGATGGGCATCAAGTGGGAAGCGCTGGATCAGCAGTTAAGCGTTGACGCGGCGATCTACCAGATCGAGAAGCGCAATGTGCTGACCACCGATCCTGTGGACTCGACCTTCAATGTCGCCGCCGGTGAAGTGCGCAGCCGTGGTTTTGACGTCAACGTCGCCGGCAATCTCACCCCCGAATGGCGGGTGATCGGCGGCTATGCCTACGTCGACGCCGAAGTCACCAAAGACAACGTGCTGCGCTCTGGCACGCGGCTGTTGAACATCCCGAAGAACAGCTTCAGCCTGCTCAACATGTATGAATTCCAGGATGGCACGCTCAAAGGCCTCGGTCTCGGCACCGGTCTGAAGTACATCGATGAACGCGCAGGGCAGACGGCCAACACTGCATTCTCGATGGGCAGTTATACGGTCGTGGACTTGCTGGGCTTCTACAAAGTCAACGATAAGGTTCGGCTCAACCTGGACCTCAAAAACGTATTCGACCGCGATTATGAAGAAGGCGCGTTCGGTAACGTTTATGCCTATCCGGGGGCGCCAAGAACCGTTCAGGTCGGGATTTCTTACACGTTGTGACCCTCGTTCATGGCCGGCGTTACGCGTCATGTGGTGATATAACTAATAGCTATACTAAATGGCGATTTAGTGTAGCTAATGCATATACAGCAGAATTGGAGGGGGAACTCATGAGTCAGCAAGCAAGCGCTGGAGATGTCATCAGAGCGCTGGAATTACAGCCTCACGTTGAAGGCGGCTATTTCCGCAGAACCTTTCAGGCTGATCAGCGCGCCACGCTCGAAACCGCTGGCGGACCACGTTATCTGATGACGTCGATTTACTATCTGCTGACCGAGCAATCGCCGGTTGGTCAGTTTCATTTCAACCAGTCAGACATCCTGCATTTTTTCCATCTGGGCGATCCTGTCGAATACAGCCTGATCTTCGCCGACGGTTCATTGCAGACGTTGATCATGGGCAGTGACATTCTGGCTGGCCAGCAATTACAACTGCACGTGCCTGGCGGAATCTGGAAAGCTTCACGGTTGCTAGACGGACCGGATGGTTTTGGCTTGATCAGCGAAGCGGTGTCACCGGGATTTGATTTTGCGGATATGCAGATCGGTGATCGGCGGAAATTGATTGCGCAGTATCCACAGCATCAGGCGGTGATTGAACAGCTGACACGTGCGGATGGTTGAACAGGAAAAGCTGTGAGGCTGGGACAGAAGTCGTTTCGCAGATTCAAATCTGCTGTGCAACTGGGCTAATCCTGTAATACGTTGTTACGTGTAATGTATATTATGTTAAATCATGTGTCTGAAGGGAACTCCCTTCGCTGCGGGACGGCACACTCCAAATCGCCGAGCGCTGGAAAAATCGGCGCTCGTCGAGTTGTACCTATTGCTCTCTTCGCCTCACGGTTTTATTCATTTCCCGTGCTCGCGTCCAGCCGCCATTGGATCTCGACTCGATGCGCAGCGCTGATCGCGTTCGCTATTGCGCCGACACGGCTTTGAGGCCCGCGAGAGCGTAAGTCATCATGTGCTCGATCAGCCCGGCGGGTTCCATTTCCAGTCCCGGCAGCACGTTCTCGCTCAACGCTTCGTGGGCCAATAACAGGAAAAGACAAGGCGCAAATACGCCCAGCGCACAATGCAGCGTGGTCGGGTGATCGTCCGGCAAGCCCAGGATCTGCCCAAGAATGCCGCGAAACACCTTCGCTTTTGGATAGGCCTGCTGCTCCAGCACCGAGGGCAGCAGACTCGAAGGCGACAGCAATTCCCGGCTCAACACCTTGAGCGCCCAGGCATCTCGATGATTGCGCACGCGCTCGATCAGGACGGTGATGATCAAACGCAATTTGTCCTCAGCAGAGGCAGGGCTCTGGCTCAAGCTGAACAATATATCGATGCTGAGCAGACGGTCATGGGCTTCGAGCAGCACGGCACGGTACAGGCCCTCCTTGTTCTCGAAGTGATAATTGACCGACGCCACGTTCGAGTTGGAGTTCTCGCAGACCTGTTTGCTGGTGGTGTTGGCATACCCCAGATCGGCAAACAACTGCCCTGCTGTCTCCAGAATGTGCTGGCGGGTCACCCGGCCATCTTGTCGCTGAGCACGTAGAGAGGCTGCCTGATTTGGACCGGACACGAGCATGAACTCCTATTAACTCAAATTCAAATTTGACTTTTATTTTTATGAAGCTTAGCTTCAAATCACCTACATACCTCGATAGGTACGGATATTGGCGACGAATGTTGTCAGGTCCAAGGCCATTTAGCCAAAGGAAAACACCGCAATGGATGCGCGCGTAATGACCCCGTTCACCTACTTCTCTCTGCCGATGCAGAAGCAATTCCTGCGCAATCGCGAGGCGATCAAGGACAAGCCCTACGCCAAGTATTTCTCTGCGCAGATGAATGTCCCCCTTTCCGCCGTGTGCAAGATCCAGCAAGGACCACTGCCGCTGGAACAGACCATGACGCCGAGCATCGAGGACATCAATCGGTTGCTGGAGGCAGACTTCGTCAGCGAGGAATCGGGATACGCCCTGCTGCCCGGGCCAATGGCGTATGTCCAGAGCCGCAAGTTTTTCCCGGGCTCGACCGCAGCGATGCTGAAATGGTGGTTCATGTGGCACCCGCTGGAAGCCGAACGCTATACCCTGTGGTTTCCTTATGCCCATGTCAGCAATCCCTGCGTCAATCACGAACGCCTCAAGCAGACGTCGCTGAGTTTCGAACAGCGCTTGTACGGCAATACCTTCTGCGCCTCGGAATATGTCGGCGATCGTCTGATGCACCTGCATATCCACTTCCAGGACCCGGAAAAACTGGGCTTGCGTGCCGATCTGTACCGAGACGCGAAAATCGACGGTAGCGTCAGCGCGTTGATGAGCCTGGCAGAACAACCCGAGGTGCCGGTGTCGCTGATGGTGCACCTGTTCAAAGAAACTCCGGAAGGCCTCTATCTCACCAGTCGCTACTGGGTCGGCAGTCATCCGTCGATGTCGCGTTTTCCTGGTGCCGAAAAGGCTGCCGCACTGATGGAGGCCAACGGTTTCGGCGAAGCGGAACTGGAAACCCTCGCCTACGAATTCGCCGTTCATGACCTGTGCGAATTCAACCATCTGGCCAGTTTCCTGCCAGAGCTGTATCGAGAGTTCGGCACTGACTGAACCCGCAAAAAAATGTTCCCCCCAGCGCAAGGCTAAGGGGAACATCTCGAAAACCAGAATCACCCCTTCGAACTGATACCGTTTAGTAAAAGAGTCGTAAATTCCTCGATATCTTGCTCCATCTCCAACTGCTCGGTCAGCAACCGGTACCAGCAAAATCCAAAGATCATATCCAGCAAAAGTTCGCGATTGGTGTCCTTCGGTAGCTCACCACTGCTGATGGCATTTTCCACCAACTTCTTCGGCATTTCCCTTCTGCGCTCCATGAATTGGTGCTTCAACTGAACCAATGTCACAGGGTCCAACTGAGCCTCCGCGATAACGCAGCGAAATGCTTCGCCGCAAATCGTTTCACGCCAGACTTTCCAGAGATTGTGCAGCAAAAAGTCGAGATCCGCTTTTAATGAGCCGAGATCAGGAAGCTTTCTGACCTGCTCGCTTTCATTCTCGTAGACTTCTGCGATCAATGCAGCCTTGTTGCTCCACCATCGATAAATCGTCGGTTTACTCGCTCCCGCCCGTCGGGCAACCGACTCAATACTGAGTCCCGAATAACCGCATTCCTTGAGGATCTCAATCGTCGAACTGATGATCGCCTTGTGCGTGTGGGGATTCCGTAGGGATCCGATGGAGCTGCGAGAGGGTGTACGAGCCACAGTAAATTCTCCAGGCAGGGTGCTTGACAAATACAATGCAAGGTATAGGATTTCCGAAAATCGCAACGAAACGGTCCGTTTCGTTTCGAGTGACGTAAACGCGCTGAGCATTGACTCCAATCAATTCGCTTCAGGCTTTTTTGGTTAATTTAGGGGTTTCCGACTGCTCAAGCAGGATGTCTGAGCAAGGAAGCGTCCTCTACCACCATCAAGCCTGCAGTTTTAATTCTGAAACGATACGTTCCGTATCATAGCAGTGAGAGAGGCAAAGTGGCAGTATCAGCACCCTTTTTTGGGTAACCGTCCGGAAACTCCAAACCGCTGATTTTGCTGGCTAAACGACAAAACTCCGATATGCGAGGCTTTAAAGATAGTTTTCCGTATGTTTCAGGATATACGGCGACGCAACACCCTTGTTTTCTGACAGCGAATGGAATCAAAAGGAAAATGAACGTGAAAAAAGCAGGAATAGTGAGCTACGGCACTGGCGTTCCCGTTTGTCGCTTGAAAGTCGAAGAAGTGATTAACGTCTGGAAGAACACCGATCTCCATCTCGTGCAAAACCAGTTGGGGGTGGCCGAAAGAGCAGTTCTTCAACCTGATGAAGATGTGATCACTCTCGGTGTATTGGCCGCCCAACGTGCACTGGATATGGCCCCCGGCAGTAGCGTCGAGGCTTTGTATCTGGGCACTTGCACCAACCCCTATGACTCCCGCGCCTCGGCCTCTGTCATCCTCGAAATGCTCGGTTGCGGCTATGACGCCTATTGCGCCGACGTCCAGTTCGCGGGCAAATCCGGCACTTCTGCGCTGCAGATTTGCCAGGCACTGGTCGCTTCCGGCATGACCGGCAGCGCCCTGGCAATCGGCGCCGACACTATCAATCGCAACACCGCCCCAGGTGATCTGACCGAATCCTATGCGGGCGCCGGTGCGGCAGCTTTATTGGTGGGCACGGAGAATGTCATCGCAGAATTCGATGGCAATTTCTCTTGTGCAGCCGATGTCGCCGACAACATTCGCCCGCAAGGCGATCGTTATATTCGCTCCGGGATGGGACTTGGCTCGGACAAAAACAGCATCGGTCTGGAAGACCAGACTCGCCGGGCGGCGGAAGGCATTATGGCCAAATTGCGCACCTGCCCGCAGGACTACGACTATGTCGTGTTCCAGCAGAATCTGGTGTCCACGCCCTACTCCCTCGCCAAGCATCTGGGTTTCAATCCGAAACAGGTCGAGCCCGGCATCTACGCGAGCAGCGTTGGTGACACCGGTGCTGCCAGCCCCCTACTCGGTTTGATCAGCGTGCTCGACCAGGCGCGTCCCGGTCAAAAAATCCTGCTGGTGTCTTACGGTTTCGGTGCCGGCAGCGACGCAATCGCCTTGACGGTTACCCCTGCCATCGAGGCCTACCAAAAGCGCAACAAGCCACTGCGCGAATCGCTTGAAAACAAGCTGTACGTGGATTACGGCACTTCCATCAAATACGAGTTCAAGTATTTGCGACCTGACTACGCCCTCACCGCCTACCTCTGATTTCGCCTGTCTACGCAAGGAGCATGTACATGTGCGCACGTCGTGTTGCAATCGTTTCGGCCGCCTATACGCCGAAACCGGGAAGTTCCAGGGTCCGGCAGACGTTCAAGGAAATGATCGTCGAGTCGGCATATAAAGCTATTAAAGACGCCAGGATGCATCCTCGGGAAATCCAGGGTGTGGCCTACGGTTATCACGGCGAGGGCATTTCGGAATATGGCGGTCTCGGCCCGACCATCTCCGACACGTTGGGCATCAGCCCGGCGCCGACGTTCATGAGCACTGCCAACTGCACCAGCAGTTCCGTGTCGTTCCAGATGGGCCATCAAATGATTGCCTCCGGGGAATACGACATTGTTCTGGTCGGCGGCTTCGAGAAGATGACCGACCACTTCAACTATGCCGAATACATCGGTTCCAGTACCGAATGTGAGTACGACTACTTCCTGGGTATTTCCCACACCGACGCTTTTGCCCTGGCGACGGCGGAATATTTTGAAAAGTTCGGTTATGCCGGGCGTGAAGCTGATGTGTTGGCGACCTTTGGCCGGCAGATGCGTATTTATGCGCACAACACCCCGAATGCCACACGCTTCGGCCATGCGATTCCATCTATCGATACCCTGAAAAACAGCGAAGCCTTCGGCTCGATGCTGGCTTGGGGTGAAGCGAGCGGTTGCGCGATTCTGGTCGCCGAACACCTGGCTCACAAATACACCGACAAACCAGTATTCGTTCGCGGATGCGCCTATACAGGCGTTTCCCATTACTTCGGCACGCGTTTTCACAACCCGACCCTGCATCACCCGGGCCTGCCAAAAAATGTCGGCATGGCCGTCTCGGCCAACTCCATCGCTTGCGCTGAAATCGCCTATAAAAAGGCCGGCATCACCGCGAAGGATATCGATGTCGCGCAGGTCTACGACTTGCTCGGCGCGGGTCTGATCCAGATGGAATCGATGGGTGTCTGCAAACAGGGTCAGGCCGGTGATTTTGTCCTGGAGGGCGGCATCGGCATTGACGGTCCGCTGCCATTGAACACCGACGGCGGCAACATTGGCCGCGGTCATGCGTCCGGTTGTGACGGCATTCTGCACATCACCGAACTGTTCCGTCAGTTGCGTGGTGAATCCGACAACCAGGTCAAGGGCGCACGCATCGGCGTGTCGCAAAACCTGGGAGGTTATGCCGCCCACAACTCAGTGATCGTTCTTTCCAACGACTAAGGAGCCGGACCATGTCTATGTACCCCGAACAGATTCATCGGATGACCACTGCCAGCATGCTTCGCGAATGGCGCGAACACGGCGGCAAATATCGTCTGGAAGGCAGTCAATGCGAAGACTGCAAGGAAATCTTTTTCCCACGTCGTACTGTTTGCGGCGCCTGCAATTCGCTCAACGTAAAACCATACCGCTGCGCCCGCAGCGGCAAGATCGAAGTCATGGCTCACGCCGAGAATCCGATCCTTGCCGCCATGGGCTACGGCGAAACAGTGCCTCGCTGCATGGCGATGGTTCGTCTGGACGATGGCTTGGTGATCGCGTCGGAAATCGTTGACATCACTCATCCGGAAAAACTGAAAACCGGCGCGCCGGTACGCATGGTCGTACGCAAACATGTGCGCGAAAGCAATCTGGCCTGGCAATACGCCTACAAGTTTGTATTGGACGTATAGATAAAACGGTCGAGCGTTAGTTACTGATGCTCGACCGCTCGAATATTAAAACAAGAATTGCGTTGCTTATAAAAATAACTTATTAGCCAAAAGCATTTAACCCCCTGTTGCTTCGGGGGTAGCAAACTGCCGTTACTTTAAACCGGGAATTACTCCCAAACTAATTATTGGCTATATATGGCCGAGGATTCATCATGTCGACTCTTTGTCTCCCGCACGTAATGTTCCCGAAGAACAAGATCACTCAGCAACAGATGATTGAACATCTGGAGAGCTTGCACGGCGACCATCCGCGCATGGCCCTGGCCAAACGTATGATCCAGAATACCGAAGTCAACGAACGGCATTTGATCCTGCCGATCGAAGAGCTGGCGGTGCACACCGGCTTCACTCACCGCAGCATTGTCTATGAGCGTGAAGCCCGCCAGATGTCTTCCGTGGCTGCCCGCCAAGCCATTGAAAACGCTGGCTTGACGACCAATGACATCCGTATGGTAGTGGTCACCTCGTGCACCGGCTTCATGATGCCGTCACTCACCGCACACCTGATCAACGATCTGGACTTGCCAACTTCTACGGTGCAGTTGCCGATCGCCCAGCTCGGTTGCGTCGCCGGTGCTGCAGCAATTAACCGGGCGAATGACTTCGCCAAACTGGATTCGCGTAATCATGTGTTGATTGTCTCGCTGGAGTTCTCGTCGCTGTGTTATCAGCCTGACGATACCAAGTTGCACGCGTTCATTTCCGCTGCACTTTTTGGCGATGCCGTATCTGCCTGCGTATTGCGCGCTGATGATCAAGCGTCAGGATTCAAGATCCGCTCCACCAACTCTTTCTTCCTGCCGAAGAGCGAGCACTACATCAAATACGATGTAAAGGACACCGGCTTCCACTTTACGCTGGACAAAGCCGTCATGAACTCGATTAAAGATGTCGCGCCGATTATGGAGAAACTCAACTACGACACTCTTGAACAGAACTGTGCGCAGAACGACTTCTTCATCTTCCACACTGGCGGCCGCAAGATTCTTGACGAATTGGTCCTGCAGCTGGACCTTGCCTCGAACCGTGTTTCGCAGTCGCGTAACAGCCTCGCCGAAGCCGGCAACATTGCCAGCGTTGTGGTTTTCGACGTGCTCAAGCGACAGTTCGAGTCGGGTCTTAACTCCGGCGATGTCGGCATGCTGGCAGCTTTCGGCCCAGGCTTCACCGCCGAAATGGCCGTGGGTGAATGGGTAGCCTGATTCCCGTGTTTTGCCGGGGCCACGTTTGAGTCTGCAAGAAACCTTGGCGGTCTGTACGACGCCACGGTTTCTCGACCTCCTTCGGAAACCCTTCATTGCACCTGATTAATGGTTTCACATGGAGGATGAACGATGATCAGAGACAATCTCGCTACGCCGCCCAAGCGGCAATATGAACGACGGATGGTTTTGCTGCTGTCCTTGAGTTTCGGCCTCGTCGGGCTCGATCGCTTTATCATTTTGCCGCTGTTTCCCGTGATCATGCGTGACTTGCAGCTGGATTATCAGGACCTCGGCATGCTCTCGGCAGCACTGGCCTTCGCCTGGGGCTTTTCAGCCCTGGGCGCGGGCTACGTGATTGATCGATTGGGTCGCAAGACCGTGCTGGTCCTTTCAATTGCAGTGCTGTCGCTGCTCTCGGGGATGTCGGCTCTGGCCGGAGGACTTTTCGGGCTGGTCGTCATCCGCGGGCTGATGGGTCTCTGCGAAGGTGCGTTCACACCGACCAGTATCATAGTCACCGATGAGGTTTCGCATCCGCAGCGCCGCGGACAGAATCTGGGTTTCCAGCAGGCGTTATTCCCGATTCTCGGACTGTGCCTGGGGCCATTGCTGGCTGCCAGTCTGTTGGAGCTATTCGATTCGTGGCGCATGGTTTTCGCGATTATCTCGTTGCCCGGTCTACTGCTGGCCGGCTATTTGTGGAAAATCTATACACCGGCGCCCTTGCCGGCACAACAGCAACCAGCTTCAGGCAGGGTTTGGGCGAACTGGTTGAGTGCCTTTAAAAGCGGCAATGTCAGCCTGAACATCCTGATCATGTTCTGCATTCTTACTTGCCAGTTCGTACTGTGTGCCATGTTGCCCAGTTACCTCACGGACTTCATGCACCTTGAAACGCTGTCGATGGCCTTCGTGATATCCGCCTTGGGTGTTGGTGGTTTTATCGGTCAGTTGATCATTCCGGCGATGTCGGACCGACTGGGACGCAAACCGGTGGTCATTGTTTCCTTCATGACCAGCGCAACGTTGGTGGGGCTGTTAATCATCAGCCCGGCCATTACCGGGTTGTTATTTCTGCTGCTGTTCCTTTTGTCTTTCTTCAACTTCAGCCTGATCTGCATGACCGTCGGGCCGTTGACCAGCGAGTCGGTGCCACCTGCACTGCTTCCCACTGCCACCGGCATTGTCGTCGGGTTCGGCGAGATCCTTGGCGGTGGCGTGTCACCCGCCGTCGCCGGTTACGCCGCCATGCATTTCGGCCTGCCATCGATTTTGTACGTCGCACTGGCCGGGAGCATCGGCGGCCTGCTGTTGTCGCTGGGTCTGCGCGACAATCTGCAACCCCTCCCTGCCCTGTCAGCCGCGAACGCATTGCCGATCAGCCTACCGCTCAAGGATTAGAGATCATGGGACACTATTTGATGTTGCTCGACCTTCGCCAGCATGAACACCGAGGCATCGGTGTGTTCGACTTCCAGACGGGCCAGAACCTGCGCATGTTTCCCGAACAGGGCGGGCTGTATGAAACATTGCAGTATTGCAGTCGCTGGCATCGCGGCTGGGCCGAGCATCTCAAGCATCTGCCCGCCAGTGACAGCAGCCAGGACATCGACCTGCAGCCACCACTCAAACCCGGCAATAACTTGCTCGCCCAGGTCAGCACGGTCAGCCTGACGATGTCGAAAAAGCAGGCGTGGAGTTACAAAGGCAACGGCAGTCTGCTCAAGACGCAGGGTGAGGCGCTCAACATCCCTTATCAGGCGCTGAGCATTGCCAGTGAACCGGGAATCGTCTGCATTTATATGGTCGACTCCTTCGGCAAACTGCACTTTGTCGGATTCACCATCGGTAACGAAGTGCACGATCCACTGCTCGGCAACCTCGACTCGCCGGACGCCAACCAGGCGTATCTTCGCGAATGCGCACTGGCTCCGGCAATGATTCTTGGAGAGTTGCAGTGTCGATTGTCGATCAACGCTCGTATCGAGCGTCAGGAAAGGCAAATCTCCTATCGCGAGTACGATATCGATCTGAAGGAATGGCACTCACTGCGCAAATACACCCAAGCATTCCTCGAACAACACGAACAGTTCCTGCAGCCAGGCATGGTTCACTACGTGTTTCATGGCCTGGGCCATCCTGACAGCGAAACCCCGCTGCAACACGGTGACTGGCTCGATCTCGATTGCCCGGAACTGGAGTTGGGTCTGAGCAATCGCATCGTCGAAGAAGAGTTGTTGCATCTGTGCCCGCTCGATAAACGTGCGCTTGGAGCGGGTCTGCCCGCGCGGGTGACGCAACTGCATCAGCGCTGCAACGACCCGAACTTGCTCAAGCGCAAATAACGCTGACAGATCGCTATCGGGCGCCAGTTCACCGGCCTCGATCGCGACACGCTCCTGCTCGGTCTTGAGCTGCAGCCTCGTATTCAGTAAATCCGTTGTTATTACTTCTGCGTACTACCTGCGCATCGCGCGGCGAACAAAGCGTATGACGTCATCCAGAACCGGCACGATCGCCAGCGTCAACAAAACCATCGCAAGCGGAATGGTTGCGATATACCCGATGTAGTTGAACCCGAAAGCACCTGCCATGCCGCCTGCAAAGAAATTCAACGCCAGCAATATCAGGATTTTCAGTCGGGCCCGATCTGCGAGGACTTTAGGTTGCCCGGATGTATCCACGGCATTCCTATAGACCAGTTTTCCCAACTCGATGCCAATGTCCGTAATGATTCCGGTGACGTGCGTTGTACGAATCTCTGCCCTGGAAATTTTTGTAATCACCGCGTTCTGCAAACCCATGATGAAGCACAGCAACATCACCGTGACGGATACGAACAAACCATCTACCGTCGACAGCCGCGCCCCCAGAAAGCCGAAGGCAATCAATAAAACCGCCTCAAACAGCAGTGGCAATGCAAACTCACTGTGCATTCGCCTTCGTCGGGAGTAATTGACCATGACCGCAGAGCATGCAGCACCGGCGATGAAGGATAACAAGGCTCCGGCGCCACTCAGCACCAAACCGTATGCTCCCAATACGCTGTTGTCCGCCATTGCGGAGACGATGCCGGTCATATGCGAGGTGTATTGATTTACCGCCAGGAAACCACCTGCATTGATTGCCCCAGCGACAAAGGCCAAGGCCAATCCAAGGTGACGATTAGCGTCCGGGGTGCGCCTTCGTCCAGTGAGGCTGCGAACATATTTGATCGGCAATTATTTCGCCCCTTTTCGCATAAATGTGAGTAGCTGTGCCGCATCCGAATATGTTCACGGGCATGGCTGTGCGCCCCTGCCCCTGCATCAAAGGACTTTATAGATCTCGGAAATCACCTGCATCGTTGCGTCTTCGATCGTTCCTTCGTTGCGGCACAATATCCAGCCATGATCCGCAATCGCTTGCTCGAACGCTGCGGTGCTCGCGACCTGTTCTTCCAGTTTGTGCATTACGGTACTGCTCAGTCCACGCCGTCGTTCCGCTGCCCTTGCCCAGGAAATCTCAGGGGCGGTGACAACCCCGACATGCAGGTCTGGCACGCGCACGTTGCGATCGATGTTCAACTGCAGAGTTTCTGCAAACGGCACTATCCGGCGAAACGCGGCATCGGAGGGATACCAGCGATCTATCAGGATGATGCTGTCTGCTGGCTGCCTGGTCAGCACGTGCTCGGACATCCAGGCACGGCTATCTGCAAAGCGCTCACACACCCTCAATTCCAGATCCCGGGTTGGATGTCTGACGAATTGGTTAACGAGGGCCATCGTTTCCCCTCTGAAGGGATCGCTTTTTTTCTCGCAAAGCCGGATGACCTTTTTGTTCTCGGCCCTCAGTGCTTTGGTAACAGCCTCCAACAGCGTGGTTTTACCCGTGCCCTTGGGTCCATCGAGAGAAACAAATAGCTGACGATTCATGATTCAGGCATCAACAGAAATTGATCAGCACTTTAACTTGATTTCTGGCTGGCGGGTTTCAGCGTCGAAGGCCACGACCGCTTACGAATACCGGCAATGGACATCACTCAGCACATCCGCTCAATCGTCGAACCATAATGTCTCCGACTATCAGCGCACTTCCCCACTGCTGGTCACGCCCCCATGAAGGTTTTTTCGTATTCGCCTGTCACGCTGGCGCTGTTGGTTTCGGGTTTGACCCAAGCGGCGTCGGCCAGCGGCTTTCTCGACGATGCGCAAACCGCAGTGCTCAGCCGCAACTTCTACCTGAACAACGACTACCGCTCGCCCTCGCCTACAGGCAAAAACTATAAACAGGAGTGGGCTCAGGGGTTTATCGGAAGTTTCGCATCCGGTTTCACCGAAGGAACTGTTGGATTCGGGGTGGACGCTCACGCCTTTTACGGATTGAAACTGGATGGCGGCAAAGGCCATTCCGGCACGGGACTGCTACCGGTAGACAGCGACGGGCGCAGCGAAAGTGAGTACTCCAGCGCCGGTGGCGCGCTCAAGATCAAGGCCTCGCGCACTACCCTCGCCTTCGGCGAAATGACCGTCGAAACGCCGGTATTCGACACCTCCGACAAACGCCTGCAACCCGAATACGCTACGGGTTTACTGCTCACCAGCCATGAAATCGACAATCTGAACCTGGTCGCGGGTCATTTCACTGCATTCAAAAATCAGGACAGTTCATCCGGTAAAGGCGATTTCTACGGCTACGGCGCCAATACCGAGGCCGGCGGCATCAGTTTCGTCGGCGCCGATCTGTTCAGCGACAGCCCGCTCGGCGGTGCGCTGTACGCCTCGGATCTGAGCGATACCTGGCACCAGTATTACGCCAACCTGCACTTCAAGCAGTCCGGCGTGCTGCTCGACGCCAACGTCTATCACACCCGCGATACCGGGCAGGCGCTGGCCGGCGCCATCGACAACACCGCGTTCAGTCTGTCCGGCAAATACACTTTTGGCGCGCAGGCCGTGCTGCTCGGCTGGCAGCGCATCGATGGCAACACGCCGTTCGATTTCGTTGGCGGCGACTCGATCTACCTCGCCAACTCGATCAAATACGCCGACTTCAACGGCGCCAACGAACGTTCCTGGCAGGCCCGTTACGATCTCGACTTCGGTGCGTTGGGCATTCCCGGCCTGAAATTCATGACCCGCTACGTTTCCGGCAGCCACATCGACGGCACCCGCGCACCCAAGGGCGGCGCCTACAACCCGTTCGATGCGGACAGCGGTGACTACCAACCGCAGCAAGGCGACGGCGGCCGGCATTGGGAGCGCGATACTGATCTGCACTACGTTGTGCAGTCGGGGCCGGCGAAGGATCTGTCGGTGCAGTTGTCGCATGTTTCGCACCGTGCGAACGGTGCTCAGGCCGGCGATGATATTGATCGGGTGTATGTGGTGATTCAGTACCCGCTGGGGTTCTGAGTCAGAACAACTCGTCCAGCTGTTCGAAGAACTCGCGCTTGACGGTGGATTGGCGGAAGGCAGCCGGAGTCGAACCTGCCCGGGAACGGATGCCGTCCCCAACCGGGTTTGAAGCCCGGCCGCGCCACCGGGCGCGATTGCCTTCCTTGAACTCAGTTGACCACGGACGTTGCCAGCGCGCTGTCCAGGCGAATCTGCCGACGATCACCGATGCGCCGGGTCAGCCCCAGACGATCCAAGTATTCCAGAATCTGAATACTGCGCTTGCGCCCCAAGCCTAGCGCATCGCGGAACGCTGTGACCTGGATCTGCGGATTTTCTTCAGCCAGGCGCAGCAGCACCGCCGCTATTTGCCGCAGCGTGATATCGCTGAAGAACAGATCGCGCACCACTTGATGCATCAGGCCGAGCCGCGCCAGTTTGCGCAGGAGCAGACGCACAGTGGCGTCGTCCTGGCCTACGGCATGGGCCACATCGCGCACCCACGGCGGATCGAAACCGGCGTCTTCGAACAACGGTTGCAGTAGTTGCCAGAGGTTTTCGTCGTCGGCATTCAAGCGTACTTGATGATCGGGCAAGTGCAGCCACGGGCCGCTCGCACTGATCGAACCGGCAACCAGCAATTCGTCGAGCAGACTGATAAAAGTCGCGCGTTCAAGGTTCAAGCCGCTGAAACGCCGCAGGCGATCACGATCCGGCCCCATCTGATCGGGTTCCTGCTCATGCAGGCGCGCCAGTTGCTCCAGTAGCGTGAACTTGAGAATGCCCCAACGCTGCGCATTGAACAGCGCCGGGCCTTGGCGGGTTTCGATCTGTCGCACGTTTTCTGGCAGTGTCCAACCGTCACGCGGGCGGTTGAACTGGCGCGCCAGCCGTTGCGGATCGAGGCCACCGGGACTGTGTTCGAGCAAGCTCGGCAATGCTTGTTCGAGATCAGCGGTGATCGCCAGCGCTTTCAGCTGCGCTAGGCGTTCCGGGCTGCGGCGCTGGCGGGCCGGGGCGAATGGATCGAGGACGATGCCGCCGCCGAGGGTGCGTTGTGCGCTGTGGTCACGCAGGATCAGCCGGTCGCCCTTCACCGCGTGGACCGGCGCGTTCGTCAACAATTGCGCGAACATGCGCTCGCCGGGATTCAGGCGTGATCCTTCAAGCAACGCCACGCGCGCGATCACATCTTGTGTGCCGAGGTGCAGATGCACCGGTTGGAAGTGTTCGAAGTTGCGCGGCTCTTCAGGCAGTAACTGGAACTCGATATCCAGCCTTTGCGTTGGCGCATGCAGCCATTCGGCGAGCAACCACTGGCCGCGATGAATGTGCTCGAGTTCGAGACGCTCGGCGCTGATATTCAGTGCCACGCGTTGTCCGGCGACAGCCTGTTCGGCCGCTTGATTTTGCGCATGCAGCCCGCGCACCCGCACGGCTTTGCCTGCCGGCGCGAGCATGAGTTTTTCGCCCACGCTAACCGAGCCGGATAACGCCGTCCCCGTCACCACGATTCCCGCGCCGGCCACACTGAACGCCCGGTCGATGGCCAAACGAAATCCGCCCGTCACACTTCGCGCAGCAACTTCGTCCTGCGCCTGAAGCAAGGCCTCGCGTAACGCATCAACGCCCTCGCCCGTCACGCTCGAAACCGCGATCAGCGGCGCGTCGGCAAACGGTCCGGCAGCCAACAGATCCAGCACCTGGCGCTGCACCTCCTCCACCCTGCCCGCCTCGACCCGATCACACTTGGTAATCGCCACCAGCGCCCGCGGAATCCCGAGCAATTGCACAATCGCCAGATGCTCGCGCGTCTGCGGCATTACGCCGTCATCCGCCGCGACCACCAGCAACACCAGGTCAATGCCCTGCGCGCCCGCAAGCATGTTGTGGGTGAATTTTTCATGCCCCGGCACGTCGATAAATCCGCTCAGCCCCGCACCTGGCGCCAGCTCGGCGTAGAGATAACCTAGGTCGATGGTCATCCCGCGTTCGCGTTCTTGCGGGCGACGGTCGCCGGACTGCCCGGTCAACACTTGCAGCAGCGAGGTCTTGCCGTGGTCGATGTGCCCAGCCGTACCGACGATCACGTCTGTAACTGCCCGAGTTGCGCGAGCCACGCCGGCTCATCATCGAGCTGACGCAGATCCAGCCACAACGCGTCATCGTCGATGCGCCCGAGCACCGGAATCGGCAATGCGCGCAACGCCGCTTCAAGATTCAACAGACAGCGCCCGCGCAAGCGTTTCGACACGTGCGGGCGCAAACACAGCGCGGCACTCGGCAGCCGCGCCACCGGTTGGCTGCCGCTGCCGATCATGCCCAGTGCCGGGATTGCGCTGACATTCCACGATTCCCCTAACGCCTGCGCCATTGGCGGTTGCAGGCGCCGGGCTTGCTCGAGAATCTCCGCTTGCGCTCGGGTCAACAGGCGCAGACTCGGCAAGCGCTCGGCCAATCGATCCGGATCGCGATACAGCCCGAGCACCGCTTCCAGCGCGGCCAAGGTCAGCTTGTCGACCCGCAGCGCGCGTTTCAGCGGGTTTTTCTTGATCTTCGCGATCAGCTCTTTGCGCCCGACGATCAACCCGGCCTGCGGCCCGCCGAGCAATTTGTCGCCACTGAAAGTGACGATGTCTGCCCCGTCGAGCAATGCCTGACGCACCGTCGGTTCCGCCGGCAAACCCCAGCGGGTCAGATCCAGCAGACTGCCGCTGCCGAGGTCTTCAAGCAGCGGCAAACCGTGACTGTGCGCCAACTCGGCCAGCTCCGCAGTCGGCACCCGCGCAGTGAAACCTTCGATGCTGTAGTTGCTCGCATGCACGCGCATGATCAAACCGCTGCGCGAATTGATCGCCGCTGCATAGTCGCGCGCGTGGGTGCGATTGGTGGTGCCGACCTCGTGCAGGCGCACGCCGGCGCGGGCCATGATGTCGGGGATGCGAAATGCGCCGCCGATCTCGATCAGCTCGCCGCGCGAGATGATGCCTTCCTTGCGCGCGCCGAGGCTGTTCAGCGTCAGCAGCACGGCGGCGGCGTTGTTATTGACCACGGTCACGGCTTCGGCGCCGGTCAGTTCGCGGATCAAACCTTCGATCAGATCATCGCGGTCGCCGCGTTTGCCGCTGGCCAGATCGAACTCGAGATTCAGCGGATAACGCGCGGCCATCTGCACCGCTTCGATGGCTTCCTCAGGCAACAAGGCGCGGCCGAGATTGGTGTGCAACACCGTGCCAGTCAGGTTGAACACCCGGCGCACGTTGCTGCGCGTTTGCATCGCCAGGCGTTCGCCAACGCGTCCGGCCAGGACTTCGGGGCTGATTTCAATCGCCGTCAATTGACCTTGCTGCACGTCGGATCGAAGTTCATTGAGCAACTGACGCAAACACCCAAGCAACGCCTCGCGCCCATAACGCTCGGCCAGCGGCTGACACGCCGCGTGGCGCAATAAACTGTCGATGGAAGGTAAACGCGGCGCAACACTCACAGACATCAGGCACTCCCGAACATAACCGTCGTGGCGCCAGACTCGCTGGCGCCTTGGCGCAGCTTCGCTTCGAAGATCCGCCTGATGATGTTAGTGGATGCCGACCACCCGTGCTTTGCTACCTCGGCGAGCATCCCGCACTAGAAGCGCTCTAGACCTACTTGCACTTAGGGTTGATCGAATATCGAATACGATTTCGTATTTCGGAATGATCTGAAGAACTATCACTTCTGACAGTTGTTCGAAAGGATCGCGGGGCGCAGCCTCGTTAGGGCAGAAGAAGTGCTTGCTGCACAAAACGAACCACTAAAGGAGAGACATAACATGGAAAAGAAATTGGCATTGGTGCTAATCCCCCCAGCCCAAGTTACGCGTGCGCATGTGGATGAAAAGTTGAAACAATTACGATTACCTCCTCTTTCTTGGAGAGACTATAGCGATCATTACGAATATGAGCTGTTGGAATCCGACGCAGAATATGCAGCGTGGACTCGTGAGATGGAATTAGAGATGTTACTGGAACATGGATTTATTTTCGTCGACAGAAGTATGCCGACCGATTCAATCCGATCTAAGTATGGAGCTAAGCCTAATTTGATCTTTTTAACCGTTGACGATTCCGGGTTATCTTGCGAGGAGGTAGCACGGGAAGCTTTTCGGAAGATTAGGGGAACTGTGAGTCTCCACCCAAAGCCCCGTTAATCGTCGGGATTGAACATTCCCTTAAAGGTAATCACACACCGCGCACTCGGAGAAAGGCTTCTGTCAGGCAAACTAACCAAGCCAATCTCCGAACGCAGTTCCGGTCGGTCGACATAACGCGCGGTCATTTTTACCGCTTCGATTGGCTTCCTCAGGTAACAGCTGTTAGTGGATGTCGACCACCCGTGCTTTGCGCACGGCGACATAAGACTGACTCAAGTCAGTGGCCCAGCCATCGAGCACGCTTTTGACGTTGTCCGGCGTCATCACTTGCTTGTCGTTTTCCAGTGGCACGCCCAGGCCCGCACGCACTACCTCTGCAACGACCTCCCCGGTCGCACCGTCATGGAATGACACTTCGGTGGCAATTTCACTGTCCCGATCACGAATGCCGGTGGCCGTGCTTACGCCCGCCGCGACCAGCGTGACCGGCAGCCATTCATAAAAGCGCAGCCCTTGAGTGCTGGCCGCAACCTGGGTAATCGCCGGTCGCACAATCAGCGTGTACGGTCCGGGTTTCGACACCAGTGGCACCACTTTGCCCAGCGCCTGCTTGAGCGTGGCATCGTAGTAACTGGTCACGCCGGACAGCGTGCTTTGTGGGATCCGCTCTGTAGGTTCTGCCCTCGGATAAAACTCGCTCGGTGCCAGGTAAACACTCGTGTAATGGCCGTTCGCCAATGCCGGGCTGACCCAACTCAACACCTTCTGCCCCGAGGGTGTCTGCCCTTCCTTGAGTACGCTGTAATTGGACAGAAAACCCGTATGCGGCTCGACGGGGACTTTTTTACTGCTGCATGCCGACACGAGCGTGGCGGCGAACAACAGCGCCAGTGAGCGATGGCTACTCATCAATGTGTTTCCTTCTTGTGCGGGGTATTGTCGGAACACTCGATGCGCAACTGGCCGTGCGCCATGATCCAGTGGATGAATTCAACCGTCGAAATCGAGTGGATGTATTCCACCCATTGCGCCCCCGCCGGGCTGAAGCGCTCGAAGTAGCGACGCATGACCAGTTGGCTCTGATCGCTGGTCAGCCCGAGGCCGATCTCCTGGAAAAACATCGGCGTGTCGTGGCCCGGCGCGGTGGTGCGCTGGGTCAGGATCAGCGGACGCGTGGCGCCGTGGCCGTTGGTGCCAAAGCTGCTATTCATGTACTTCATGTGAGCCTCCTTTGGATGGAATGCCCGCAGATTGCCCGAGGTTTTTTGCCCGGCGATGTCGCGTTGATGTCCGCACGGAAGGAATGTTGCAGGATTGAAATAAATGACCGGGGCGGCGAAATGCTTTTAGATGCGTTCTTTTTCGGTTCCTGGATCGCGCCAACGTGAGCAGACTGCTGATCGTCGATGACGACGTGGAAATTCTCTCCCTGCTGAAGAAGTTCTTCGTGCAGCACGCCTATGAGGTCGAAGTGGCCGCGCATGGCGAGGCGATGTGGGCGGCGATCGCGCAGGCCCGGCCGGACACGATCATTCTCGACCTGATGCTGCCCGGTGAAGGTGGCCTGAGCCTGTGCCAGAAGGTTCGGGCGCAGATGGGCATCCCGATCATCATGCTCACGGCCATGGCCGAGTTGAGTGATCGGATTGTCGGTCTGGAGCTGGGGGCGGACGACTATTTGACCAAACCCTTCGCCCCGCAGGAGTTGCTGGCGCGCGTGCGTGCCTTGCAGCGCCGGGCCGCTGATCAGGCGCCTCGCAGTACCCAATCCTCACGGCCAATCATTGCTTTCGCCGGTTGGCATCTGGACATCACCTGCCGCGAACTGCGCTCGCCCGAACACGTGATGATCCCTGTGTCGGCCGGCGAATTCGATCTGTTGCTGGTGTTTCTCGAGCACCCGCAACGCATCCTCACCCGCGAACAACTGATCGACCTGACGCACGGCCAGGGCCACGAGGCGTTTGATCGCAGCATCGATGTGCAGGTCAGTCGCCTGCGGCGCAAGATCGAACCCGACAGCAAGCGCCCGGACTTGATCCGCACCGTGCGCAATGGAGGCTATATGTTTACCGCCAAGGTCAGCCGCTCGTGATCCTGCGCCTGTTGCGCCACGACAGCCTGCGGCGGCGGATCGCCTTGACGATTGTCGCGGCCATGCTCGCCTCGCTGATCCTCAACGCCATGTTCGTACAGGTCGCAGGCATCTGGGCGCGTCCGCCCATCGAGCGCAGCGGCCTGCTGGAGCAGATCGCCGCCACCACCCGGGTGATCGAAGCGGCGCCTGCTGAGTTACGCGCGCAGTTGGCCAGCGCAGCCAGCAGCCCGACGCTGGTCGTGTTGTGGAAAGCCCATCGAGCGGATTTCGACCTGCCCGGCACCGGCGCCCCGGTTGAAGCAGGCAAAGTGCCGGCGTTGCGGCAGTTGCTCGGCGATAACCGGCAGATCGACGCGTTCAACCCCGACGACTGGCCGCAAGGCAATCCGCAGGCGCACTACGTTGCGCTGGTGCGGCTGGCCGATGACAGCTGGCTATCGTTCACCCCGCCGCAACGCAGCTGGGGCCTGAGCTTTAACCTGCGGATTGCCGTGATCATCGGCCTCGGGCTGGTCGCCACGTTGCTGGTGGCGTGGATCGCCACGCGGCAACTGGCCAACCCGTTGCAGCGTTTTGCGCACGCCGCACGCCGGTTTGGCGGCGATATCAAGGCACCGGCGATCCACATCGAAGGCCCGCACGAGATCCGTCAGGCAATCATCGCCTTCAATACGATGCAGGCGCAGATCCAGCATTTCATCGCCGAGCGCACGCACATGCTCGCCTCCATCTCCCACGATTTGCGCGCGCCGTTGACGCGCATGCGCCTGCGCAGCGAGTTCATGGAAGACCTCGATTACCAGCGCAAGATGATTCGCGACATCGAAGAGATGCAATCGATGATCAATGCCGCACTCGCCTTTTTCCGCGAAGACACGCACCTCGAGCCATGCACCGCGTTCGATCTCTCGGAGTTGCTGCAAACCATCATCGACGACTACCGCGACCAGAACATCGCCATCGACTTCAGCGGCCCGCCACATCTGGTGTATTACGGCCGGCCGCTGGGCATCAAACGGGTGATCGTCAACCTGCTGGAAAACGCCGTGAAATACGGGACGCAACCACGCACGGTTCTGAGTCGTGACGGGCATTTGATCTGCATCGAGGTCAGCGACGCCGGGCCGGGGATTCCCGAGGAGTTTTTGCAGCGAGTGTTCGACCCGTTCTTCCGCCTGGAAACCTCGCGCAATCGTGACACTGGCGGCGTAGGCCTTGGGCTGTCGGCTGCCCGCGCGATTGTGCGCGAACAGGGTGGCGAGCTGACGTTGCGTAATCGCTCGAGCGCGGGGTTAGTGGCGAGGGTTGAGTTGCCCGGCGAGGATTGAGGTCATCTCGGCAGCGACGGACGTGTACTCGGGTTCGAGATTGAACAGCGGTTTCAAATGCCGTATTGATCTAAAAGACTGGTATTTCTGACAGTAGCCAAGAAGTGGCGCAGGGATCACGATCGAAATGTGCGGGGTGATTGTCGTTGTGGCAGCCCGGCGTAGCGAAAGCAAGGAATGCCGCGCGCATGAGTGGGCGCAGGCGCTTATTACCATTTTGAGGAGCTATCTCATGGCATTCGTTTTCATCTTCCCCAAAGGAACGCAGGCGGAGCTGACAGCCCGTTTAAAGGTGGCCTGCTTCGACGTGCCCACACTTCGCGACTACGGGGAAGGCTTATTCACGACAATCCCCGGCCAGGAGCAGCGAAAACTTGAAATGTGGGTAATACGTCCAGACAAGCAAAATACTCCAAAGTCAGGTGTCTGGATCTTTCGAGGCAGTTTTCTGGATGCAGAGGCTGTATTCTCCTCCCCAGAAGTGATGCAAGCTCTGCAGCGCGGCCAGATTGTGCTCGTTGAAATCAAAGATGATGAGTTGGATGCGTGGGTACCAAAGGCGCAGAAATCAAAGTCTCGGTTCATTTCCCTAAACGATATCGTCCAGTACGAGCCACAATGCTATTGAAGAGCCGTTGGGCTCGCGCCCACGTTTGAGGACCCCACCGTTGCCTAACCGATTCCAGTGGCAACGGCCCCCTCCACCTCTACAACAATCGCCTCAATCACACACCGCGCACTCGGAGAAAGGCTTCTGTTCGGCAAACTAACCAAGCCAATCTCCGAGTGCAGCTCCGGCTTATCGACAATCCGCAGCTCGACCAACCTGCCCGCCTGCACATCCTCAAGCACAGCCCCGTGAATGACGCCGAGGATCGTATCGGTGCTCCCCGCCACGGACTTCAACAACGCCACATCATCACACTCGACCATGATCGGCAGCGCCTCGGTCTTCACCACCGCCGGCAGGCGTGTGGTCGCGACGCCGTAGGTTGGCAGTTCTCTCATCGTTACTTCGCGCCCGGCCAGCGGATGCTGCGGTCGCACGAAGAATCCCGCCGAGACCTGGCCCAATGGTCGAATCAGCAAGTCCTCATCAGCCGAAAAGTTGCGGATGTCGGCGACGAAAAACTCGATTGCCTCAGTGCGCAGCCGCGCTTCGAGAATCTGCCAGTTGTTTACCTCTACGCGCAACGAAACCTGCGGATGCTGCAGACGCAATCGCGGCAGCACTTGGTGCATCAACATCGCCGCCGGAAACGGTCCGACGCCGAAGGCGATGCTGCCCAATTGGCTGTCGCCATACAGCGCCATGTCGCGCTCAAGCGAACGCGCATCGAACAGTAATTGTCGCGCACGCTGAATCAGAAATTCCCCGGCCGGCGTCGGTCGCACATCTCCGCTGTCGCGATCAAACAGGCGCTGGCCGGTCTGGTTTTCCAGCGCCTGAATGCTGCGGCTCAGGGCCGGTTGGCTGAGGTGCACGCGCTCGGCAGCGCGGCCGAAATGGCGTTCTTCGGCGAGGGCTAACAGATGATTGAGACGTTTGAGATCCATGGCGCCGATGCTAGCCACGCATTGTCTGGATGTAAACAATGCATTGGCCACATCACACCTGTCGCCCTACGCTGGGCCGTACTCGACCACAGAGAACAACAATAATGAGATCGACCCGCCCTGCCCTCATCGCATTGACGCTGCTTGCACTCGGCGGCTGCGACAACCACAAAGTGAGCGTGGCCAATGGCGATGCCACACCCGCGACCGCAGCAGTGATCGAAGCTTCGGTCAAAGGCCTGGACCTGACCGATACCAAGGATTTCGACGACGCCAAACGTGGTTTCATCGCACGCCCGACCGGGAAAATCCTCGGCTCGGACGGCAGCGTCCTGATCGATTTCGATGCGTTCACCTTCGTCGCCGGCAAGGCCCCGCCCACGGTCAATCCAAGCCTGTGGCGCCATGCGATGCTCAATGCGCAGATCGGCCTGTTCAAAGTCACTGACGGTATTTATCAACTGCGCGGCTTCGACATCGCCAACATGACCCTGATCGAAGGCCAGACCGGCTGGATCGTGGTCGATCCGCTGACCTCAAGGGAAACCGCCGCCGCTGCGCTGGCCTTCGCTCGCGAGCAACTCGGCGACAAACCGGTGACCGCGATCATCTTCACCCATGACCATGCCGACCATTTCGGCGGTGTGCTAGGCGTCACCTCGGTTGAAGACGCGGCGCAACGCAAGCTGCCAATCGTCGCCCCGGCCGGCTTCATGGAAGAAGCCACCAGCGAAAACGTACTGGCCGGCCCGGCGATGTCGCGCCGTTCGATGTACCAGTTCGGCAAAAACCTCGTGCCGGGTGCTAAAGGCATGGTCGATACCGGGCTGGGCAAAACCGTCGCTTACGGCAGCATCGGCATTCTTGCACCGACGCAGATCATCGATCAGCCGACTCAGGAGCTGGTACTCGACGGCGTGAGCATGATTTTCCACAACATGCCCGGTGCCGAAGCGCCGGCGGAGCTGACCTTTTCCGTACCCGCGCGCAAGGCCTATGGCGGCGCGGAGATTCTCGCGCAGACCATGCACAACTTGCTGCCGATCCGTGGCGCCAAGGTGCGCGATGCGCTGCTCTGGTCTAATTACACGCAAACCGCGCTGGATCAGCTGGGTGACACCGAAGTGTATTTCGGCCAACACAACTGGCCAATCTGGGGTAACGAGCGAATTCGTGAATTCATCACTAAACACCGCGACGTCTACAAATACATGCACGACCAGACCGTGCGCCTGATGAACGCCGGCTACACGCCCAACGAAATCGCCGACCAGATCCAGTTGCCCGACTCGCTGGCCTCGTACTTCGGCACCCGTGGTTATTACGGCGACCTGCGGCACAACGTCAAAGCGATCTATCAGCTGTACCTCGGCGCCTACGATGGCAACCCGGCGAACCTCAATCCCCTGGCACCGAAAGACGCCGCCAAGCGCTACGTTGCATTGATGGGTGGCACGGCCAAGGTGGTTCAGGCAGCCCAAGTGGCCTACGACAAAGGCGATTACCGCTGGGTCGCTGAATTGCTCAATCAAGCGGTGCTGGACGCGCCCGACGACAAATCCGCCAAGGAATTGCTGGCGCGTGCCTACGAGCAAATGGGCTATCAGGCGGAATCGGCGACCTGGCGCAACAGCTACCTGACGGCCGCCGATGAATTGCGCAACGGCCCGCCCAGCAAAGGCGTGCGTCGTTCGGATTTGCTCGAATTGATGAAACAAACGCCGACCGAGCGCTTCCTCGAAGCCATGGCCGCCAGTCTCGACGGGCCAGCGGCTGCGGGTAAAAACCTGACGTTGAATCTGGTGCTGACCGACACCCACGAATCCTTCGTGCTGTGGATCGAGAACGCCGTGCTGCACTATCGCCAAGCCGCGCCGGTGGCGGATGCCAATGCGACGCTGACGGTGACCAAGAATCTGTTCGTGCAACTGCTCGGTGGCAGCGCCGGGCTGAAAGAGGCGCTGACATCCGACGAGTTGCGGGTGGACGGCAGCAAAATCGATCTGGTGCGCTTTCTCGGTTTGCTGGAAAAAGCGCCGGGTAATTTCTCGATCGTTACCTCCCAACGCTGATCAAACTGTGGCCCCCGGATTCATTCGTCTCCGGGTGCCAGCAACAGATTCGGCGCCAGTCGCTGATAACCGTCCTGCGACAGGCGCATGTCCAGCAACAGGCTACTCAGATCCGCCGACAGCGCTTCCGCTTCGGCGTCATTTTCCAGATACAACAATTTCAGATAGCTGTTGCAACCGGGGCACAACTCCGCGCGCAACGGCGCCTGATTGGCCGCGTAGCGATCGTCCTCAAGGCTCAGGTAATTCAGGCCTTTGCTCTGCTCGCAATACACACACTTGACCCGCACCACATGCCATTCGCAGGCGCACAGCGAACACACCAGATAGCGCAAACCGTTGTGTTTGCCGCGATGGCGAATCACCCCGGCCATTGCCGGTGATCCGCAGGCCGGGCATTGGCTGAGGCTGTCGCCGGGCGTCAGTTGCAGGTTGGGTACGCTGAGCAGCCAATGGCTCCAGGCGACCTGCAGCGCCGCGCCGAGAAACGGCACCAGTGCCGCCGGCAGCAGTGAATATTGACCGCTGACCAGCGCCACGGCCCAGGCACGCAGTTGTCCGACGCTGGCCACGCGCAAACTGGTCAGCGCGTCGAGCACCGCTGGTTGCTGCGGCGCGACGTAGCGTTGCAGCAAGGCGTCGAGGTAAAGCTGCCAAGTGTCTTCGCGGATCAAGGTGTCGGCAGCGAACGGCGGCATGCCGTGTTGTCGGCACACTTCCAGCCGCTGCTTATCAAACGGTTCTGTGGCCGGTGGATCATCGAAGATCTGCTGTTGCACGCGGCATAACCCGGCAATCAGCAGCAGATAATCGGCCAACGGATGACCCTGCGCCAATTGCTCCAGGCGCTGGGCACGCAAGGTGAACAGATTGCGCGGGGGCAGATACAGAAACGGCGGCGAAGTGGCTGCCGCTTCGATTTCTCCAGGCTCAAGAATGGTTGGCATGTCAGCCCTTTTTCGGGTCTTTATCAATCGGCTCGCGAGTCACTTCGCGATACCACAGTGCATGGTGCTTCCTCGCCCAGGCGCGACTGACCCAGCCATGCAACATCGCGTCAATCGAACCCTTGATCCAGATCCCGGCGTAGATGTGCACGATGATGCTCAACACCAGCACAAACCCCGCCAGCGCATGCAGCAACATCGCCCAGCGGATCGTGGCGATGCCAAAGTACTCGCTGAAATACGCGCGCCAGATCACCAGCCCGCTGAACAGCAAACCCAGCATGCACAGCAGTAAAGTCCAGAACAGCAGCTTCTGCCCGGCGTTGTACTTGCTCACCGGTGGCACGCTTTGTTCGTCGTTGACCATGACCCGATTGATGCGGCGCAACCACGTGCGGTCATTGGCGATGAAAAAGTTGGCGCGCCAGAACTGCACCACCAGCCCCAGGAACAATACAAACATCGCCACGCCCATGAACGGATGCAGTATCCGCGTCCACGGCCCGCCGCCGAACAGGTTGCTCAGCCAGAACAACGAAGGATGAAACAACGCCAGCCCCGACAGCCCGGCCATGAAAAACAGGATCGCCACCAGCCAGTGATTGGTGCGCTGGTTGGCGGTGTAACGCAGGATCGTCTTGTTGCTCATGGCCGGTCTTCCCCGCGTGGGTCGAAGGTGTGCACCGCCGGGTCGACGACATGCACCGAGGTGTCGGGCGGCGTCGGATGCTCATCTTCCTCGACGCGGTTCGGCCCGATGCGCACGTAATGGAAGAATCCGGCCAACACCGCGGCGCCCATCGCCAGCAGGGCGAGCGGTTTGCTGATGCCTTTCCACAGCCCCACCAGCGGACTGATCGCCGGGTCGTTGGGCAGCGCGGCGTAGATTGACGGCGTGTCGGCGTGGTGCAGAACGTACATGACATGCGTGCCGCCGACGCCTGCCGGGTCATACAGGCCGGCATTCTCGAAGCCACGGCTTTTCAGATCGACAATGCGTTCGGCGGCGTGGGTTTTCATGTCTTCTTTAGTGCCGAACACGATGGCCCCGGTCGGACAGGTTTTCACACAGGCCGGCTCCAGGCCCACCGCGACCCGGTCCGAACACAAGGTGCATTTATAGGCTTTGTGATCCTTCTGCGAAATGCGCGGAATGTTGAACGGGCAACCGGTGATGCAATAGCCGCAGCCGATGCAGTGATCCTGATCGAAATCGACGATGCCGTTGGCGTGCTTGATGATCGCTCCGGGGCTTGGGCACGCCGCCAGGCAACCGGGTTCGGCGCAGTGCATGCAGCCGTCCTTGCGGATCAGCCATTCGAGATTGCCGGCGTCGGTTTCGTGCTCGGTGAAGCGCATCAAGGTCCAGGTTTCGGCGCTCAAATCCTGCGGGTTGTCGTAGGTGCCGTGGTTGTGGCCGACCTCGTCGCGCAGCTCGTTCCATTCCGAGCACGCGACCTGACAGGCCTTGCAGCCGATGCATTTGGTGGTGTCGATCAGCTTGGCAACTTCCTCCAGATTGCGCACCGAAGGCGCCGGTGTGGTGGTGGCCGAGCGGGCAATGATGTCTTGGCTGGCCATCTAAAGATTCTCCATTAGAGCTTCTCCACGTTAACCAGGAATGACTTGGATTCCGGGGTCTGCGAGTTGCCATCGCCGAGGAACGGCACCAGGGTGTTGGTCAGATAACCGTGGCGCGTCAGGCCGGTGAAACCCCAGTGCAGCGGGATGCCGATCTGGTGCACCACCTGGTTGTTGACCTGCAGCGGCCGAATCCTTTTGGTTACCACGGCCACCGCTTCGATGAAGCCGCGCTTGCTGCTGACCCTTACCCGGTCGCCGGCAACGATGCCTTTCTCCCTGGCCAGCACTTCGCCGATCTCGACGAATTGCTCGGGCTGGGCAATCGCGTTCAACTCGCAGTGCTTGCTCCAGAAGTGGAAATGCTCGGTCAGGCGATAACTGGTGGCCGCGTATGGGTAATCCTTGGCCACGCCGAGGCTGTCCCACACCGAATCGAAGATGCGTGCCGCCGGGTTGCTGGTAGCGTTCTTGTTGTTCGGGTGCAGCGGATTGATGCCGATCGGCGTTTCGAACGGCTCGTAATGCTCGGGGAATGGCCCTTCGTTCATCTTGTCGACGGCGAAGAATCGCGCTACGCCTTCGGGGTTCATGATGAACGGGTTCATCCCGGCTTCCGGCGGTACGTCGGCCTTGTAGTCCGGCACATCGGTGCCGCCCCAGGCTTTGCCGTTCCACCACACCAGACGTTTTTTCGGGTCCCACGGTTTGCCGGCGACGTCCGCCGAAGCGCGGTTGTAGAGAATCCGCCGATTGGCCGGCCACGCCCACGCCCAGCCTTGATGCTGATGCATGCCGTACGGGTCGTTATTGTCACGTCGGGCCATCTGATTACCGGCCTCGGTCCAGCTGCCGCAGAAGATCCAGCAACCGGACGCGGTGCTGCCGTCATCCTTGAGCTGCGAGAACGCCGCGAGTTGTGCATTGCCCTTGATCGCCGCACCGGTGGCATCGGTGGCATCGGTGAAATCGGTGGTGGCGTAGCCGTTGATCTCCTTGGCGATTTCTTCCGGCGACGGTTCGTCCTGAAGCTTGTACGGCCACGCGAGTTTCAGAATCGGCTCGGGATAAGCGCCGCCCTTGGCCTGATAACGCTCGCGCAGGCGCAGGAACAGTTCGGTCATGATGCGCACGTCGGTGCGCGCCTCGCCGGGGCCGTCGGCGCCTTTCCAGTGCCATTGCAGCCAGCGACTGCTGTTGACCAGCGAGCCGTCCTCTTCGGCGAAACAGGTAGTCGGCAGGCGAATCACTTCGGTCTGAATATCGGCGGTTTTGACGTCGTTGTACGGTCCGACGTTTTCCCAGAACTGCGAGGTTTCGGTCGCTAGCGGATCCATCACCACCAGCCACTTGAGCTTGGCCAGCGCCGCCATCACGCGGTTTTTGTCCGGCAACGCGGCAATCGGGTTGAAGCCCTGGCAGATGTAGCCGTTGACCTTGCCCTGCCCCATCAAGTCGAAGACTTTGAGGATGTCGTAGTTGGGAATGTCGAGTTTCGGTAAGTAGTTGTAGCCCCACTGGTTTTCCGCCGTGGCGTTGGCGCCGTACCAGGCTTTCATCAGGCTGACGTGGAACTTGCTGTAGTTCTGCCAATAGGACAACTGTCCCGGCCGCAGCGGCATTTGCGTGCGTTTATTGATGAACGCGGCGAAGTCCTGCTCGCTATCCTGCGGCAAGGTCAGATAACCCGGAAGCGCGTTGGACAGCAGGCCGAGGTCGGTCAGGCCCTGAATGTTCGAGTGCCCGCGCAACGCATTGACACCGCCGCCGGGCATGCCGACATTACCCAGCAGAAGTTGCACCATCGCCGCACTGCGGATGATCTGCGAACCGATCGAATGCTGAGTCCAGCCCAGCGCATAGAGAATGGTCATGGTCTTGCCCGGTGTCGAGCAAGTGGCGATTTCCTCCCAGATTTTCTGCATCGCGTCGACCGGCATGCCGCAGATCTGGCTCGCCAGCTCGATGTTGTAGCGGCTGTAATGCTGCTTCATCAATTGATAGACGCACCGCGGGTCTTGCAGCGTCGGGTCGACTGTGACGAAGCCGTCCTCGCCCAGTTCATAGCCCCAGGTGGATTTGTCGACGTAGGTCCGTTTGGCCGCGTCGTAACCGGTGAACAGTCCGTCCTCGAAACCGAATCCGGGTCTGACCAAAAACGAAACGTCGGTGTAGTTGCGCACGTATTCGTGCTGGATCTTGTCCTCGGTCAGCAGGTAATTGATCAGCCCGCCCATGAACGCGATGTCGCTGCCGGTGCGGATCGGCGCGTAGTAGTCGGCCACGGATGCGGTGCGGGTGAATCTGGGGTCGACCACGATCAGCCGCGCGGCGTTGTGCGCCTTGGCCTCGGTCACCCATTTGAAGCCGCACGGATGCGCTTCTGCTGCGTTGCCGCCCATTACCAGGATCAGATTCGCGTTGGCGATATCGGTCCAGGTATTGGTCATGGCACCACGGCCGTACGTCGGGGCAAGACTTGCCACCGTCGGGCCGTGTCAGACGCGCGCCTGGTTATCGAACGCCAGCATGCCGAGGCTGCGCACCACTTTGTGGGTTATGTAACCCGCCTCGTTGGACGCCGCCGAGGCCGCGAGGAACCCGGTGGTGATCCAGCGATTGACCGTTTGGCCTTTTTCGTTCTGCTCGATGAAATTGGCGTCGCGGTCGGCCTTCATCAGGTCGGCGACGCGATCCAGCGCTTCATCCCAGCCGATTCGCGTCCACTCAGTGCTGCCGGGCTTGCGCACTTGCGGGTACTGCAAGCGGCCGGGGCTGTGAATGAAGTCGAGCAGGCCCGCGCCTTTCGGGCACAGGGTGCCGCGATTGACCGGGTGATCGGAATCGCCTTCGATATGAATGATGTTTTGCGCAACGTTCTTCGCGGCATCGCCCTGGCTGTACATGATCAAGCCGCAACCGACCGAGCAATACGGGCAGGTGTTGCGGGTTTCATGGGTATGGGCAAGCTTGAAGTGGCGCACCTGCTCGGCGAAGGCCAGCGTCGGGGCCATGCCCAACGCGCCCAGGCTCGAGCCTGCAAGGCCGATACCGGCGACCTTGAAGAACTGACGACGGCTGAGATCCATCGTGCACTCCTGATCAGGTGGAACCCGGTACTTGGCCGGGTTTGTTTTGAACACTTCTTAACCTTAGCCAACGCCCCGTTGGTCTGTATGAATACCGACCGTCGGCCACCACAAAGTCACAATCCAACACAAATCCCCTGTAGGAGCTGTCGAGTAAAACGAGGCTGCGATCTTTTGATCTGGTTTTTCGAAGCCAAAGTCAAAAGATCGCAGCCTTCGGCAGCTCCTACAGGGGTTCCGGGCTTATCATGGCGGCCACTAATGACTTGCCTCTCCGAGACCGCGCATGACTTTCGATTTTGATCAGGTATTCGACCGCCACGACACCGGCAGCACCAAGTGGAGCCGCTATTCGGCTGACGTGCTGCCAATGTGGGTCGCTGACATGGATTTCGCCGCGCCGCCCGTCGTCATCGAGGCGCTGCAAAAGCGCCTGCTGCATCCGTTGGTGGGTTACAGCGTGCCGCAGCAGAACCTGCGCGAAGCCATCGTCGCCGATCTGTGGGCCAAGTTTGCCTGGCGCGTGCAGCCGCAGGAATTAGTGTTCCTGCCCGGCGTCGAAGCGGGTTTCAACATGGCGCTTAAAGCCTTGGTGCAACCGCAACAGAACGTCGTGGTGCAGACCCCGAACTACCCGCCACTGCGCCACGCGCCGGGGAACTGGGGGATGAACAAGGTTGAGCTGGAATTTGACGCGCAGGCTGACGGCACCTACGCCACGCCGCTGAATGCATTGCGTGAATCACTGACTGGCGGCGGCGCGCTGTTGCTGAGCAATCCGCACAACCCGATCGGCAAGGTGTTTGATCGTGCCGAGCTGCAAGCCGTGGCGGACATCTGCATGGCGCAGGACGCGTGGATCATCTCCGACGAAATCCACGCCGAGCTGTGTTACGACGGTCGCGTGCATGTTCCGACCGCGGCACTGAGTCCTGAGATCGCCCGGCGCACGATTACGCTGATGTCGGCGAGCAAGGCTTACAACATTGCGGGCCTCAAGACCTCGTTCATGATTATTCAGGACGCTGCCGTACGTGAGCGGGTCAACCACGCGCGTTGCGGCATGGTCGACAGTGTCAATCCGTTGGGCATGGAAGCTACCCGCGTGGCCTACAGCGAAGGTGGCCCGTGGCTGCAAGCGCTCAAGCAGTATCTGCAAGCCAACCGTGATTATCTGGTCGACGCGGTGCGCAGTCGCCTGCCGGGCGTGACCGTTAATGTGCCGCAGGGCACTTATCTGGCGTGGCTCGACTGCTCGGCGCTGGGGCTGGACGATCCGCAGAAGTTTTTCCTTGAACAGGCGCGAGTCGGCCTCAGCCCGGGTCTGGATTTCGGCGATCACGGCCAGCAATTCGTGCGCCTGAACTTCGGCTGCCCGCGTGCGCTGCTCGAAGAAGGCATTGCGCGGATGGAGCGCAGCCTCAAATAAACCACTCACCCTGTGGGAGCGGGCTTGCCCGCGATGACGTAATTCCAGTCGATATAGATGTTGGCTGACCTGACGCTATCGCGGGCAAGCCCGCTCCCACATTGAATGTGTCGCACATCCAATCGAACTCACGGCAAACGTAGCGGGTCAACCGCCCATACCTGTCGTGAGGCTGTGCCATGAGTTTCATCATTTGGGTAGCTGTGCTCGGCGCAGTGCTGTTGACCCTGGCGCTGACCTCCTCGTATCTGCGCTGGATGCCGGTCACCACTTCGGCGGTGTGTTTGCTGTTGGGCGTGGCTATCGGTCCCAGTGGTCTGGATCTGCTGAAACTGTCGCTGGACGACGCCTCTCTGTGGATGGAACACCTGACCGAAGTCGCGGTGCTGTTTTCGCTGTTTGTCTGCGGATTGAAGCTGCGTTTGCCACTGCGCGACAAGCGCTGGCGAATTGCGTTCGGGCTGGCCGGGCCGGTGATGGTGTTGACCATCATCGGCGTATGCCTGTTGCTGCATTTCGGCTTGCGTCTGGATTGGGGGCCGTCGGTGTTGATCGGCGCGATGCTGGCCCCGACCGATCCGGTGCTGGCGGCGCTGGTATCGGTCAACGATGCGCGAGACGAGGACAGCGTTCGCTTCGGTCTGTCCGGCGAAGCGGGTCTGAATGACGGCATCGCCTTCCCGTTTGTAATTCTTGGTCTGCTGCTGTTGCACAGCGATGGCATGGCCGGCGAGTGGACCGACTGGGTTTTGCGCAGTGTGCTGTGGGCAGTGCCGGCCGGACTGCTCACCGGTTACTGGATGGGCCGCGGTATTGGACGCCTGACTCTGTCGCTGCGAATTCACAACGACGACAGCACGCTCAGCCCGAATGACTATCTGGCGCTGGCATTGATCGCTCTGGCTTACGTGGTCGCCGAGGCCATTGGCGGTTACGGCTTTCTGTCGGTGTTTGCTGCGGGATTGGGTCTGCGCCAGGAGGAAGTCAAATCCACGGGTGTCGGCCAACTGCCCGCCGAGCATCTGGTGCAGCCGGTGGTCGGTCATCAGAACGTCGAGCCGCAGCACGCGGTGCATGGCAATACCGAGCAACTGGAAGACAGCCAGGTCGCTGCGGGCATCATGATGAGCGACATGCTCGCGTTCGGCAGTCTGGTCGAGCGCGCAATGGAAGTGTTTCTGGTGACGTTACTCGGCGTGGTATTGCTGGCCCATTGGGACTGGCGAGCGCTGCTGGTCGGCGGCGTGCTGTTCTGCGTGATTCGTCCGTTATGTGTCGCGGTGATGCCGTGGGGAACGTTGCTGGCGGGACGGCAACGCTTGTTGATTGGCTGGTTCGGTATTCGCGGGATCGGCAGTCTGTTCTATCTGTTCTATGCCTTGAATCATGGGCTGAGCGACTCGCTGGCCACGCTATGCACCGATCTGACCTTGTCAGTGGTGGCACTGAGCATTTTGCTGCATGGCATCAGCACCCAGCCGATACTTGCCCGCTACGAGCAGCGTAAAATCAGAAAAGCCGATTCTTTGCGCTGAATCCTCGGCACTTAACCATCGAATTTTCTTCTGCAAAAAAATGGATCCCGCCGCGTTTGTCTCCGGTCACAGCTATAACTCCTCGCCAAACATGTTCGGCGAAGTCCGGCAGGTTCGGTTCCCCTGCGGCATCCAGCCTGATCCAAGGAATCCCGAAGAAGAAGGTCACGGTCATGAAAGAATGCTCGACTCCCGCACAGATCAAGGCTTGCAGAACCCTCGCCCTCGAGCGCAACCAGCAATTGTTCGAAGAAGCGCAGACGCTGAATCGACAGGCCCACGAGCTGCTGGAAGGACATGATCTGGATTTCAGGAAGTTTGATCACTATCAGGCGTTGCGCCGTAAGGCTGACATGAAGTTTGAGGATGCCATCGAGCATTTGTGCGTACTTAACGCAGACTTCCCGCCTGTGCCGATGTCGACCCAGAACTCGCAAGGCTTGCGCCGCGAGCTTGAATCGCACGTTTGATCCGTTCAATAAAAAGCCCGGCCCAAAATGGCCGGGCTTTTTATTGCGCGTCTTTCAGCTGCCGGGATTGGTCACCTGAATATAGAAAGAGTAAGTCCCGAGCAGCACCCAGAACGTGGCGAAGATCCACGGCGTACGCACCGAGAACAGCAGCGACTTGCGGTAGCCCTTGTGGCTCGACTCCATTTCGGCGAACAGTGGCGATTCGTCGTACGCCAGCCCCATCAACGGTTCGGCGCGCAGCAATTCGCTTTGTTTGTAATGCCAGTGATCAATGATGTCGTACGCCGCACGAATGCCCGGCCAGGCGTTGAGTGAACTGAGCAGGCCGAGCAACGCGAGAAATGGCGGCACGACAATGGTGAACAACTTGCCCCATTCCGGATTGAGATTGGCCATGCATGACGCGAAGGCAATCACCAGAAACGATTGCGCGGCCAGATAGGCGTCGGTGCGGTTGGCCAGAATGGTGGTTTCGTACTGAATTTCCCGGCGGTAGAAATCCAGGCGTTCCTTGGGCGAGCCGAACATCTTGGCGTCGTGTTCGGTCAGGGTTTCTTCAGCGGTGGGTTCGGTCAGGATGCGAGGCACGGGAGACACGCTCAAAGGGACAAAGCGTTTCGATGTCTGCGGTCGCGCACAAGTTCAGCCGGATCGGGCTGGGGTCATTTCATCGATTGGGCGATGATTTGCACCAGATTGAGTTGATTGAACGGTTTCGGCAAACGTGGCAAGCCCGCCGCGAAGCCTTCCAGGCGTTCGGCGTAACCGGTAGCGAGGATGATCGGCAGATCTGGTTTGAGCAGACGCACGGCATGCGCCAGTTGCGCTCCGGTCATCTGCGGCATGGCCATGTCGGTGATGATCAGGTCGATGGGTTCGCCTCGACCAATCAATGCCAGCGCCTCGGCACCAGATTCGGCATTCAGCACGCGATGGCCCAGATCCTCCAGCAACAGGCTGGTACTGGTCAGCACCAGACTGTCGTCGTCCACCACCAATACGCTCAAGCGCGGCACCACAGCCGTCGCGACATTCTGCCTCAACAGCTTGACGGTTACGTCATGGCCGGCGACCGGCAGCCATAGTTCGGCCGTGGTGCCCTGCCCCGTGGCGCTTTTGAGGATGAAACGTCCACCGAGTTGCTCGATAAACCCGTGCACCATCGACAAGCCAAGCCCGGTGCCTTTGCCGAGGCCTTTGGTGGTGAAAAACGGATCGGTGGCTGACGCCAGGGTCGTTTCGTCCATGCCTTCGCCGTTATCGCTCACGCTCAGACAGACGTAACGCCCAGCTGCCATTGTCGAATGAATGTTTTCCAGCACGACTTCGGGTTGTGCACGGATCACCACGCTGCCGCCGTCGGGCATCGCATCCCGGGCGTTGGTCGCCAGATTGAGCACGGCCAGTTCCAGCTGGTTGGTGTCGGCCAGCACCGGTTCGAGATCGGCGGGAAAATGGCTGTCGATCTTGATCCCCGGCCCCAATGAACTTTGCAGCAGGCCACTGATGCCTTGCACCAGTTTGGGGATGTCGACCGCTTCGGTCTTGAGTTCCTGACGACGGGCAAATGCCAGCATGCGTTGGGTCAGCGACACGCCGCGCAGCGCACCTTGAGTGGCGTTTTCCAGCAAGCGATTGATTTTCGGGTCTTCGCCAACGCGTTTACGCACGATCTCCAGATTGCCGAGGATCACCGTCAGCAAATTATTGAAGTCGTGAGCGATGCCGCCACTGAGTTGACCGATGGCTTGCATCTTCTGCGCCTGGAACAACGCTTCACGGGTGCGCTCCAGATCAAGCTGGGTCTGGTGGGCTTCGGTGACGTCGCGGGTGATCTTGGCGAAACCGAGCAAGGTGCCGGTGTCGCCGCGAATTGCATCCACCACTACGTGCGCCATGAACCGGGTGCCATCTTTGCGCATGCGCCAGGTCTTGTTCTCGAAGCGCCCTTCGCGCACCGCGGTTTCCAGCGCACGTTGCGGCTCGCCCAGTTCGCGGTCTTCGGGGGTGTAGAACATCGAAAAATGCTCGCCGATGACTTCCTGCGGGGCGTAACCCTTGATCCGCTGTGCGCCGGGGTTCCAGTTGGTTACCAAACCTTCCGGGCTGAGCATGTAGATCGCATAGTCGGTGACGCCCTGCACCAGCAAACGGAACTGCTGTTCACTGCGCTTGAGGGTTTCTTCGGCCATCTTGCGGTCGGTCAGGTCGCGGGTAATCTTGGCAAACCCCAGCAACTCTCCGCTCGGGCTGAATATCGGGTCGATCACCACGTGGCACCAGAAGTGCGTGCCGTCCTTGCGTACCCGCCAGCCTTCGCCTTCGAACCGCCCTTCATGGATGGCCGTGTCGAGCGCACGCTGCGGCAAACCGGCGGCGCGGTCTTCATCGGTATAGAAACGTGAAAAGTGCTCGCCGAGAATCTCGGCTTCTTCATAACCCTTGAAGCGTTTGGCGCCGGAGTTCCAGCTGGTGATGACGCCGGTGGGGTCAATCATGTAGATCGCATAATCGACCACGGCATCGATCAACAGACGGAAGCGCATTTCCTCAATCGCGGTATTTTTCTTGTTGTTCTCGCTCATTGGGCTCACCGCACGTAGTCATTGGCAGAAGTATGCGTCAATCCGACGGATTGGGGAGGCGCAAAAGCACACTGGTTTACGCGATGGGCGGATGTTCAACGCTGAACGTATTTGACGATGCGCGAATACAGGGCGTTGAACAGATAATCTGGCACCTGCGCTGCGTATTGCGTGGCTTTGTGCAGTGCCAGATGGCTTTCCTTGATCAGCTCGTTGCGTTCGGCTTCGCTGCTGACCGACTTGCCGACGATGCGCTCATAGACGCTATAGCTGTAGGGAGTGGAGGTTGAGGTGATCGTCAGTTGGTTTTCTGCATCGAGGGCATAGGCGCTGTGTGCCCGTAGTGCTCGATCTTGCATGGCTCCGAATCCGCGTTCGTACAGAAACACCTGGGAGCCGCTGACTTTTTTGCTCGCTGCCTCCAGCGCGTACAGCACTGCATGGGCGGTGTCGAAACTGGATTTCAGCGTCGCGGGCCGGAGAAAACGTTCCAGCTCGCCTTTCTCCAGACTTTTGAAGCCACGCTGCACGCCTGAAATAAACGCAAACGGCAGGTTGCAGGCGACGACATGGACTTCCATTTGGTAGCCAGCATTCGCTGCGTAATCAGGTGATGCCGCGAAATCGATACTGTCGTAAGCGCACTCGATAATGATGTTGAGTTTTTGCGCGAAGGCTTGCTTGAAGATTTGCCCGCACAGGTCGCGAATGAAGGCATCGGTGTGTTCATAGGCATGCAGAACCCCTTGCTTGATCATCTCTGCGTATTGCGGGTGCTGTTTGCGGTATTCCGGCAGGTACAACCGCACGTAATTCTTGTAGCGACCAGACGGCAGCAGTTGTTTTTCCAGGAGGTAGGTTTTGCCGGAGCTTTGTACGCCAGCAGTCACTAACATTTTCGGCGTGGTGTCGGCCGTGATGTCGGCAAACAGCGTAGCGCTGATCGTATCGAATGCGACGCTTAGCTGTTGCGGCGTGTAGCTGTAGGTTGCGGGGGTGGACATGGGCGATTTCCTTATCAAATGTCGGTATGTGCCGAGGGCCGGCCCTATGACTAAAGACCCGTTGGCGGGCTTTTTCAAAGGACGGTGTTTGACAAGATATGTCATTGGATTTAAAGCGAAATATTCCTACAACTTAAAGTGAATTCTCACTCGGAATGGACTCGGCAAACGCACGAAAAAATAGAATTAGCCTGCGATTTCCCGGTCATTTTCCTGACAGTCCACCGACCACCAACGCGGCAGCAGTTGCTTGACCCGGCTCTCGCCAAAGCGGTCATCGATCAACATCACTACCCCGCGATCCTGCTGCGTGCGGATTACCCGCCCGGCGGCCTGCACCACTTTCTGCACGCCGGGGAACAAGTAGGTGTAGTCGTAACCGGCGCCGAAGATCGCCGCCATGCGCCGCTTCAATTGCTCGTTGACCGGGTTCAGTTGTGCCAGCCCGAGGGTCGCGATGAATGCGCCGATCAGCCGCGCGCCGGGCAAGTCGATGCCTTCACCGAACGCGCCACCGAGTACCGCGAAGCCTACGCCCTGGCTGTCAGCGGTGAACTGATCGAGAAAATCCTGCCGTTGGCCCTCGGCCATGCCCCGCGATTGCAGCCACAAGGTGATGTGCGGATGGCGCTCGGCGAGTAACTGCGCGACCTGTTGCAGGTAATCGAAGCTGCTGAAGAACGCCAGATAGTTGCCCGGCCGCTCGCTGAACTGCCGGGCGATCAACTCGACAATCGGCTCCAGCGATGCCTGGCGGTGGGCAAAGCGCGTGGAAATCCGGCTGATGATCTGCACTTGCAACTGCTCGGCGCTGAACGGTGATTCGACGTCGATCCACACGGTGTCGGCCGGGGTGCCGAGCAAGTCGGCGTAATAGTGCCGTGGGCTGAGGGTCGCGGAAAACAGCACGCTGCTGCGCGCGGCGGTCAGGCGCGGGCCGATGAACGCGGCGGGGACTACGTTGCGCAGGCACAGTTGCGACAGCGGTCGCTTGCGGTCGAGGTCACGTTTGCTGATGTCGAACAGATAGTGCGCATCAAACAGCTCCGCCACCCGGCCAAACTGCAGCATCTCAAAGTAGAAGTTCTGCAAGCCGCTGTCGAGGCCTTGCGGGTGATCGTTGAAGTAATCGCCGATGCTGCCGCTGCACAGGGAAATTGCCTGAAGCAGCTTCTCCGGAGCCTTGTCGTAGGCTTGATAAGTGGCGAGCTGGCCGTTGTGCAGCGCGTTCCATTCGCGGTTGACCCGCTGCAATGCCTTCTTCAACGGCTCGGGCGCGGTTTTGCGCACATTGTTCAGCGTCGCCTGATCGAGGGTCGCGCTGTACATCTGCCGCCCGCGTTCCACCAGGTTGTGCGCCTCGTCTACCAGCACCGCAACTTTCCATTGGTTGAGCTGCGCAAGGCCGAACAACAGCGCGCTGAAATCGAAGTAATAGTTGTAGTCGGCCACCACCACGTCGGCCCAGCGGGCCATTTCCTGGCTCAGGTAATACGGGCACACCGTGTGTTGCGCGGCGACTTCGCGGATGGCCGCTTGATTGAGCCGGTTCAACTGACTGGCAGCCTTGCGCGCAGCGGGCAAGCGATCGTAGAAGCCTTGCGCCAACGGACAGGATTCGCCGTGACAGGCCTTGTCGGGATGCTCGCAAGCCTTGTCTCGGGCGACCATTTCCAGCACCCGCAACGGCAGGATTTCGCTGTGATCGAACAACACTTGCGCCGCATCCAGCGCCAGTTTGCGCCCCGGCGTCTTGGCGGTGAGGAAATACACTTTGTCGAGTTGCTGCGGCGCCATGGCCTTGAGCAGCGGAAACAAAGTGCCCAGGGTTTTGCCGATGCCGGTCGGTGCCTGGGCCATCAGGCAGCGGCCGGTGCTCGCGGCTTTGAAGACTGACTCTGCGAGATGGCGTTGGCCGGGACGAAAATCGGCATGGGGAAACTTCAGATCCGTAGCAGCACTATTGCGCGCCTCGCGATGGGCCATTTCCTGCTCGGCCCATTGCAGGAACAACCGGCACTGCTGCTCGAAAAACTGTTGCAACACCTCGGCACTGAAGGCTTCGACCAGACAGGTTTCCTTCTCGCTGACGATGTCGAAATACACCAGCGCCAGATTGATTTGTTCAAGCTGCAGCTTCTGACACATCAGCCAGCCGTAGATTTTCGCCTGCGCCCAGTGCAAATGGCGGTGATTGAGCGGTTGCTTGCTCAGGTCACCACGGTAGGTTTTGACTTCTTCCAGGCAGTTCTGCGCGGGATCGTATCCATCCGCCCGACCTTTGATCTTCAACTCGCCGAATGAGCCTTCCAGCGAGACTTCGCTTTGATAACCCTCACTGCGGCGCGAGGCCACGGTGCGGTGGCCGGCGATGCCTTCCAGCGCGGTGGGTGACGGCGTGAAGCGTAAGTCGAGGTCGCCGGTCTTGGCGGTGAACTCGCACAGCGCGCGTACGGCAATGCTGTAGCTCAAGCGCCCTGCTCCGCCCATTGCACGTAACACACGGCAACCGGCATCTGATGCGCGTGGCAGAACTCGATCCAGCGTAACTGGTTGTCCTGCAAACGGTCGCCGGGGCCTTTGACTTCGATCATCCGGTAAGTTTTTTCCTGCGGCCAGAACTGGATCAGGTCGGGCATGCCGGTACGATTGGCCTTGATGTCCAGCAGCAAGCGGTTGAACCAGTGTTTCAGGTGTTCGGCGGGCAAACAGGCCAGTGCCTGCTCCAGCAGATTTTCGTTGAGTGCGCCCCAGAACACGAACGGCGACTGCACGCCCCACTTGGTCACGAAGCGCGTGCGGATGGTGTCGGCATAACGCCCGTCGTCGAGTTCGGCCAGACAAGCCTGGAACAGTTCGCCCCGGCGCTGCTGGAAGTCTTCATTGAGCAGATCCACCGGCCCACGCTGGAACGGGTGAAAGAATGCCCCTGGCAACGGCGCGAAAATCGCTGGCCAGCACAGCAGGCCAAACAAGGAGTTGATCAGGCTGTTTTCCACGTAATGCACCGGTCCGGCATCGTCATGCAGATGCGCCTGTACGTGGAATTCCACCGAACGCGTCAGATCAGTGCGCGGCAGGTGCAGATCGAGTCGTTCCACAGGTTTCGCCGCAGCACGTTTGAGCGGCGGCCCACCGAGTTTGCGCCGCAGGCGTGGCATCACCCGCTGCAGGCCTTGCTGCTCGGTAGCACTGTGCGGCGCCTGTTGAGCAATCTCGGCCAGCTCCAGCGCCAACGCATATTCGCCACTGCGCTCAAGCACGCGGATCATGCGCAAGCGTGCACCGGGATAAGTGCAATCGCGGTAAACACCAAGCGCCAGAGCGAACTCGCCGATGCGTTCGCAATACTGACCGATCTGAAACAACAGCTTGGCCCGGCGGCGTTGCAGCCATGGATTGTCGAAATGCAGCGCGTGGACTTGCTCGACAATCTCCTCCAACGGCTCGCCGGCCTCGAAGCGCTGCTGACATGCGTGCAGAAACAGGCAGGCATCGACGTCGGCACGGCTGCGCAGGCCGCGGGAGTCGGCACAGAATTCGACTTTTTCGTAGGTAAAGATGCCGAGATCGGCCAGCACGAACTCCGACCAGTCCTGATACAGATTGCCGAAGAACATCAGGCGGAAGCGGTCGCACAGATCCATCAGCGTCAGGCTCAGCAATCGGTCTTGCAATGACGGGCACCAATCAACCAACGGGCGCGGTTCCGGATGCAGATCGTGCAGCAACGGCAGCCAATCGACTTTCTTGCCCTTGGGTTCAACGATGGCCGGGCCGAACGCTTGCAGGATTTCCGCCTTGAGCAACACTTCAAACAGCTCGTGCATCGACACTGGCGCCGCGTCGTCGAGCCAGCCGAGATCGAGCAGAGGTTGCGCCGCGCCAGGAATGTCGCCGATTTCTGCATAGTTGAGTTTGCCGGCGCGAAAGTGCACACCCTTGCGCATCACCATGCGCACCAGCAAACCCTGCGAGGCGCGCGGCAATATGTTGAAGGTCTGGATGAACGCGAGTTCGTCCTCACTCATCAGATCGGCATAGCGAAGCTCAAGCCAATCAAGCACTTGCCGGAAGTTGTTGAGGTAATAGAACGGGTCGTCGAGCGGATTTGCAATCACGGTGATTTCGGAGCCATGGCGAGCGGGTACTGGTTATGCGTACAGATAACAGCTACGGCCCGACGGGTGCAAACGGAAAAGGATCAGCGGCACTGATCGTGGGGGATTTTTTCACCGGTGTATGAACTTTTACCGATCTGACGGCACCAACCGCGGTATAAGACCGACTTCGGTCACAAGACATGGAATAAGAGGTTGCTATGAATTTCAAGACTTTGGGTGTGCCTTTGGCTGTTGCAGCGCTGCTGAGCCTGGCAGGCTGCTCCACCCCGACGGTGGTCACCCTGCAGAACGGTACTCAGTATTTGACCGAAGACATGCCGAAAACCAAAAACACTGACGGCTTCTACGAGTTCGAGGATATTTCCGGAGCCAAGGTAAAAGTCCGCGCCGATGAAGTGGCGACGGTGCGCAAGGAAGACTGATCGTTTTGTGGAGCTGCCTGACCGGCAGCTCCGAGAATATTGCGGTTATTGCGGTTGGGTCATGCCCGGAATGCTGTTGTCGCACGTCACGTAGCGCCCGCCGCGCCGGGCCACTTCGCCTTGCATGCGCTTGCAACGTTCCAGATCCTGCTGGGCCATGCGGTCGATGCTCAGGTTGCCGGTGGTTTGCGGCTGTTTGCCGTCACCCAACCGGATCGTAACGAACGGTTGTTCGGGCTGAATCTGAAAGCGGCTTTTCTCTTCGACGGGTTTGACCTTGTCGGTCTTGGCCGGTGCAGGCAATTGATCTGTGGTGACTCCGTAGCGGCTCAGAATCGAGCTGTGAGGCAGATCGGCCCAAGTGTTGGTCGCAAACAGCGCCAGTCCCAGAACCCCGATGTAGCCTGTGTAAACCTTCACGCGTGAATCTCCTGTGCTCAATTAGCGGCTTCTACATGACGTCTGGTCATGTGGAGGATTTAGTGCCGCGTTCCTGTTGGTGCAGGGTATTTGAGTCAGGTAGTGGCCAATGAGTCACTTTGCATGTGGAGAGGGTTTCCCCTCTCCACAATTACGATCAGGCAATCACAAACGCATCGCCACTCAAACTCGCCAGCGAAACCCCGACCAAGGTCACAGAATCTCCGCCAAATTTCAGCAGCGTGTCCTGCCCGACCGTCGAGGCATGCGCGCGCACGTCATCGTTGGGCAACACACCCTGCACGCCGAGGAACACCAGTTTGTCGTTGGCAGTAAAACCCAGCACCCGGTCCTGACCAAAAGCACCGTTGAACAGGAACGTATCCGCCCCGCCGCCCGACTCCATCAGATCATTCCCGGCGCCGCCAACAAACACATCGTTGCCCGCCCCGCCGATCAGATTATCGTTGCCTTCCAGCCCGAATAACCAATCGCCGCCGGCATGCGCCTTGAGCGTGTCAGCGGCGCTGGTGCCCTTCACGCTCGATTCATATTGAGTGACGTTGTTGCCGACCTTCAAGCCGCTGGCCGTCACGCTGTGGGTCACATCATCCTTGAACAGGCCCCAGAGGAAGCCCGGCTCCTTGGTGACAATGCTGCCAATGTCGCGGGTGATGCTGATCCCGCCGTTGACGTCGTGGATATACAGATTGCCGGCGCCGTCGTTAGCGAAGTCGAACGTGTTGACCGACTTCTGCAAGTCCAGCGTGTTATTGCCCGCACCGCCGAGAATCACGTTGTAACCGCCGCCATCGCGGAAGCTGTCGTTGCCGGCGCGCCCTTCCAGATAGTCGTTGCCGCTGCCGCCCTGGATCAGATCGTTGGCGTCGCTGCCAATGATGAAGGTGCTGCCCTTGTGGGTTTCGGCGTTGCGATTGAGGTCCTGCACCCAGGTGTTGGCACGGGCCGGATCGGACAGGTTGGCGACGATGATCGTCGAATCCTTGCTGGTCAGTTCGTAGAACTTCGACTCGATCACCCGGTTCATGCCGTCGCCATACGCGGTCGGCAAGTGGGAAATCCACGTTGGAATATTCAGGATCGAATACGGCAAGACATTCCACACGTTCGAGGCGTAGTGATCGTTGAAGCTGACGATGTTATCGGTCGCTGACTCCTTCGGTGCATCGTGCACGCCGACTGAAGCGCCGGTGAACGTCGAGCCGTCGAGGGCGCGGAACACCGGGTCGTTTTCGTAGCCGACGTTGAGTACTTTGTCGGTGCTGCTCTGGGTTGGCGAGGCGTAGGCGATGTAGTTCGAATCCTTGAAGAAGCCACCCCATTTGCCGTTGCTCAAATCCGCCATACTGTTGACCGCCAGACCACCGAGGCTGTGGCCGCTGACCAGTACGTCCTTGCCGCTGAGGCCGTTGGCTTTGGCGAACGCCATCACGTCATTGAGCAGATTGCCGAACGCTTCGCCGGCGTAGTTCTTCGCGTAATCCTTGGGGCCGAACGCCGCGAGCAGGTCGTTGATCACGTCGCCGATGGAGTCGCCAATCAGGATTTCCCGAGGGCCGCTGGTGCCGCGAAATGCCACGCCGATTTCAGTGAGGTGACCTTGAGCGTCGTACTTGCCGAGGATTTCCACTTGGGCACTGGTGTAGCCGGCCTTTTCGCCGAAGAAAGTCCCGCGCGCGTCGGTCTTGCCTTCATACCCCAGTTGCGAGGCAGTGATGGGTGTCCATCCGGCCTTTTTCACCGCATCCAGTGCGAGTTTTTCCGAGTCGGGATTCCACGGCACGCCGGGGATCACGCCTTGGGAATCAGTGCCACCGATCAGCGCGGTGACCAATGTCGCCGGCAGGCCGAGGCCGAAACCGTTGTGCTGATAACCGGCGGCAAAGCCGTTATCGAGGTTGTGATAGGAATACAGCGTGATCGCCATTGCGTCGCTGAACAGCGCCTTGGAATCTGCTGTGCCGAAGTTCTTGTAGTCATACACACCCATTGCTGTTGCCTCTCTTGTTGTTGGATTTGTCAGAGATAGCTCACAACCAGGACGCCCCTCGCGGGACGCCCCGGAGCATTCAGTGCCTTGTTACAGCCTCCTTGTCAGGCAAACACGAAACTGGAATCCGACAGATTAGCCAGTCCCACGCCCACCAGCGTCACGGCAAACTCGCCAATCTTCAGCACGGTATCGGCACCAGCCTGCGACGCATGCTGTCGCACGTCGTAGCCCTGCCCTGCGCCTTCGACGCCCATGAACAGCAGTTTGTCGCTGCCCTGATAGCCATTGATCGCATCGAAACCGAACGCACCGCTGAACAGAAAGGTGTTATTGCCACCCACCGCGTTCATCAGGTCGTTGCCGGCGCCGCCAACGAAGGTCACGTTGGCTTTATCGCTCTGCAGGTGATCGTTGCCGCCCAGACCGAACAGCCAATCGCCGTCAGCCGTGGCTTTCAGTGTGTCGCCGAGTGCGCCGCCGTTGAGCGAATGGTTGTACTGCGTCAGTTCACTGCCATTGGCCAGGCCTTTGGCGGTGACGTTCCAGGTGATTTCCTTGCTGCTCCACCACGAACCCGACTCCTTGCTCACCAGCGCGCCGATGTCGCGGGTCATGCTGATGCCGCCGTAGGCGTCGCGCACATACAAGGTGCCGTCGCCGTCATTGGCGAAGCTGAAGTTCTGCAACGGTTTTTGCAGTTCGAAGGTGTTGTGGCCCTGACCACCGAGGAGAATGTTGAAGCCGCCGTCATCGCGGAATCGATCGTCACCGGCGCGACCTTCAAGGAAGTCGTTGCCCGCCCCGCCCTTGAGCCAGTCGTTGCTGTCGGTGCCGATGATGAAGGTGCTGCCGGTGTGCGGTTCACCGCTGCGGCCCAAGTCTTCAACCCAGGTCTTGCCGCGCGACGCCTGCTCCAGATTGGACACGATGATGGTCGAGTCCTGGCTGGTGAGGTTGTAGAACTTCGAGTCGATCACCCGGTTCAAGCCGTCGGCATAACCGAGCGAACCGTGGGCCGACCAGCTCAGCGGATTGACGATGCTGAACGGCACGAGGTTCTGCGCGGTGGACGCGTAGTTGTCGTTGAAGTTGACGATGTTGTCGGTGGTCGAGGCATGCGGTGAGTCATGCTTGCCCAGCGAGCCGCTGCTGAAGGTGGTGCCGTCCAGCGCGCGGAACACCGGGTCATTTTCGTAGCCGATGTTCAACACGTTAGTGCCAGTGCTGCTCTGGGTCGGCGAAGCGAACGCGATGTAATTCGCGTCCTTGTAGAAACCGCCCCAGTTACTGGTGCTCAACTCCGCCACGCTGTTGACCCCGAGGCCGCCGAGGCTGTGGCCGCTGATCAAAACGTCCTTGGCCGCAATGCCATGGCTGGTGGCAAACGCAGCCACAGCCTTGAGCAAATTGTCGAAGGCGTTTTTCGCGTAATTGCTCGCGTAATCCACCGGGCCGACCGCTGCCAGCAGGTTGTTTTTCATGTCGCCGAAGGTGTCGCTGTAATCCAGCCCGCCGGTGCCACGAAAGGCCACGCCGATGCCGATCAGCTTGCCCGCCGCATCGTATTTTCCGAGCACTTCGGCCTCGGCGCTGGTGAAGCCGTCCTTCTCGCCGAAGAACGTACCCTGCGCGCCGACCTTGCCCTGATAGCCCAGCGCCGTGGCGCCAATCGGCGCCCAGGCAGTGGCCGGCAATGGCTGGCCGGTCGGTGTGTAGGCGTACAGCGTGAGGGCGATGGCGTCGCTGTACAACGCTTTGCCATCGGCATTTTTATAATCGAACAGTCCCATGTTGTGCTCTCTCTTCCTGTAATCAGAACGCCCAGTCGAGGGTCAGGCCGACACCGTGGTTCTTGTCATTCGAACCGATCAGGCCGTTGTAATCCAGATTCAGACGCGCATCTTTATTGAGTGCCAGACCCGCGCGCACACCGACTACGGCGGCGTTGCGATCCATCGACACGCTTTGCACGTTGAAGCCGCTGTTACCGTTGGCGAACGCCAGATGTTGCTCGGCGCCAGTGCTGCTCAGGTTGTGCTGCCAGCCGAGGGTCGCACCGAGTTCCAGTTGATGCTTGTCGCTCAGGGCAAAGGTGCGCTTGGCGCGTACGCCGAGGGTCGAGAGCACGGCTTCGCGGTTGTCTTCACCACCTTTGAGCGCGGCGGCATCACCCTTCTCGGTGAAGCTATCGCTGTTCAGGTGCACGTAAGCCAGATTGGCGAACGGCTCCAGATTCATCGGTTGCAGACCCAAGTCATACGCCGCTTCGGTGAACACCTGAGTGGTGGCCGCATCGCGTTTGGTTTTCTGTTTGCCGCTGACGTCAGCGAATTGCAGATCACGTTTGACGTCGATCCGGTGCCAAGTGTACGAGCCACCGACGCTCAGACGCAGCGCATCGATTTGATGCCCCAGATACGCACCCAAGTGATAGCTGTCGACCGACGCCGACGAGTGCGTGCCATCGCCCATGCTCAGTGAGCTGTCGCTATAACCGGTAACGAAACCCAGACGCGTATCTTCAGCAACCAAGCCGTCGACACCCGCCAGCAGGCCACCGATGGAGCTGGTGGAATCGGCATTCTCATGCCCGCCATCGCTTTTGCCCCAGGCACCCAGCACTTTCATCCAGACGTTGCTGCGATCATCGGTCGGTGCGCCAGCATCGAACATGTCGCGTTCGCGCAGACGTTCACCGACGGCATCGCGCAGGTAGCGGCTGTCGTTGAGCAGCATGGTGCCGATGGCCGGGTGAATCTCGCCGGACAGTTGCTGGAACGCGTTTTGTGCGACGGCAGCATTGGCCGACAACAGCAGGGTTTCGAACAACGCATTGCCTGCGCCCAGACGTTCAGCAGCCGCGCCGACTGCCCGTTGGTTTGGCGTCAGGCCGACACTGGCGAACGACGCGCCATTGCGCCCAACCTCAAGCTGAACGCCGCTCGCCGAGTAAGCGAGAGTTCCGCCAAGAAACGCGTAATCCGGCAATACCTGACCAAACTGGCCTTGAATGCCGCCGGCCGCTTGCAGGATGTTGAACTGGCTGCCGAGCAGGGATTGCACCTCGCCAGTGGTCAACAGGTTCGGGCTGTTTTCCAGAGACAGGGCGACGGTTGCGCCTTCGATCACGGCTGTACCGCCAGCGACGATGCGGTCGCTGCTGGTGGGCGAGACTTCTACGGCGTAGGTCGAACCCGGTTCAAACACTACGTCACCGGCGACATTCAAGGTGCCGATGGAGTTGCCCGGCGCCACGGTGCCGCCGCTTTTCGCAGTCAATGCCGCAATGCGCCCGTTACCGCCGAGGATGCCGCTGTCGTTGACCGTGACCGCCGATTGCAGCGAGCCATTGATCGCCAGTCGCCCCTGATTGACCAGGGTCGGGCCGCTGTAAGTGTTGGCGCCGGTCATTACCAGTGTGCCGATGCCCTGCTTGGTCAGACCGCCGTGCCCGGAAATGTCGTTGCGCCAGGTGTCGAGGCCGCACGTGATGTCGTTGCACAGCCGTTCGGTCGGTTTGCCCTGATCGATGATCGCGCCGATGCCCGGCAGATCGGCCACGAACTGGCTCGATCCGTATGCGCCTTCAATACGGAATTCCTGCGGAATGTCCTGCTCGGTGACGAACATCGCCGGGCCGTCGATACCCTTGCGCAGGTTGATCATGCCCCAGCCGTACAAGGCGTCGACGCCCGGTGCGCCGAGGTCGGTGGCGGTGGTACGCAACACGCTGGCGACTTGTGCGCCGGTCATGTACGGGAAGCGTTCCATCAGCACCGCCATGGAACCGGCCACATGCGGCGCGGCCATCGAAGTGCCGTTGTAATTTTTGTAGCCGGTGGTCAGGTTGTCGGCGTTGGTGCCTTCGATGATCGCGCTGAAGATTTTCGTGCCCGGCGCCGAGACGCAGAAGCTCGCGGTGTAGCCGCAACGCGACGAGAACGTGCTCATGATGTACGGATTGGCGCTGGCCAGATCCGGGTTCTTTTGCAACGCGGCGACGGTGATCCAGTTCGGTGCGATCTCCGGCACGAAGTAGCCGAGGCCGGCGATGGCGTCCGGGTTGTTCAGGTTGTAATCGTTGCCGGCGGCGAAGATCGTCACGATCCCGCTGCGTGCGGCGGCGATTGCGCCGTCATAGGCGCCGCCCGGTTTGGTGCCGAGCAACGTGCTGATTTCGTTGAACTGCAGTTGCGCGTCGTTGACCGTGAAGTGCGGGTACGCCGGGTCTTTGCCACCGAGATCGAAACGGTCGGTGATGCCGATGCCCCAGCTGTTATTGATGATTCGCGCGCCGCTGGCAATCAGTGCATCCCAACCGGCCTTGTATACCGCGCCGTCGTTGCCACGGACGATGCCGTCTTCCGGGCCGGGGTCGCCGTTATCGGCGCTGATGATCTGCGCACCGAAGGCTACGCCGTGCATCACGCCACCGTCGCGGCTACCCGCTGCAATACCACCAACGTGGGTGCCGTGGGCGCCGAGTTTGCCGTCGAAGCCGACCGAGGGCGAGCCGTCATAGCGGAACGCATCGCCGGCTTTGACCGGGATGTACGGGTCGGTGTATTCGCGAATGCCGCTGGTGACCAGCGTGACGACTTTATTGGTGCCGGAGAACTCCGGGTGTGCGGCGTACACCGGCTGGTCGAAGATCCCCAGTTTCACGCCTTTGCCGGTGTAGCCAGCGGCGTAAGCGTGATCGGCGCCAATCGCGCCGAGGCCCCAATCGGCCTGGAACTCAGTGCTGCGCCAACTGCCGGCATCCCCGGTCCGGCCATTTTCCACATAAGGCACCGCGTGAGCGCTGCCTGCTGTGGCCAAGGCGCAGAGCACCGCAGCGTTAAGGGTTTTCAAGCGAAAGCATCCACCCGATAGCGCGGGTGTTTTGTTGTTATTCATCCAGCGACCTTCCTTAGTTGTGTTGCGAAAATTCCGTGTATTCCCCGATATGCTCGGGACCCCTGTGGCGAGGGGATTTATCCCCGTTCGGCTGCGCAGCAGTCGCAAGACCATTCACCTCGGTCTGGCCGACAGAACGCAGGGGGCCGATGCGCGACCCAACGGGGATAAATCCCCTCGCCACAGGGTCGCGTTCAGTCAGTGTCAAAACTGCCAGTTCAGGCTCAGTCCCACCCCGTGATTCTTCTCGCGGCTGGCCAGTTGGCCGGTGTAATCAAGGTTCACGCGCACATCGCGGGTCAGCGCCAGGCTGGCTTTGACACCGACCAGCGCCGCGTCACGTACCAGCGGCGAACTCTCCACCGCAAACGCGCTGCCACCGCTGGCGAAGCGCAGATGTTGTTCGGATTCGATGTCGCTCAGGCTGTGCTGCCAGCCAAGATGCCCGCTCAGGTCCAGCGCTTGGCCGGCGGACAGATTGATTGTCTTGAGCGCCCGCACGCCGAGGGTACTGAGCACCGCATCGCGCTGGTCGTCGCCGCTTTTCAGCGCGGCAGCATCGCCCTTCTCGGTGAAGCCATCGGTGTTCAGGTGCACATAAGCGAGGTTGGCGAAGGGTTCCAGCGCCAGTGGTTGCAGGTCGAGCCGGTAAGCCGCCTCACCGAACACCTGGGTGGTGGCCGCATCGACTTTGGCTTTCTGTTTGGCGCTGACGTCGCCGTACTGCAAGTCGCGTTTCACATCGGCGCGATGCCAGCTGTAGGCGGCACCCGTGCTCAGGCGCCAGGCACCGATTTCGTGCCCGGCGTACGCACCGAGGTGATAGCTGTCGACCTTGGCCGAGGAATGCGTGCCCGACCCCATGCTCAGCGAGCTGTCGCTGTAACCGGTGACCAGACCGATGCGCGTTTGCTCGTCGAGCGCGCCGTCGACACCGGCCAGCAGTCCGCCGATCGAAGTGCTGTAACCGGCAGTCTCATGGCTGGAATCAGTCGTGCCCCAGGCGCCAAGGGTTTTGATCCAGCCGTTGCTTTGCGCGCCGGATGCATCGTGCAGGCGTTCGCCGACGGCATCGCGCAACTGGCGGCTGTCGTTGATCAACATTGAGCCAAGGGCCGGGTAGATTTCCCCGCTGAGTTGCTGGAAGGCTTGTTGTGCATCGCTGGCGGATGCCGACAACAGCAGGCTTTCGTACACCGAATTGCCGGCGCCGAGACTTTCTGCCGCAGTCGCTACAGAGCGTTGATTCGGCGTTTGGCCGACGCTGGCGAAAGTCGTCGCGTTGCGTTCGACGTTCAATTGAATGCCGTTGCCGGTGTAAGCGAGATTGCCGCCGATGAACAGGTAATCCGGCAGCACAGCGCCGAACCGGCCTTGAATGCCGCCCGCCGCTTGCAGGATGTCGTACTGCCGGCCGAGCAAGCTGCGTGCCTCGGGTGCGCTGAGCAGGGTCGGACTGTTTTCCAGCGACAGACTGACGGTGGCGCCACTGACAGTCGCTGTGCCGCCGGCAACGATGCGATCGCTGATGGTTGGCGACAGCTCCACGGCGTAAGTCGAACCCAGCGCGAAGGTCACGTCACCGGCCACATTCAAGGTCCCTATGGAATTGCCCGGCGCAACACGAGCGCCGCTGTTGGCCGTCAACGCGCCGATGCGTCCAGAACCGCCGAGGGTGGCGCTGTCATTCACGGTGACCGCCGAAGTCAGCGAGCCGTTGACCGTAAGCAGACCGCCATTGACCGTGGTCGGGCCACGATAAGTGTTGTCGCCCGTCAGCGTCAGCCACCCTGCCCCGGACTTGACCAGGCTGCCCTGATAAACCCGGTTGCTGGCCGCCGCATCGCGCGCCATGCCTACCGCGTAGTCGGTCTGATCCTGCTGACTGGCGTTGGTCGCAACGCCGTTCTGCCAGCCCTTGTTTTGCAGGGTTTGCTGCCAGGCGCTGTGCTCGGCGAGGTCTTCGCTTTGACGCTGGATCAGCGCCTTGTCAGAGATGTTGTTGCTCCACACGTCAGCCTGGCCGCCCGCCAGATTGGCATCGAACGCGCCGAGCAATTGCCCCGGCCCGCGCATGGCCCGATTCAGGTTGGCGACGCCCCAGCCGACGCGTTCGGTCGGTGCGTCCGTCACGGAACCGTCGAGCTGGGTGGCGGTGGTCAGCAGCACTTCAAGCGCCTGCTGATTGTTCATATATGGATAGCGTTCCATCACCAACGCCAAGGCGCCGGTGGCATGTGGCGCCGACATTGAAGTGCCGGACTTGATCGCATAACCGCCGCCGGGAATGGTGCTGTCGATCTTCGCGCCGGGGGTGGTGATGCACCAGTATTTGGCGATGCCGCACTGGTTGTACTTCTGCTGATTGCCTTGATCGAGGCCCGACACCGCCAGCCAGTGACCTTCCAGATCCGGCTGAAAATACGGCAGCGCCGAGCGCACGCTGGCGTTCGGATAGCCGCTGTTACCGGCGCTGAACACGTTGATCACGCCGCGCCGCGAAACGTCCGCTGCCGCATCCAGCCAGGTGCCTTTGTTCCAGTGTTGAGCATAAGCAGCGTGCAGATCGGCCAGCGTCCGGTAACTGACATCCGGTGGCTGACTGCCCCAGCTGTTGTTGATCGCGCGCACGCCGGCGTCGGCCATAGCGTCGTAAACCGCTTTGAAATAACGCGGATCGGGATTGGGGCCGAACAGGAAACTGTCGTTCTTGTTGGTGTTGCCGACGTAGATCTGCGCGTTGTACGCCACACCGTGCATGCCAGCGCCATCGCGCGATGCGCCCATGGTGCCGACCACGTGGGTGCCGTGGGAATCGTTGTTCGGGTTGAGGGTGCCGTTGACGCTGAACAGCGAACCGTCGACAAAGCTGCCACTGGCATTGACCGGGTGATAGCGATCGCTGGCGAACTCTGGGTGGGCAGCATCGAAGCCGGAATCGAGGGCGCCGATTTTCACCCCTTTGCCCGTGATGCCGGCGGCGTAGGCCTGGTCGGCTTGCATACGGGACAGTCCCCAGTCGCGCAGGAATTCCGCACTGCGCCAACTGGCGGCGTCGCCGGGTTTGCCGGTTTCAAGGTATTGCGCCTGGGCCTGGGTTGCAGAAATCACAAGCAACAGGCTGCCGACCGTGATCGGCTTGATGCGTACTTCCATGTTCACTACTCGCTTTTTTGGCGTTTTTAGAGTTTTAAACCCCGATCGTTGGGGTGGTTTTGCGGTGTTGCTTCGAATGGCGTACGGCTCAAAATCGCTGCCCTCACCCCAGCCCTCCCGAAACGTCGGACCGCCCCGAGGGAGAGGGGGTCGACCGAGGTGTCTCGGGTTTTACGTCGACCTGAAAGATCGGGTCGATTGTGGATTCGGTACAGCAGGTCCAGGTCGATGTAGTTCTAGAGCATCCCCGGACCAGTCCCCTCTCCCCTTGGGAGAGGGTTAGGGTGAGGGCCACTCTCAAGCCATGCACATCAACGTCGAGCCACACCAAACGCTTCATCCACCCGCGCCAGATCCTGCTCGCTCAAGGTCCCGGCGTAGTAATGCAACTTGGTCCACGCCATCAGATAGTCGTAGCGCGCCTGCGCCAGATCGCGGCGCGTGGTAAACAGCTGCTGCTCGGCATTCAGAGCATCCAGATTGACCCGCTCACCGCCAAGAATGCTCTGCTTGGTCGACACCACCAGCGCCTCGGCCGAACTCAGCGCTTTCTGATAAGCGCGCAACTTGTTCACCCCCGACAGACACGCGCTGAACTGCCGCCGCAGCTCGATCAGCGTCTCGCGCGTCTTGCCGTCCAGCTCATATTCAGCCTGTTCCATGGTGCGGCTGGCCTGGCGCGTCGAGGCCGACACGCCGCCGCCGGCATACAGCGGCACGTTGACTTCAAAACCGATGGTGTTGGTTTCATAGCGCTGGTTATAGGTGTTGCCGCTTTCCGATTCGTTCTGGCGCAACGACGCATAGGCGCTGACCTTCGGCAGATGCCCGGCGCGGTTGCGTTCCACTTCATAACGCGCAACTTCCACCGCTTGGCGTTGCGACGCCAGGTTCGGGTTATTGGTGATCGCCAGTTCGTGCCAGGTGTCGTAATTGGCCGGCAGCAACGCGAACGTCTGGAAATTCTGATCCAGCGGCGCGAGGTCGTTGATGTCGACCGCAGGCACGCCGATCAGTGCTCCAAGTTCACGCAGCGAGGCGTCTTGCTCGTCACGCGCCTCGATCTCCTCGGCGGTCGCCAGTTCATAGCGCGACTCGGCTTCGAGGATGTCGGTGCGGGTGCCCTCGCCTTGCTTGAACATGTGCTCGTTCTGCTGGAACTGCTGCTCATAGGCCTTTTTCTTGGCCTGAGCGATGTCGATCTGATCCTGCGCGAACAAGGCCTTGGTGTAGTTATCCAGCACCCGTACCAGCAATTCCTGACTCTTGCCGCGAAAGTTCTCATCGGCGAACAGCGACTGCGCCACGCCCTTGCGATACGCGGCATACGCCTCGTAGTCGAGCAACGGTTGTTGCAGGGTCAGGCTCGATCCGTAACTGTTGTAGTTGCGTTTGTCGGTGTCGTTGTTGCGTGCGCGCTCATCGAGCGAGGTGGCTTTTGATGAGTTGCGGCCCTTGTTGTAGTTGTAACCGAGTTTGGGCAACAGCCCGGCGCGGCCGATGGCGCGGTTTTCCAGACCGGCATCACGCTCCTTGATCGCACCGAGGAACACCGGGTCATTGCGCAACGCCTGTTCGTAAATCTCGAACGGCCCCATGGCCGCCAGTGCACTGTTGCCCGCCAGCAGCGCGAACGCTGCCGTCAGCATCGAAAACTTATTCATACAGCCGAACATCCTTATTCTTCGGTCAACGCGGAGCCGGCCCGATCGAGCAGCGGTTTGAACAGGTAGTTGAGCAGTGACCGTTCGCCCGTGCGCACGAACATTTCTGCCGGCATACCCGGCTTGATCACCAGACCGTTGAGTTTTTCCATGGCCTGATCGCTGACGCTGCTGCGCAACACGTAATACGGCGCGCCGGTTTTCTCGTCGATCATCTGGTCGGCGGAAATCAGGCTGACCTCACCCGGCACGCGCGGGGTTTTGCTCTGGTTGAACGCGGTAAACAGAATGTCCACCGGCAAGTGCGGACCGACCTTGTCGATCAGGTTGATCGGCAGGTGGCCTTCGACTTCCAGACGCGTGCCTTGCGGGACGATTTCCAGCAGGGTTTCCCCCTGCCGCACCACGGCGCCTTCGGTGTGCACACCGAGATTGACCGCCACGCCGTCGGAGGTGGCGACAATCTCGCTGTGTTGCAGGTCGAAACCGGCGGAGGTCAGTTGCTCGGACAGGGTCACGCTTTTCAACTGCGCTTCGGCCAGTTGCGTGCGCACTTCCTTCTGATATTCCTCGCTGTGCTGTTGCAGTTTCAGGCGCGACTCGAGGATGCCCTGCTCGACCCGACCACTTTCACCGGTGTTCTCCGCCAGTTGCTGCTGCACTTGCGACAGCTGACGCTGGTAATCCATCAAGCGGTTGCGCGGGATGTAGCCGTTGTCCGCCAGCGGTTGCAAATTGCTCAACTGCTGTTGCAGCGAACTGGCCTGAGCGGTCAGGTCGGTGCGCGCGCGACGCATGCCGGCCAATTGCGCGGTGGCGCCCTCGATACTCGCGCGGAGTCCGGCCTGCTCACGGTAAAACGCTTCGCGGCGGCTGCTGAACAGTTGGCGTTGGCCTTCTAGCACCAACGCCAGACGCGGATCCGGGTCATTGCTCAATTCGGCCGGGAAAGTCACTTGCTTGAGGTTGTCGCGCTCGGCTTCCCAGCGCGCCTGGCTGGCCCACGCCATGCGGTACTGCGCTTGCAGCGATTGCACGTCGGCGGCGACCTGAGTCTGGTCGAGGCGGAACAGCGGCTGGCCCTGTTTAACGATTTCGCCTTCGCGCACCAGAATCCGGCTGACCACGCCGCTGCTCATCGACTGCACGGCTTTACGCTTGCCGGAGACTACGACAGTGCCTTGCACCGGAATCCCCTGATCCAGCGGCGCCAAAGCCGCCCAGGTGAAGAAGCTGCCCGCGCCGACCACCGCCAGTATCCAGCCCATGCGTGCGAAAAATTTCGCATCGCGCTCCGGGCGCTCGGTGATGTAAGCGTGTTCCATGGTTGCTTCGTTTTCAGTGTTCATGCGTGCGCTGGTCATACACCCGAATTCCTTGTCGTGGGCTGGTACTGCCGGCTCATGCTGAGCCCGCCCGGTGCTTGCGCAGGTTTTTCCCGTGATTGCTCCCGTTGTTGTTCCTGATTGCCGGACAGCGCTTTAAGCACGTCCTGACTCGGGCCGAAGGCTTGCAGACGACCGTCGTTGAGCACCAGCAATTTGTCGGCCTGGGCCAGTACCGAGGAACGGTGCGTCACCAGCACCACTGTCGTGCCCTGAGCCTTGAGTTGCACGATGGCGCTGGACAGCGCCGCCTCGCCAACGGTATCGAGATTGGAGTTCGGTTCATCCAGCACCACCAGGCTCGGCGTGCCATAGATCGCACGGGCCAAGGCCACACGTTGTTTCTGGCCGCCGGACAAGCCGCTGCCGTCCTCGCCCAGTTGTGTGTCATAGCCTTGCGGCATGCGCAGGATCATCTCGTGCACGCCGGCCTGTTGCGCAGCGGCCACGACTTTTTGCGGATCAGCGTCGCTGAAACGCGCAATGTTCTCGGCGATGCTGCCGCTGAACAGTTCGATGTCTTGTGGCAGGTAGCCGATGTACGGGCCGAGTTGGTCGCGGTTCCAGCGATGGATGTCCGCGCCGTCCAGCCGCACTGTGCCGCCGAGGGTTGGCCAGACGCCGACCAGTACTCGCGCCAAAGTCGATTTGCCGGAGCCGGAAGCACCGAGTACGCCAAGCACTTCACCCGCCGCCAGATTGAAATTGACCATCTGCAGAGTCGCCGCGCGCTGTCCCGGAGGGCCGGCGCTGACTTGTTCGAAGGTGATCTGGCCTTTCGGCGCCGGCAGTGCCATGGCCTCATCGCTCGGCGGATACGCTTGCAACAACGAATCGAGACGACGGTAAGCGAGCTTCGCCCCGCTCCACTGTTTCCACACGGCAATCAACTGGTCGATCGGGCTGAGCACGCGGCCCATCAGGATCGAACCGGCAATCATCATCCCGGCAGTCATGTCACCCTTGATCACCAGCAACGCGCCGAGGCCCAGCACCAGCGATTGCAGGCACAGACGCAGGGTTTTACTCAGGGAACTGATCACCGCGCCAGTGTCGCTGGCCTGGTTTTGCAGACCGAGGAAGCGCGAATGCACCTGGAACCAGCGCTTGCGCAGCGCACCGAGCATGCCCATCGCCTGAATGGTTTCGGCGTTGTGCAGGTGACTGGTGGCCAGTTGGCTGGATTTCTGCGAAAAACCGGCGGCTTCGCCCAGTGGTTTCTTGGTCATGTATTCGTTGAGGCACGCCAGCGCGATCAGCAGCAGCGCGCCGGCCGTGGCGAGTACGCCGAGCCAGACGTTGAACAGGTAAATCACAAACAGATACACCGGGAACCACGGCGCGTCGAAAAACGCGAACAGCGCAGGCCCGGTGACAAATTGGCGGATGTGCGTCAGGTCGCCCAGCGACTGGCCGGCGTTGCCCTCGCCCTTGAACAGGTTGCGCTCGAACGCGGCCTGGTAGACCCGCAGGTTGAAACGCCGCTCCAGCTGACTGCCGATGCGGATCACGATGAAGCTGCGCACCACTTCCAGCAGGCCGATAAATGCGAAGAAACCGACGACCATCAGCGACAGCATCACCAGCGTGGTTTCGTTCTGCGAAGACAGCACGCGGTCGTAGACCTGCAACATATAGATAGAGGGCACCAGCATCAGCACGTTGATCAGTGCGGTAAAGCAGCCGACGCTGATCAGGATGCTTTTATAGTCACCCAATGCCTTGAATAAGGGAGCAGTGGCTGGGGCCTTAGCCATCTTCATTGTTCATTCCTGAAAAATATTCTTCGCCACTCTCTGGCGCGTCTTCGATTAATAGTCCGCGCACCGGGCGCGGATGTACTTTGCAATGGTCCGCTTACACTTTGATAACAACTTCGCGGATCAACTCCGGCGTCAGCGTTATCGCAGTCAGGCTTATAACTGCAGCGAGGCTACTTATATAAAAATCTGCAGCGATTTTGCTGTTCAGGGCTGTTGCGCAGCACGTTGCAACGTAATAACCAGACCCGACTTCAAAGTGCTCAGATAAAGCCCATCACGTTGTCGGCTGAAGAACTGGATTCTTGAGCCTTCCTTGCCGGTAATGGACAAACCATCGGGATCGGGAAACCAGCCGATTGGCGTTTGTTCAAGCCAGGCGCCCAGGCACTCGGCGCCTTTGCCCAGCGTCTGGTTGGATTCAAGTTCAATCAGGCAGGTATTCGACGGTTTGTCTTGTTGCGCCTGGGCCTCGGGCGCTTCATCGCGGGCGGTCAGGGTCGCTTGCCACTGGCCGGCAAACATCGATGGGTCTTCAAGTCTGAGGCTGCTTGCCATGGTTGTTGCTCCAGAAATCGTCATCAGCGTCGGCAATAGCCATAGCGCTGCCTTGTGCGTAAAAGCGCGTAGGGTCATGGGAAATTTCGCTCCGGTGCGTAGCCTTGCGTACAGCGCAGGGCGATGCAAGTAAAGAAAGCGGCGCGTGTGCGCCGCTTTCTGCCTTCACATCAGGCCACGATGTCGCTCAGTGCTGCCTGGCCAACGGTGCTGACCTGGAAATCTGCCGAGCCATGCCCGGAGAAGTCCACCGACAGCAGGCTGTTGCCGCCAGAGTTGCTCAGCACCGCATCACCCGCCGCGCCGGTGAAAGCGCTGACGAAGTGCAGACCCGCACCTTTGGTGATCCCGGTCAGGTCGATTTTGTCCAGACCGCTGACAAAGTCGAGGATCTGATCGATCGCACCAGGCTTGGAATCGGAGCTGGCAGCGAACACAAAGGTGTCCGAACCCGCGCCGCCCCACAGCTTGTCGGCACCGCCGGCGCCCCAAAGGATGTCATTGCCTGCACCACCCTTCAGTTCGTTGGCTACGCTGTTGCCAATCAGCAGATCGTTGCCCGAACCGCCAATCGCGTTCTCGATGGTGGCGCCCTTGGCGATGGACACGTTGCCCACCATGCCGCCAACGTCGGAGAACGAGGCTTCATTGAGGTTGATCTTCTGGTTCTGGGTGAACCCCGAGAAGTCCAGAGTATCCTTGCCGCCTGCATCCCAGACCGAGAACACCACTTTGTCGGACGACGACGAGGCGCTGAGGAAATCGCGGCCGGCGTTGGAGTTGAAGCCGTAGGTGGTATCACCGGTACGGGTGGTCAGGTTGGCCCCGTAGAGTTTCTGGATCGCTGCGATGTCATCCATCAGCGGGCCGGAGGAATAAGCTTCCACGCCGCCCTTGCTGAAGTTCTGACTGGTGTTGTTTTCGCTCCAGTAGCTCATGACGCTGTAACCGCGGGTGTCTTGCCCGTAGGAAGCGTCGTTGTAGGTCGGGTTGCCATTGCCGGCGTTGTAGTCGCCCGGATGCGCAAGGCCCAGCGAGTGGCCGATCTCGTGGGTCAGCGTCTGACGGCCGTAGTTGTTCAGCTCCGGGTTTTTGTTCTGCGTGTAGCTGCTGTTGATCAGGTACCACGAGGTGCCGTCATAACCAGCGCCGGACCCTGGTAGATAGGCGAACGCTGCCGCGCCATCCTGGCCGCCACTGTAGTTGCCGAAGGTCATGTGGCCGTCACCGCCGGTAGCTTTCTCGGTGAAGGTGAGGTTGGCCACATCGGCCCAGGATTGCATGGCGAGCTTGGCCTGGGTTTGCTGTTGAGTACTGAACTGACTGAACCCGGAGATCCCGTGCTTGTTCATCGTGCTCGATGAAGCAGAAGTCAGGAACGTGTAGGTGAGTTCGATCTTGCCGCTGCCATCCTTGTCCTGGTAGGCAGCGCCGTCGCGCAGCAACTGGGTTGCGGCCTGGTCGACGGAAAAGGAGGGTTTGCCATTGACCGTGAGGTTGCCGCCGCGATCATACTGATGGCTGAAGCTATTGATCTGGTTATACGCCGTACTGGATGCAGCCAGTGGTTGCGGCGCCGCGCCCAGCTGAAAAGCCTGTTCGGCGGTATCAATAGCGTTCGTTTTTATTTTCGACATAAACACACTTCCTTGTTTAGCAAATGGAACAGTTTTTGTCAGATAGCAACAACCCCTGGCGAGATTGTCCTATCACTCGCCCAATGAAGGCGTAAGAAACCTGACACAATTTGAAATCTACCGTCTAGTGATTTTTCGATATCAAATTGAACTGTCCCGGAAAAGTCCCGTAAACAAAGGGTATAGCGCCGAAAGATTGTCGTAAGTTTGGTACCTTTGCCTAATTGTCTGACGATTTTCTATTTAAATATTAAATATGGGTAAGTTGTTTTTTGTCGGTCATGTCTCACTTTATGCAAGTGCCAGTGCATTGATATCACCTACTTCAGAACAATATCCCCACCCCTGTAGGAGCTGACGAGTGCAACGAGGCTGCGATCTTTTGATCTTGTTTTTAACAATCAAAGTCAAAAGATCGCAGCCTCGTTGCGCTTGACAGCTCCTACAGGAGGAAATGCGTGGATCGGCGTTTTAGCCGGTTTCGGCAGGCTTAGCTGCCGGTGCGGATCTTGTTCCACACCCGCGTACGAATCCGGTCGATATTCAGCGGCATGGCTTCGAGCGCGAACAGTTTGCTCATCATTTCCGGGCTCGGGTAAACCTTGGTGTCGTTCTTGATCGCCGGGTCGATCAGGCTGTCAGCCTGTTCATTGCCATTGGCGTAGTGCACATGGTTGCTGATGCCGGCCATTACATCCGGGCGCAGCAGGTAGTTCATGAACGCGTAACCGGCCTTCTCGTCCGGTGCATCGGCGGGCATGGCGACCATGTCGAACCAGATCGCCGCGCCTTCCTTGGGGATCGAATAACCAATTTCTATGCCGTTCTTCGCTTCCTTGGCGCGGTTTTCCGCTTGCAGGATGTCGCCGGAGAAACCAACCGCAACGCAGATGTCGCCGTTGGCCAGGTCGCTGGTGTACTTCGATGAGTGGAAATAGCTGACGTACGGCCGCACCTTCATCAGCAAGGCCTGGGCCTTTTTGTAGTCTTCCGGATTTTGGCTGTGGTGCGGCAAGCCGAGGTAATTGAGGGCTGCGGGCAACAATTCCGGGCCATTGTCGAGGATTGCCACGCCGCACTTCTGCAGTTTCTCCATGTATTCGGGCTTGAAGATCAGGTCCCAGGAATCCAGTGGCGCGTTGTCGCCTAGTACTTCTTTGATCTTGGCGACGTTATAGCCGATACCGGTGCTGCCCCACAGGTACGGGAAGCCGTGTTCGTTGCCCGGATCATTGGTCTGCAAGGCCTTGAGCAACACGGGATTGAGATTTTTCCAGTTCGGTAGCTGGCTCTTGTCGAGCTTTTTCAAAGCTCCGCCCTGAATTTGCCGCGCCATGAAGTGGTTGGACGGGAACACCACGTCGTAGCCGGATTTTCCGGTCATCAGCTTGCCGTCGAGGGTTTCATTGCTGTCGTAGACGTCGTAGGTGACGCCGAAACCGGTGTCCTTCTCGAAGTTTTTCGTGGTGTCCGGCGCAATGTAGTCGGACCAGTTGTACACCTTGACCGTCTCGGCCGCGTGACTGAGTGAGGCGACCAGCAGCAGCGGCGCCAACGCGAGGGTTTTCTGGATCATGGGCGATTCCTGTAGGGGTTATTGTTGTTTGGCAGGCAATCAAAGATCGAAACAATCAGAAAATCAGGACGTAGCTCTTGCGCACGGTCTCCTGGATATCCCAGATACCAAGCGTATTGGCCGGCAACATCAGTGCGTCGCCACCTTGTATGTGCAGGGTTTCGCCGCCGCCGTCCGGGGTGAACGTGCAACGCCCGGAAATGAAGTGGCAGAACTCTTGCGCGGTGATCTGCCGGCGCCAGCGGCCCGGCGTGCATTCCCAGACGCCGGTTTCAACGCCGTCGTCGCGCTCGACGCTGGTGGTCGAGGCAATCGCTACCGGCGTGCCAAGCGGCACGGCCACCGGATTGGATTCTTCCAGTTGCAGGCTGGCGGTGTTCTTGAATTGGGTGATGCTCATGGCGTTACCTGTGGTTGGGGAAAACAAGGTTCAGTGCATGAAACCTTCCATGAATCCGGCCACGCGACTGGCGAGTTTGCGCCGCCACGGCGCGGTCGCCGGATTGGCCAAAGTCTGATCTTCGTGGACGAAGCTTTTGATGATTGCGTTGTAGCCGAGCCAGCGGCATGGCTCCGGCTCCCACGCTCTTAATGCATGAATCCCGCCGTCCGCCAGCACCCACGGTTGCTGCACCAGCTCGGTATCGCGCTCGAGGATCAGGTCGGCCAGGGTGCGGCCGCCGAGATTGCTCGCGCCAACGCCCTCCCCGCCATAACCGCCAGACAGCGCAATGCCATTGGCGCGATCGCAAAGCATGTGCGGCTTGAAGTGCCGCGACATGCCGAGGTTGCCGCCCCAGGCGTGGGTGATCTGTACGTTCTTCAGTTGCGGGAACAGTTCGCCGAACAGATAGCGGCGTAGTTGCACTTCGTCCTCGGTCAGGTCGAAGTTGTGCCGCAGCTTGCCAGCGAACTGATAGCCGCCGCGCGCGCCGAATATCAGGCGATTGTCGGCACTGCGCTGGCCGTAAGTGACCTGGCGGCTGAACTCGCTGAAAGCCTGGCCGCGATTGAGGCCGATTTCATCCCAGGTCGCCGGTGACAGCGGTTCAGTGGCGACGATCAGGCTTTGCACCGGCAGTTGATAGCGCCCCAGCGGCGGCGTGGTTACCGAATAGCCTTCGACTGCCGGGACGATCCAGCGGCTGCGCACGCTGGCTTTGTCGGTGCGCAGGCTGCCGGCCTGCCAGTGCGTTACCGGGCTGTTTTCGTAGATCTTTACGCCCATGGCTTGAACGGTGCGAGCCAGACCCCGCACCAGTTTCGCTGGGTGAATAGTCGCGACGTGCGGCGCGTAAATGCCGCCGTAAGGCTTGGCGATGCGGATTTGCTGCGCCAGTTGCTCGGGACTGAGCCAGCGGTAATCGTCGTCGGTCAGGCCTTGGGCGTGCAGCTTGTCGAGGTATTCGCGCAGCGCGGTTTCCTGCTCCGGATAGCGTGCAGCGCAATAGAGGACGCCGCCCTTGCGGTAATCGCAGTGGATGCCTTCGCGTTCGAGGACGATCTCTACTTCGTCGGGGATGCTGTGCAGCAAATCGAAAGAGGCGCGGCGTTGTTCTGGTGACAATCCGGCGAGTAGACGATCCTCGCCGAGCAGATTGCCCATCAACCAACCGCCGTTGCGCCCGGAAGCGCCGAAACCTGCGGTTTGCGCTTCGATGATGGCGATATCCAGGCCGGGCGCGAGTTTTTTCAGGTAGTACGCGGTCCACAGGCCGGTGTAGCCGGCGCCGATGATCGCCACATCGACGTCCAGATCGCGCTCCAGCGTCGGGCGCGCGGTCAGCGGCTCGTCGAGTTGATCCATCCATAAACTGATAGTGCGCCACGCCGACATGCCAGACCCCGCCAATCCATTCTACGTTGGCGTCGATCCTAGTGCGTCAGATCAAGGGCTGTCTTGCGCGCGTGTCCGCAAAGAAATTTGTTTGGCGTAGGCCTTGGGGGACTGGCCGGTGTGCTGGCGGAAACAGCTATAGAACGCCGACAGCGAGTTGAAGCCGGCAGCGAAAGCCAATTCATCGATGCGCAGCGGCGGCGTGGCGCTGTCGAGCGAGTGCAGCAAATGCTGCAGGCGCGCCTGATTGACGTAGCGGTAGAAGCTCTGGCCCAGCACTTGATTCAGCAGGTAGGAAATCTGATTGCGGCTGTACCCGCACTCCTTCGCCACTCGCTGCAGATCAAGCTCCGGGTCGAGATACGGTTGCTGTCGCTCGAAGTATTGCTGCAGATCCTCAGCCATGAAGCTCAATTGACGTGGCGACAGGCCCAGCCGACTGACTGCCGGGCGCTGACTTGGCGCCGTCGGGCTGGCGGATGGCGCTCGCACCAGTGAAGCGTACTCGTTAACGCGCCAAATCAAGCCGTCCTTGACCGTGATCGCCTCACTGGAACGAAACGACACCAGGCCGTTACCGCCACGCAGCGTCACCTCGTATTGTATGAACGCGGTATTGCCATCGAGGCGAATGCGGTCGCAATGCTCCAGCGCTTCGTCCGACTCGCGCGGCATGCTCACGCGCACGTATTCGCGTAACTCAGCGAGGCCGAGCACGCGGTTCTGGAAGAAATCGTTGTACTGGATGTCCGGGTGATACAGCGCCATGACGCCGTCCAGATCGCGGTGTTTCCAGCACAGGTGATAGCGCATCACCGTTTCGCCCGTGGCCCGGGTTTGTTGCGGGCCGTCATCATCGGCGTGCATAACATGGCTCGGTGAAAAAAATCCGAGCTTGCCCAACTTCGGCGCGCGCAGCAACGGTCAATCGATAGTGGCTATTTGGTTGGGAATACGCTGTACGTGATGTACATCAAAAAAATCCGCTCAATCGCCAAATCGACTGAAAAATCTCACAGGAAATTCACATCCGGATGCTATTTTTAATGGCAATCACCGGTTGAGCCAATGAAGGCTCTTCCCACCTACCATGAGCAAATGGAAGCGCTCGATGAAGAAGGCGGGCAACACATGAATAAAGGCTCAAGCAAAGTCACGTTTCCCAACGCTTGCCAGCTGATGCGCTGGCATTTTCATCCCGTGGGATTCGAAGCCACAATGGACGCGCCGGGCAGTATGGTTGCCCGTCTGTTCGACCGTGCCAGCGGCGAGACCATGATCGCCATCGCCGGCATCCCATGCGCCACGGTGATGAATGCGGCGGATGTCGAACGGATAATTGAAGCCGTTGAGGACGAGCTGGAGACGTTTATTCCTCCAGCAAGTCTCAGGAGTTACGCATAAGTTCTTGATTTATAAATAAAAGCCCGCTTGATGCGGGCTTTTTTGTGGGCGCAGGTTCAGGCAGTTTTCTTCTCGGGCCGATGGTCGGCGAAGAATGCCTTGCCTCCCGCCACCCGGTCAGAGGCGCGCGGCATGTTCACCGCTTGGGTGTCTTGCGGTTCGACATACCAGTAGCAATGGCTGACTGCGCGGGTAATGCCGACGTAGGCCAGGCGCAGGATTTCGTCCTTCTGCGCACTGTCGTACGGTTCGCTGTCGCCGGCCTTGCCCAACCCGGCCATGCGATAGACCTGGTTCTTGTACGGTGAACTGGTCAGGTGCTGGCAATCGCCGAGCAGGAATACTGCGTCGGCTTGCAAGCCCTTGGCACTGTGATAAGTCAGTTGTTTAAGGCGTCGGGCGTCGTACGGCAAGCTCGAATCCACATTAACTACCGACTGAATATGCTGTTCTATCAACAATTTATCGCTGCTTTTTCGATAAAGCATCAAGATTGAATCGCCGCGATTGTAGTGTTCGGCCAGGCGCTGGCCGAGCGCCTGGTCATCACGCTCCAGCACGCTGACGGGATGCAGCGGCTTGTCCTCCCCACTGGCCTTGGCCTTCTTGCCGGGAATCGCCGGAGCCGCGCGCACCACGTGTTCTGCCGCGTCGATGATGTGCTGATGGCTGCGATAGTTGTCGCTGAGCATCACTCGCGTGGTGCTGGGTGAGGAAAATTCCTTGTTGAACTCCATGAAATAGCTGGGCGAACTGCCGCGCCAGCCATAAATCGACTGCCAGTCATCGCCGACGCACAGCAACGACGAGCGTTGCGCACCGCGCCCGACATGCATGGCCGGGCCACGGCTGCGGATTTCCGCGAGGCTGGCGCGAATCCACGAGACGATCTGCGGCGATACGTCCTGAAACTCGTCGATCATCAAGTGCGACATCGGTCGTAGCAGTTCGTCGCTGAGCAGTTTGAGGTTTTCCGGCGAGTGCTCGCTGAACAACGCGAACATGCGGTTGTAGGTCATGACCGGTGGTTTCTGGTCGAGCAGATGATCTTCCAGCGCGCGCCAGAACAGGCTCAAAGCTTCGAAGAAAAACCGGTCCGGGTCGTCTTTGGCGAAGGTCATGCGGCCAACGGCGTCCGGTACGTCCAGCCCAAGGTTTTCGATGAAGCCGGCGGCGGCGACAAAACAGTCGAGCAGCGGCGCGGAGGCCAGCTCACCTTTGACCTTGTAATCGAAGCCCGGACCGGCGCTGGCGTCGCCGGCCAGAGAGGCCAGAACACGCTTGGACGACTCATAACTATCCAGCCAAATCAGTGGCTTACGGCAGAAAGCTTGAAACAGTGTGCGCTTGACGGCCCATTCTGCGCGAACCGTCAGCTTGGCGTTCGGGCGGCAAATCTGCGCGTTCTCTCGCGGATCGAAACCGAGCACTACCCACGCATCGAGACTCGGGATGTAGCCGTGGCTGTGGAATTTCGCGCCGTTGATGTCGAACGTCTGGCGTTTGGCTTCGATGCCTTTGACTGGCCAGGCACCGGCACGCAGCCACAGGTCCTCGATCACATCGCACAGTTCTTCGTCGCGTTTGGCCGCCAGTTCGGTCACCGCCATGCGTTTTTGCACGTCCGGATGATCGCGCTCCAGTTCTTTGAGCTGCAAGGCATGCCGGGACAGCGGCTGGATCAACTGGCGAAAACGTTCATCTTCACTGTGCAAGCGGTGATAGCAGGCATTCAGTTGCTGGCGCTGCGCGTCATTGATCCGCAGGTCGAAGGGATTGCTGTCGACATCTTCGTCAGCGCCAGGCGCTCGCAGGCTGAGGTTTTCGAAAGCCTGCAAACGCTCGAAGCCCGGCAGACTGCGCACCATTGGCAGAATGCGCGAGTGAAAAGTGCGTACCAGTTCGCGCGCCTGTTTTTGGCCGAGCGTGCGCCCCCACAACGCGAACAGTTCGATCAGCTTGTTGATGAAGTCCTTGCGCGACTCGCGGGTGAAGGTCACCACGGTCATCGAATCGAGTTCAAAGCCCAGATAGTGGGTCAGCAGCAGGATGCGCAGCACCAGCGTGGTGGATTTGCCGGCGCCCGCCCCGGCGATCACCGAGGTTGACGGCGTGTCGCTGAAGATCATCTTCCACTGCGCAGCGCTGGGCTGAGCGTGGGCCGGCAGCAACCGGGCGACGTCGACTTTCATGCGTTTTTTCAGTTCGGCGTTAAGCGGCAGGCGCCAGTCATCGAACAAATGGTTGTCGATGCCCGGCGGCCGATGCTCAGTGTTGCGGCTATCGCGAATCAACAGAACCTGGCGTCCCTCCTCCAATCCATCGAGCTTGCCTTCCTTATAGCCGTAATCGACCCCGGCAGTGTGTCCGCTGCGAAAGCCGTCCGCCTGGCCATGCAGCCACGAAGCACGGTGCTGGGCGCGCAAGCGGGTCAAGCCATGTCCAAAGAACCGCGCGGCCATGCGCTTGAACCAGGGCATTTCGGATAAAGGACGAAGTTCGGAAGGAAGATCGGGGGTGTGCTGCGCCACGCTGACGGACTCCGGGGGTTGAGGCTGTTGACGGCTATGGTGTCTGCATTTGCTTTTGAGTTCTAGCGAAATGCTTACAGGTCATTGGTTTAGGCGATGAACTGAATGTCGGCTGAGAGCGTTTTGGGTTGCATTCATATCAACCAATTCGATCAGAATGCCGCACTTTTTACGCTTTTTGTCGATCTATGACTGATGGAAGATGCTCGCCATCAATCACCGGTTTCGCTTCGTGGCATCAGGCATCTACGCCCCATGACGGACCTTTTGAGGAGACGATCATGCTTGAACTCAGACCTTTCAACACCTTGGGCGGCGCCCATCACGGCTGGTTGGATGCCCATCACCATTTTTCGTTCGCCGAATACTACGATCCGCAGCGCATGAGCTGGGGCAACCTGCGCGTATGGAATGACGACATCATCGCCGCCGGTACGGGCTTCCCGACTCACCCGCACCGCGACATGGAAATCATCACCTACGTGCGTGAAGGTGCGATCACTCACCAGGATAATTTAGGCAACAAGGGCCGCACTGAAGCCGGCGACGTGCAGGTCATGAGCGCTGGCACCGGGATTGCGCATAGCGAATACAACCTGGAATCCAGCGAAACGCGGATCTTCCAGATCTGGATCCTGCCGACCGAAACCGGTGCGCCGCCATCCTGGGGCGCCAAGCCGTTTCCCAAAGGTGAGCGCGAAGGTTTCGTCACGCTGGCCAGCGGCAAGGACGGTGATGATCAAAGCCTGCGCATTCGTGCCGATGCGCGACTGGTGGCGGCCAACATCAAGGCTGGGGAAACTGCCGAGTATCGTCTCGATGCCGGGCGTCGTGCGTATCTGGTGCCGGCTACCGGAGTGATTGAAGTCAATGGCTTGCGCGCACAAGCTCGAGACGGCGTTGCGGTGGCTGATGAGCAAGTGCTGACGGTTACGGCCATTGAAGACAGCGAAATCGTGCTGGTGGATCTGGCCTGATCCGCTGAATCCAAGCCACAAAAAAGGGCGACCGTCATGGTCGCCCTTTTCTATTCAGCGCGGATTTACTTCGCGCTGATCGCGCCGTCCACCAGGGTTTGCGCTTCGGCCACCAGTTGCTTGAGGTGGTCGTCGCTGATGAAGCTTTCGGCGTAAATCTTGTAGATGTCTTCAGTGCCCGACGGACGTGCGGCGAACCAGCCGTTTTCGGTCATGACTTTCAGACCGCCGATGGCTTGATCGTTGCCCGGTGCGTGGCTGAGGATGCTTTGAATCTTCTCGCCCGCCAGTTCGGTCGAAGTCACCTGCTCTGGCGCCAGCTTGCTTAGCAAGGCTTTCTGCTCAGGGTTGGCCTTGGCGTCGACACGCACCGAGAACGGTTCGCCCAGTTCAGCGGTCAGCGCGTTGTACGCCTGACTTGGATCTCGACCGGTGCGTGCAGTCATCTCGGCAGCCAACAGGGCTGGAATCAGGCCATCCTTGTCGGTGCTCCAGACGCCGCCGTCCTTGCGCAGGAACGACGCGCCGGCGCTTTCTTCGCCGCCAAAACCCAGCGAGCCGTCAAACAGGCCATCGGCAAACCATTTGAAACCGACCGGCACTTCGTACAGGCGACGGCCCAGACGCTTGGCCACCCGATCGATCAGACCGCTGCTGACCACGGTTTTACCGATGCCCGCATCAGCGCGCCATTGCGGGCGATTCTGGAACAGGTAGTCGATGGATACAGCGAGGTAGTTGTTCGGCGCCAGCAGGCCACCGGACGGGGTGACGATGCCGTGGCGGTCGTGATCGGGATCGCAGGCGAAAGCAACGTCGAAGCGTTCTTTGAGGCCGATCAAGCCTTGCATCGCGTGGCTGGACGACGGGTCCATGCGGATCTGTCCGTCCCAATCGACGGTCATGAAGCGGAACGTCGGGTCGACCTGCTTGTTCACCACGTCGAGATCGAGGCGGTAGTGCTCGGCGATTGCCGACCAGTAACGCACCCCTGCTCCGCCCAAGGGATCAACGCCCATACGCAGTTTCGCGTCACGAATGGCATCGAAGTCGATGACATTGATCAGGTCGGCGACATAGGTATTGAGGTAGTCATGTCGGTGTGTGGTGCTGGCCTTGAGCGCCTGCTCGTAGCTGATGCGTTTTACACCCGCCAGCTTGTTGCTCAGCAACTCGTTGGCCTTGGCTTCGATCCACTTGGTGATATGAGTATCGGCCGGGCCACCGTTGGTAGGGTTGTATTTGTAGCCGCCGCTTTGTGGCGGGTTGTGCGACGGGGTAATCAGCACGCCGTCAGCCAGACCGGTCGTACGGCCACGGTTGTAGCAGAGAATGGCGTGGGAAATTGCCGGCGTCGGCGTGTATTCGTCACCTTCGGCAATCATTACGGTCACGCCGTTGGCCGCGAGTACTTCCAGGGCACTGGCTCCGGCCGGAGTCGACAGCGCGTGGGTATCAATTCCGACAAACAGCGGACCGGTGATGCCTTGGGCTTCGCGGTACAGGCAGATCGCCTGGCTGATGGCGAGCACGTGCCATTCATTGAAACTCAGCTCAAAGGAGCTGCCGCGGTGGCCGGAGGTGCCGAATGCCACGCGCTGGGTGGAAATCGAGGCATCGGGTTGGCCGGTGTAGTACGCCGTAACCAGTCGCGGGATGTCGACCAACAATTCTGCCGGTGCCGGTTTGCCCGCAAAAGGACTGAGAGTCATGCAAAACCTCTGAAATAGAGTGATTCAGGAAATTACGCAGCAGTTTACTGGCAGTTTGACCGCAGTGCGATGGGATCTATCCGACGCATGCCGGGTGTTTTTGCGGGTCGAGCAGCGGGGCCAGCCTGAGCGCGTCAGCGAGCAGCCCGACAAGTATTAACAACTCGTGCTCGCAACTGCCAATCGCGCTCAGGCGCATATGCTGCGCATACAGCCCTTGAGTACTGAACAGCTCCCCAGGCGCGATCAAGACATGTTGCTGCAAAAGTCGCTGGAACACCGCGCCCATTGCGACCGGGCGCGCAGATCGCAGCCAGATAGTCGCGCCGCCCTGAGGCTCGACGATGTGTAACGCATCACCCAGACGCTCACGCAGTAACTCGATCAACAGCGTGCGGCGCTCTTTGAGCAGCCGCTTGAGCACCGGCAAATGCTGGTCGACGCGCCCGCTGGCGTACAACCGCGCGATGGCCTTCTGGCGGATCGGCGACAGGCGAAACGCGCGCAACAGAAAGTGCCGCTGTAAATCAGTGCGCCACTGGCGCGACAGGACAAATCCGTACGGCGCTTCTACGCCGATGAATTTTTCGAAGGTGGAAAACACCAGCAGCCGATCGGGATCCAGAAGATCACGCAGCGGTTGAGCGCTTGCGTCGTCCACCAGCTCGCCGTAGCAATCATTTTCAAGCACCCAGGTGCCATGACGCTCGAGTAATTGCGCAATGGCCTGGCGGTTATCTTCAGGTACCCGACTGCCATGCGGCATGTTCAATCCCGATGACAGCAGGATCAAGCGCACCGGTTCGGTGGCCAGCAATCGCTCCAGCCGCTGTGGGTCGAGCGCCCCGCTCGCTTGCAGCGGCAGTTCGACGACGCGTACCTCGGCCGACTTGAGCAAGCGCAAGATCACCCAGTCACACGGTGATTCGACTACAACGGTAGTCCTGCGCAGCTCAAGCACGGCGATCAGTATTTCCAGCACTCCACGCAGATCGGCCCCGATATAGACATCCTCGGCGTGCCAGCATCGAGTGGGTGATGTGGTGTAGCGGGCGGCGAGCAGTGTGCGCAGTTCCAGCTCGCCGCACGGTTGCGCGAGGATCTGTGGCTGGCGCGGATATTGTCGAATCAACTCCCGCTCGAGCATCAGTAATGGATTGTCCAGCGGCTGAATCGAAGCGGGATCGTCTGCGCTCAACACGCGCATACCCGGGCACCTGGTGTTGACGTAGACCGTTTCCAGCAAATCGCCGCCTCGACCCGGCGGCATGACCGTTGTTACCGCTTGCGCGAAATAGCCGGACTTCGCCACTGAGTAGACCCGCCCCTCCTTTTCCAGAAGTGCGTACGCGTACTGAATGGTCGAGACCGACACGTTCAAGCGCTCTGCCAGTTGCCTGAGTGACGGCAGGCGCAGATCACCGTTTGCGGATGGCTCGCTGATCAATTGAGTGAGGTAGCGATACACCGCCTGATAGGCGAAGTCGTGTGCTCGCGACGCTTTCATATGCCCGCCTGCACAGGCATGGCCGCGAGGCCGGGCAAGCCGCTCACGCTCAACCTTCCGCCGAACGGTCAGCCCGGCCCGCCTGTGTATCCGGCGCTGCAAGCGGAGTTGTCGTTTGCTGATCCATGCGGATGGGCCCCATGGCATACAGTCGAGCAATCAACCGCACCGGCAAGCCACTGACGTCGGTCATCCATTGTTGCACTTGTTCCGGAGCGTGCAGACCTTGCATGGCGCGATGCAGTTCCGGCATCGCAACGAGCATGCCGGGATGGCAGGTGCGCAGGAAGCGCTCGAGGCCTGCACCGCCGTCAATAAACGGCGCAAATAACACGCAGACCATTTGCGACTCGCTGAGGCCAAAGTTTTTTTGCAAGGCAGATACCGCCTGCGATCTTTGTTCGGTGAAGTCGGTCAGGGTGCCGAATGTCGCCAGAAAACGTTCGCACATCTGCTCCGGCACTTGCTTTTGACGCATCGTGGCCAGACAGCCATGCAGATATTCAGAAGCGCCGGCGGCGTAGGTGCGTCCGTTGACATGACTCGTCTGCAGGCCGTTCAGATAGGCCGCGATCATTGGATCGGGACATTCACCGACGCTCGGCTCGAGCATCAGCTCATCGGCCTGATACCCGAGAAATTCACTGAGCAGTGGCCAGCGCTCATCCATCTTGCCCACCACCATGTCATGAATGCCCACGTAACTGGTGCGCCGGCACGCTTCGAAATGCCCAAACGGGCGCCATGGCGTACGCTCGGATTCCAGATAAAACTCCCGATAGCAATCGCCCCCCAGGTTGTCCAGCAGACTGAAAAGCTCATCAAACCCGACAGCATGGCGTTGCAGACCACCAATCCCGGCTTTCTGCGCCGCCCGATCCAGACCGTCGAGAAAACGCTCCTGATTGGCCAGCGTATCGCTGGTGACCAATGCGTCTACACCGTTATTCCAGCGAGCAACCTGGCCGTAGAATTCGGCGGTCGCCAGATACTGCTCATCCCATAATTGCAGTGTTTCGCTCCAGTCCCTGCGATGGCCCACCATCAGTAAATTGATGCGACCGGCGTCGCGCCCCTCCTCGCTCATCGGCACCTGGAGATCGAACGGCAGAATTTCGCGGTGATCCGCCATGAGCAATTCGACTCGCGGATCGTCGTACAGAAACAGCGCGCTGAAACTGCGGTGGATGTTGTGCAACGCCGACGTCGGCATGCCGCTCCAGCGCAGCGCAGCGACTCGCAACTGGAAGGTCGCCGGTGCGCGTCCGGCGATGCTCAGCTGTGCAGCACGCAGCAGGGCCAGGCTGTAAGCGCTGTCACGAGTGCCGGATTGAATAGCCAGTACCTTGAATTCACCGATGCGCTCCATGCCGCCAGCGGCAACGGCCAGTCGCTGAATCAACAGCTGCAATGCCGTGCGTTCTGCGCGGGAAAAGAAACTCAGCAAACGTTGCAATACTTGCTGGTAGACATAGTTCATTGCCTGATCATGGATCGTGCTCATCGGTACTTCACCCGGTATAAAAAGTTTGATGTCGCGCCGCCCGCAGGACGCAGAGCGCGCAATCATTCATCAGTAAGTAATAGACGCTAAATGCTAACACTTAAGTTTTTGTAGTTATTTGAAACAGTTCAGTGCGAGTTTTTTCTGGTTTAACGTCAATACCGCGCAACCCCTTGGTTTCAAAGGGGTTCCAGAACCGAACAAACAGCCTAGGAAACTTCTTACAATGTCTCGCGCATAACGAGCACAAGAAAAAAAGAAGGGCTTACATGGCGGTCCTACAACTTTTAAACAGAAGTTTGGGTGCTGCTGAAAAATAGCAGATTGATATCGCGCAGAGCAATTGAAGTGCACAGCCATCGCTCATTCCTTGAGATGAAAGTAGTCGTTCAATTATCAGTGTCTGGAGGGGGATTAGAAGATACAGATCGAGAGCAAAAACCAGTTCAGTTGCTGAACTGTCCCAAGCGCCGGGCCCGGGATTCTCGTGGGTGACAGGGGTTATGGCACAGGAGAGTCCGTGGGGCCACGGACTCTGGTCGGGAGGATCAGGCCGGCTCGACCTGCAAGGCTACCCGCTCGCGGCATGGGCATTCGTCCATGTAGCGGTGGGCTTCAACAAACTCGTTGAAGGGAAATACACGAGTTTTCAGCGGCAGCAGCACACGATCGGCCGTCAACTGATTGATATCGCGCAAGGCACGCTGCAAGGCGACGTGATCCTGAGTAATGCCCAACTCCGGTTTGCCGGTGAAATTGCCGATGCAGTGCACGAAGAACTGAATATTCTTCTGGAACGCTGCGCAGGCCGGGAAAGGTGTCTGGTTACCACCCTGCAAGCCATACAGGACAAGGCTGCCACGCGGTGCCAGCACATCGCCGAGCAACGACATCTGTGGGCCACCGAGGCCGTCAAACACGACGTCGACACCACGGTTGTCGGTGATCTTGTTGATCCGCAGGAGCAGATCTTCCTCTTCGGTGACGATGACTTTCTCGGCACCCAGCGAAAGCAGGTATTCACGCTCTTCAGCGGTTTTAGTTGCGGCAATCACCCGCACGCCGAGCGCTTTGCCCAGCTGTACGAAGGATGGGCCGGCGCAATGACTGGCGTCGGTCACCAAGGCAAACTGCCCCGGTTTGACCCGTGCCAGATCGACATAACCGAAATAGGCGATCAACAGCGGCGTGTAATGCACACTCGCTTCGATCGGGCTGAGCACGTCCGGATAACGGGTCAGCGCGGTACGTGGCAGAACGATCATCTCGCCGTAAACCGGATAGTCGTTCGGGCTTTCGGCCGGGAAACTGGCAACCTTGTCGCCAATTGCCAGATCTTCAACGCCGTCACCGATAGCCGTGACCACACCGGCCATTTCATGACCAAGGCCAGAAGGCAGGCGAGCCTGGGACGAGGCGAGATTCTGACGCCAAAGCGTGTCGTACCAGCTGATGCCGATCGCTTCGACACGCACCTGCACTTCGCCAGGACCTGGCTGAGCGGCCGCATGCTCTTCGCATTTGAGCACCTCGGCCGGACCAAACTTGTGAAAACGGATCGTGCGGGACATCGCAAACCTCGTCAAAGTAACCTCTAATGCCCTGAACTCTATATGGGCTTTTCAGCCAAGACCATCAGTGGCTATTAATAGTCGACATGCCTGTCATTGATTCCGCAGCAAGGACGGCACTGGCAAAAATGATGAACAAACTGCTGCCGCCCTTTCAGTAAAGCTGAATTTTCCGGTGCAGAGTACCAGCCTTTACCCGTAAGATTCATGCCGGCCATTGTTCTCATATGGCCGCTCTCGTCAAGCTTGATGACTCTGCCAGGACTCCAGATGAATCGTAATGACCTGCGTCGTGTCGACCTGAACCTGTTGATCGTTTTTGAAACACTGATGCATGAGCGCAGTGTGACCCGTGCTGCGGAGAAATTGTTCCTCGGCCAGCCGGCGATCAGCGCAGCGCTTTCACGCCTGCGTGGTCTGTTCGATGATCCGCTGTTCGTGCGCACCGGGCGCAGCATGGAGCCTTCTGCCCGCGCGGTAGAAATCTTCGCCCTGCTCTCCCCGGCCCTCGACTCGATTTCCACGGCCGTCAGCCGCGCCGCAGAGTTCGACCCTGCGACCAGCACTTCGGTGTTCCGCATTGGTTTGTCGGATGATGTCGAATTCGCCCTGCTGCCGATGCTGCTCAAACGCCTGCGCGCCGAATCCCCCGGAATTGTTCTGGTGGTACGCCGCGTCAACTACATCCTGATGCCGGGCCTGCTGGCCTCCGGGGAAATCTCGATTGGCGTCAGCTACACCACTGACCTGCCGGCCAATGCCAAACGCAAGGTGTTGCGCCGCAGCGCACCGAAGCTGCTACGCGCCGATACCGTGCCGGGGCCGTTGAGCCTTGATGATTACTGCGCGCGCCCGCATGCGCTGGTGTCGTTCGCTGGCGACCTCAGTGGTTTCATCGATGAAGAGCTGGAAAAACTTGGCCGCAAACGCCACGTGGTGCTGGCTGTGCCGCAGTTCAACGGCTTGAGTACATTGCTCGCCGGCACTGACATTGTGGCGACCGTGCCGGACTACGCGGCCGATGCGCTGACGTCGGCTGGCGGTGTACGTGCAGAAGATCCGCCGTTGCCTACACGCACGTTTGAGCTGCACATGGCTTGGCGTGGGTCGCAGGATAATGATCCGGGTGAGCGTTGGTTAAGGTCGCGGATTCAGATGTTTTTTGGGGATCCGGATAGCCTCTAACCGTCGTCGGCAGGCTGTTCATCTTGATCATGCCTGCCTTTCACAGGCCGTGGGGATCGTCTATTCCAGACCACTAGATCGCCACACTCTATCGACCTGCAGCGTCGCGCTGCGCTACAAACTCAAGCTAGCGATTCGAACTTACCCTCATCGACTGCAGATCGTCGCAGTCCGAGGATCGTGCGCTCGTGCACAGCTCCCCACTCTCGCATGGCACTCACCACAGGCGCGAGAGAGTTACCCAGTGGTGTGAGCGAATACTCTACTTTGGGCGGGACCTCGCGATAGATTTCGCGATGAATAATCCCATCAGTCTCCAGCTCCCTCAGCTGGAGGGTCAGCATCCTCTGCGTGATGTCTGGTATCAGGCGACGCAGCTCGTTGAAGCGCTTCGTCCCTGACATGAGATGAAACAGTATGAGCGATTTCCATTTCCCCCCAATGACATCGACGGTAAACGCGACGGGGCAAGCGAAGGCCTCCATCTCATCCTGAGGATTGCATTTTTTCACTTTAATCACCTTGGTATAAAAAGTGTGCCTACAGCACAAAATTGTGCGTACTTACACGAAAGTGCTGTGCACGCTAGCATGAATTCCATACCTGCCACTATGGAATCCGCCAGATGAGCTTGCTGCTGTCCCCCCATGAAATCAAAGGCCTTAAACTGAAAAACCGCGTCGTCATGTCGCCTATGTGTATGCACATGGCAGCGGATGATGGCTTCGTCACTGACTGGCACCGCGTTCATTACGGTGCTCGCGCTCTGGGTCAGGCGGCGCTGATTTTCCCCGAAACGCTGGCTATCCAGGCTGACGGTCGTATCGGCGCCGGTGACCTCGGTATCTGGAGCGATGAACACGTTGTCGGCTTGAAAGCGCTGACTGAACTGCTTCACGGCTTTGGTGCAAAAGCCGGCGCCCAGATCGGCCACGCGGGGCGCAATGCTGATCTGCCCGGTCTGATCCACATCGCGCCATCGGCGATTCCGTTCACGGAAACCAGCCCGGTGCCTCGCGAACTCGCTACGGATGAAATTCCTGGTTTGGTCAAGCTTTACGGCGATGCCGCACGGCGGGCCAGCGATGCCGGATTCGACGTACTTGAGATCCATGCCGCGCACGGTTACTTGCTGAGTGAGTTTCTTTCGCCGCTGGCGAATATCCGCGACGACGAATATGGCGGAGATGCCAAACGTCGCTATCGTTTCCTGCGGGAAGTGCTGGAGGAGGTCAAAACCCATTGGGGCGATCGCCCTCTGTTCGTTCGCATATCCAGTTCCGATTACGCCGAAGGCGGAAACACGCCTGAGTCGTTCCTCGAATATGGTCGCTGGATGAAAGAGCAAGGTGTTGACCTGATCGACTGCAGCTCCGGCGGAATCAAGATGGTCAAGGTGCAGACCTACCCGGGGTACCAGGTCCCGGCCGCTGAATTACTGCGTAAGGAATTGCATATCGCTACAGGTGCTGTGGGTGTGATTCAGAGTGGGCGTCAGGCCGAAGAAATCCTGCAAAACGGCCGAGCTGATCTGGTGTTCGTGGGTCGGCAAATGCTGCGAGATCCATTCTGGGTTCGCACCGCTGCAGATGACCTGAAAGAAGTCATTGAGATACCTGCTGCCTACACACGCTATGGATCCGTCTGGCTTGATACCAAAGCGTGAAGTGCGTTTCGCATTAATCAAATCAATGCTCACTGGAGCAACAACATGACCAAGCCTACTTACGTCCAGGAATACCAAGCTATTACTGAAGTGCTGAACAAATACATTGAGGGCTGCAAGCAGGCCAAGAGCAGCATCATGCAGCCCGCTTTCAGTGAACAAGCGACCATGTATAGCGTCAATGGCGACGGCAAGCTGGAGGGTGGCGCGATTCCGATTCTGTTCGAGGGGATCGACAAGGGCTTTCGCCCATCTCCGGACGCACCGGCAGCTATTGTCCGTATCGAGATCGTCGGCACTGCGGCTAGCGCTCGCATCGACGCGAATGACATGTCCGGTATCTCCTTCACCGACTTTTTCCATCTTCTGAAAGTGCATGGCAAGTGGACGGTGGTCAGCAAGATCTTCCACACCCACGTCGCACCTTGAATCTCAAATTATGAGTGAACGCATGAAAATTGCCTCCATCAAGAGCTTGTTTTTTGTCGCCCTGATTTCTGGTTTTGGCGCGATTGCTCAAGCAGATAACCTGCCAAGTGAGCAACAAGTCACCAGTGCAGTAGTGAGAAAACCTACGTATGTAGAAGAATATCAGGCGATCACTGAGGTGCTTAACAAGTACATCGAGGGTTGCAAGCAGGCCAAGAGCAGCATCATGAAGCCCGCTTTCAACGAACATGCGACGATGTACAGCGTCGGCGCCGATGGCAAGCTGACAGGCGGCGCGATTCAAACCCTGTTCGAGGGAATCGATAAGGATTTCCGGCCCTCCCCTGACGCCCAGGCCGCTATTGTCCGCATCGAGATCGTAGGCACTGCGGCTAGCGCTCGCATCGACGCTAACGGCATGTCAGGCATGTCTTTCACTGACTTCTTCCATCTACTGAAAGTCGAAGGCAAGTGGACTGTGGTTAGCAAGATTTTCCAGGCACATTGAAAGTTCGCATCAGGGCTGATCGCGTTCACCCTGGAAGGAGCCCCTCCACCTGATCACATTTTTGACGTACTCTGAACGCCTCTCACACACTTACCGCTTTAGAGCCAGGTCAAAGTGTTTTCGGGTTCCGGATAGCCTTTGAATTGATTCGTTGAATGCCACAGCAAAGCCCCGATTCAGGGGCTTTGTCTTTTTGCTGGTGCCCTACCTGAAGTTACAAGGACGTACTGATGTTCCCTTTGCTACAACTGCCATCTGCAAAATCCGTGATCCGCTCCTTTCAGACCCTGCTGCTGGCAAGTTTTATCTTGCTTGGCAGCGGCTGCGCGATCATGTCGAACAAATTCACATTGAAAACCGAGTTGCCCGCAAACTACACGGTCTCCGTTACCGCGCAGTACAGCGAATTGTTCGCAGGCGTGTGTTTTTTACCTGACGACTACAAGGGCGATCCGGAGCCTGACAAGAAAAGATTCAGCAGCGCGTTCCATGCGACGCCTTTCACTTCAGAGTTCGAAGTGCCGGTCGGTTATACGCTCGAAGACTGCTTTATGGCACTCAGCGGCATTGAGTTCATGATCGAAGGGACGGACAAAGCCAACGATAACTACTTCGACATTTCCACGGTTGAGCTAGACGTAGAGACTTACCTCAAGGAGGACGAAGAGCTGTCCACCCGGATTGACGAGCAGCTACTTCAAGTGCGTTGTCATTGGGAGGCTCTAAAGCCCGGCAGTCCCGCCAAGCGCGAACTTCAGTGTCATGGACTGGACGCCAACGGCAAGGAGCGCGAGAGCCGTCGATTGGGCATGCTGAAAAACCGCCAGCTTCAAGGATTGACGTTGCGCCTGAAGGTTGAAGAGGACGAGACCTCCCGCAAACCTTAGCCCCGACAGCGCCAGCAGCGTTAATTTCAGCGCCAGACACCGCTAATGGCCAAGTGCCTGATGACAAATCTTGTAATAAAGATTAAGTTACCGCCGCCTCGGCCTATGGAAGGTCGGGCAATTCGCATTCAAGTTAAGGAAAACGATGGCAATGGTCTATTGTCGTGCATGTGCCAAGGAGCTTCACGAAACGGCGCCCACCTGCCCCCAGTGCGGGGCTGGCCAGCAGGCCAACGTGCCGCACCAACAAGCCGGGTCGCCATGGCTGGCCATCGTTTCGTTGGTTTTAGGCATTCTCTGCGTACTCAGCCTGTTTGATGATTCCGAATGGGACAGTGACACGCTCGCTGGTTTGAGCGTTTTCGCTGTCGCAGGTCTCGTCTGCGGCATTCTCAGCATCAATAAAAGACTCCCTGGACACAATCTTGCAATCGCCGGCGTTGTCTTGTCGGGCATTGCTGCGCTTGTGTTCATCGGGCTGTCGATCGATTAATTTTTAGGGAAAAAAATATGAGCATGGTTTTTTGTCGTGGTTGCGCCAAAGAGATTCACAGCACAGCGGCAGCTTGCCCACAGTGCGGTGCGACTCAGGTAATCCAACAGTCCTACGCACAGGGCCCCGCGATTACAACGGGTAACCCATACATGGAAGCGTTGAAAAATTACGCTGTGTTCCAGGGCCGTGCCACTCGCCGCGAATACTGGATGTTCATTCTGATCAACCTCGGGATCGCAATAGTCATCGGCGTCATCGATGCACTGCTGAGCACCAAAGGCATCATCTCCAACCTTTACAGTCTGGCCATGTTCCTGCCGAGCATTGCAGTCGGCGCACGCCGCATGCATGACACCGATCGCAGCGGCTGGTGGTTGTTGCTGCCAATCGTCAACCTGGTGTTCCTGGCGCAAGACAGCCAGCCGGGGCCGAACCGTTTTGGTCCAAACCGTAAAGGCATCAACTGATACACGTTGACAGCTAGCTGACCGAGACGGCCTTCATGGCCGTCTCTTTGTTTGCGGCTACCTGGTTTCGCGCCGATCTGAACGTTACTTGTCGAGCAACAGTGAATTGTCATCAATCAGATTGATAGCCCCCTAACGAAAGGCGCATGCTAGAGGGCTTTCCCGGCGCTTATATCATTCCGAATGATAGTTACCTTCGTGTCATTCGATTCGTTTGCTTCCAGCCCGCCGATCATCATCCGCCCATCTTCAATACTTGGCGGATGCATTCCATGGAACAGTCACTCAAACATTTGCGCTTCCCGTTGGCCTTGTTGGCCGTCGTGGTGATGAGCGCCTGCGGCAAGAATCCGGAATCCGCCGCCGCCCCGCCCGCTGCCAAAGTCAGCGTAGCGAAGGTGCTGGAACAACCGGTCAACGAGTGGGACGAATTCACCGGTCGCCTCGAAGCTCCGGAAACCGTCGAAATCCGTCCTCGCGTCTCCGGCCAGATCGATGATGTCGCCTTCACCGAAGGTGCGTTGGTCAAGAAAGGCGACTTGCTGTTCCAGATTGATCCGCGTCCGTTCCAGGCCGAAGTTCGCCGCCTCGAAGCCCTGGTTGCTCAAGCCCGCGCCAATGCCAATCGCAGCGAAAACGAAGCCGTTCGCGGCGAACGTCTGCGCACCAGCAACGCCATCTCCGCCGAACTCGCCGACTCGCGCACCAGCGCCGCACAAGAATCCCGTGCAGCGGTAGGCGCGCTGCAAGCGCAACTCGATCTGGCGAAACTGAACCTGAGTTTCACCCGCGTAACGTCGCCAATCAGCGGCCGCGTCAGCCGTGCCGAAATCACCGCCGGCAACCTGGTCACCGCCGATACCACCGCGCTGACCAGCGTGGTTTCCACCGACAAGGTCTACGCCTACTTCGACGCCGATGAACGTGTGTTCCTCAAATATACCCAGCTCGCTCGTCAGGGCCAGCGCGGCGCTACGACCCCGGTGTACATGGGCCTGTCGAATGAAGACGGCAACCCGCATCAGGGCCAGATGAACTTCGTCGACAACCAGGTCAACCCGAAAACCGGCACCATCCGTGGTCGCGCCGTGTTCGACAACAGCGACGGCACTTACACCCCGGGCCTGTATGCACGTCTGAAACTGGTCGGCAGCGGTACTTACAACGCCATGCTGATCAACGACGAAGCCGTCGGAACGGACCTCGGCAAGAAGTTCGTGCTGGTGATGGATGGCGACAACAACACCGCCTACCGTCCGGTCGAACTCGGGCCGAAGATCGAAGGTTTGCGCATTGTGCGTAGCGGACTGAACAAAGGCGACACGATCATCGTCAAGGGTCTGCAACGGGTACGTCCTGGCTCGCCGGTCACCCCTGAAGTGATCCCGATGGCCAGCGAACAGACCCTCGCGGCACTCGCTCAACAACGACAAGCGCTGGAAGCCAGCAACCTGCCTAAAGTCGCGCCAGCCAAAGGCGCGCCGGGTTCGGTTGTGAAACTGGCTGCTGCGACTCCACGCGGTTAAGGGACAACAACTCCGATGAATTTTTCCCAATTCTTCATTTCGCGGCCGATCTTCGCAGCGGTGCTGTCGCTGCTGATCCTGATCGCCGGTGCGATTTCGCTGTTCCAGCTACCGATCAGCGAATACCCGGAAGTCGTGCCGCCAACCGTGGTGGTACGTGCCAACTTCCCGGGCGCCAACCCTAAAGTCATCGGTGAAACCGTGGCCGCTCCGCTGGAGCAAGCCATCACCGGCGTCGAGAACATGCTGTACATGTCCTCGCAGTCCACCGCTGACGGCAAGATCACCCTGACCATCACCTTCGCGCTGGGCACTGACCTGGACAACGCGCAGGTACAGGTGCAAAACCGCGTGACGCGGACCGAGCCGAAACTTCCCGAGGAAGTGACGCGCATCGGTATTACCGTCGACAAGGCTTCGCCCGACCTGACCATGGTTGTGCACTTGACCTCGCCGGACAAGCGCTACGACATGCTCTACCTGTCCAACTACGCGATCCTCAACATCAAGGATGAGCTGGCTCGTCTGGGTGGTGTGGGTGATGTGCAGTTGTTCGGCATGGGCGATTACTCGCTGCGGGTCTGGCTTGATCCGAACAAGACCGCTTCGCGCAATCTGACTGCCACTGATGTGGTCACGGCAATTCGTGAGCAGAACCGTCAGGTGGCTGCCGGCCAACTCGGTGCGCCCCCTGCCCCGAATACCCAAAGCTTCCAGCTGTCGGTCAACACTCAGGGCCGTCTGGTGACTGAGGAAGAGTTCGAGAACATCGTGATTCGCGCAGGCGACAACGGTGAAATCACTCGCCTCAAAGACATTGCTCGCGTCGAGCTAGGCTCCAGCCAATATGCCCTGCGTTCGTTGCTCGACAACCAACCGGCGGTGGCCATTCCGATCTTCCAGCGCCCAGGTTCCAACGCCATCGACATCTCGAACGACGTTCGGGCAAAGATGGACGAACTGAAGAAAGGCTTCCCGCAGGGCATGGATTACAGCATCGTCTATGACCCGACGATCTTCGTGCGCGGCTCGATCGAAGCGGTAGTTCATACCCTGTTCGAAGCGCTGATCCTCGTGGTTCTGGTAGTGATTCTGTTCCTGCAAACCTGGCGCGCCTCGATCATTCCGTTGGTGGCGGTGCCGGTATCGTTGATCGGTACGTTTGCAGTGATGCATCTGTTCGGCTTTTCGCTCAACGCTTTGTCGCTGTTCGGTCTGGTATTGGCCATCGGTATCGTGGTCGACGACGCCATCGTGGTGGTGGAGAACGTCGAGCGCAACATCGAACTCGGACTGACACCGGTCGAGGCCACCAAGCGCGCCATGCGTGAAGTGACCGGTCCGATCGTTGCCACGGCACTGGTGCTGTGTGCGGTGTTTATCCCGGCGGCCTTCATCTCCGGCCTGACTGGACAGTTCTATAAACAGTTCGCGTTGACCATTGCGATCTCCACAGTGATCTCGGCGTTCAACTCGCTGACCCTGTCGCCAGCATTGGCCGCGGTTCTGCTGCGCAGTCACGATGCGCCGAAAGACCGTTTCTCCAAGGTGCTGGACAAGATCTTCGGTGGCTGGTTGTTCCGTCCGTTCAACCGTTTCTTCGAACGTGCCAGTCATGGTTACGTGGGCACCGTGGCGCGGGTCATCCGTAGCAGCGGCATCGCGTTGCTGTTGTACGCAGGCCTGATGGTGCTGACCTTCTTCGGCTTCGCGCACACCCCGACCGGTTTCGTACCCGGCCAGGACAAGCAATATCTGGTGGCCTTCGCGCAACTGCCGGACGCTTCGAGCCTGGATCGCACCGAAGACGTGATCAAGCGCATGTCCGACCTGGCACTGAAACAGCCAGGCGTGGAAAGCGCCGTAGCGTTCCCCGGTCTGTCGATCAACGGCTTCACCAACAGTCCGAACGCCGGCATCGTGTTCGTGACCCTGAAACCGTTCGACGAGCGTAAAGATCCAAGCATGTCCGCCGGTGCAATCGCCGGGGCCCTGAACGGCCAGTTCGCCGGGATTCAAGAAGCCTACATGGCGATCTTCCCGCCGCCGCCGGTACAAGGTCTGGGCACCATCGGTGGTTTCCGTCTGCAAATCGAAGACCGGGGTAACCTGGGCTACGACGAGCTGTACAAAGAAACCATGAACATCATCAACAAAAGCCACAACGTGCCTGAATTGGCCGGACTGTTCACCAGCTACACCGTGAACGTGCCGCAAGTCGATGCCGCCATCGACCGGGAAAAAGCCAAGACCCACGGCGTGGCCGTCAGCGACATCTTCGATACCCTGCAGATCTACCTGGGTTCGCTGTATGCCAACGACTTCAACCGCTTCGGTCGTACTTATCAGGTCAACGTTCAGGCTGAGCAACAGTTCCGCCTCGAATCGGATCAGATCGGTCAGCTCAAAGTGCGCAACAACAAAGGCGAAATGATCCCGCTGGCGACCTTCATCAAGGTCAGCGACACCTCAGGGCCAGATCGCGTGATGCACTACAACGGCTTCATCACCGCTGAAATCAACGGTGCTGCAGCCCCCGGCTACAGCTCGGGCCAGGCCGAAAAGGCCATCGAGAAACTGCTCAAGGAAGAACTTCCGAACGGCATGACCTACGAATGGACCGACCTGACCTACCAGCAGATTCTGTCCGGCAACACCGCGCTGTTCGTGTTCCCGCTCTGCGTACTGCTGGCGTTCCTGGTTCTTGCAGCTCAATACGAAAGCTGGAGCCTGCCACTGGCGGTGATCCTGATCGTACCGATGACCCTGCTGTCGGCCATCACCGGCGTGATCATCTCGGGAGGCGACAACAACATCTTCACCCAGATCGGCTTGATCGTACTGGTGGGACTTGCGTGTAAGAACGCGATTCTGATCGTCGAGTTTGCCAAGGACAAACAGGAAGAAGGCATGAACCCGCTGGCTGCGGTGCTCGAAGCTTGCCGTCTGCGTCTGCGGCCGATCCTGATGACTTCTTTCGCGTTCATCATGGGTGTGGTGCCACTGGTGTTCTCCAGCGGTGCCGGTGCCGAGATGCGTCACGCCATGGGTGTGGCGGTGTTCTCCGGGATGCTCGGGGTGACCTTCTTCGGTCTGCTGCTGACGCCAGTGTTCTACGTACTGATTCGTAACTTTGTCGAACGCGGCGAGCGTCGCAAAGCGGCCAAGGCGCACAATCTTCAAAAGCCACTGGAGGCGCAACAATGAGTCTGAAAGTCTTCCTGCCGAGTCTGCTGGTGCTGGCCCTCAGCGCCTGCGCCGTCGGCCCCGACTACAAGACCCCAGCCACGGAGGCGGCGCACATCACGTCCGCCACCGACGGCGCCGCAGGTCAGAAGAACTACGACCGTTCGAAGTTCGAAGGCATCTGGTGGCAGCAGTTCGATGATCCGACCCTCAACCAGTTGGTGACGCAATCGCTGCAAGGCAACCGTGAACTGCGCGTGGCATTCGCGCGCTGGAAAGCCGCCAGGGCAATCCGCGACGATGCCAGCAACGATGTAATGCCGACCATCACCAGCCGCGCCAGCAGCGACCTGGCCAAAGGTCAGATTCCCGGCCAGACCACCAACCGGGTGAATAGCGAACGCTATGACCTGGGTCTGGACATGGCTTGGGAGCTGGATTTGTTCGGGCGCATCCAGCGCAATCTGGAAGCCAGCGATGCCGATCAGCAGGCCGCCGAAGCCGATCTGTACCAACTGCAAGTCAGCATGATTGCCGAACTGGTCGACGCTTACGGTCAACTGCGCGGTGCGCAACTGCGCGAGAAGATCGCGCTGGCCAACCTGAACAATCAGCAGGAGTCGCGCAAGATCACCATCAGCCTGCGTGACGCCGGCGTCGGCGATCAACTCGACGTGGAACGTGCCGATGCGCGTCTGGCCTCGGTCGAAGCCAGCGTGCCGCAACTGCAAGCGGAGCAGGTTCGACAGAAAAACCGCATCGCCACGCTATTGGGCGAGCGCCCGGACAAACTGACTGTCGATCTGAGCCCGAAAGACTTGCCGGCAATTGCCAAGGCACTGCCAATCGGTGATCCGGGCGAACTGCTGCAACGTCGTCCGGATATCCTCAGCGCCGAGCGTCAATTGGCTTCCGCCACTGCGCGTATCGGCGTGGCCAAAGCGGATCTGTTTCCTCGGGTCAGCCTCAGCGGCTTCCTCGGCTGGACGGCCGGGCCTGGCTCGCAGATTGGCTCGTCGGCCGCCAGCGCCTGGGCACTTGGCCCGAGCATCACCTGGGCAGCGTTTGACCTTGGCAGCGTGCGCGCCCGGATGCGCGGCGCCGATGCGGATGCCGAAGGCGCGTTGGCCAATTACGAGCAACAAGTGCTGCTTGCCCTGGAAGAATCGGAAAACGCTTTCAGCGATTACGGCAAGCGTCAGCAACGCCTGATCTCGTTGATCCGTCAGAGCGAATCGAGCCGCAAGGCTGCCGACCTCGCCGAGATCCGCTACCGCGAAGGCACCGCCGACTTCCTCGTGCTGCTCGACGCGCAACGTGAACGTCTGGCCGCCGAAGACAGCCAGGCGCAAGCCGAAGTCGACCAGTATCGCGGCATCGTCGCGATCTACAAGGCACTGGGTGGCGGCTGGCAACCGGAGACCGTCGCGACCAAGTAACCGATTTTCAAGAGCTCCTTTGGTTGGCCGCAACCAACCAATTTTTTGCCCCGCGTATCATTCGGTCGCGGGGCTTTTTTGTGCCTGTTTTTCGTGATCTTCCTGTCACACTTGGCGAATGCCTGGCCTGCGTTACATTTCAACCTGCGTACCCAGTTCAATCACCCTGTTAAGCGGTAATTTGAAGTACTTCAGGTTGCTGTTGGCATTCTTCAGGAGGAACGCGAACAGGCTTTCTCGCCAGCGTGCCATCCCGATGCGCTTGGTGGGAATAACGGTCTCGCGACTGAGGAAATAGGTCGTGCGCATCGGGCTGAAGTCCAGCTCATGCAAATGACACAGACTCAACGCCATCGGTACGTCGGGTTCCTCCATAAAGCCAAAGTGCAGACTGACGCGGAAAAATCCTTCGCCATAAGCTTCAACCTCAAACCGCCGATCAGCAGTCACCCGCGGGCGATCTTCGGATACGACGGTGAGCAGCACCACTTGCTCGTGCAATACCTGGTTGTGCAACAAGTTGTGCAACAGCGCATGCGGCACAGCGTCAGCCCTGGCCGTCAGGAACACCGCCGTACCCTGTACACGATGCGGCGGCTGTGAGCGGATGCTGCTGATGAACAGCGGCAGAGGCAGTGCGGTCTCGTCCAGCCGCTCGACCATGATTTTTCGCCCGCGTTTCCAGGTGGTCATCAAGATAAACAAGCCAATACCCGCGATAACCGGGAACGCACCGCCCTGAAAAATCTTCGGCGCATTGGCGGCGAAGTACAGCGTGTCTACCAGCAAAAAGCCAAGCAGCAACGGAACCGCAAGCCAGCGCGGCGTCTTCCACAGAAGCAGGACAACCGCCGAAGACAACAGCGTGGTAATCAACATGGTGCCTGTCACCGCAACACCATAAGCGGCCGCCAATGCACTGGACGACTCGAAACCGATCACCAGCAGAACGACACCCACCATCAACGCCCAGTTGACGGTGCCGATGTAGATCTGCCCCTGCTCCTGGCTTGAGGTGTGCTGGATAAACATGCGCGGCACGTAGCCCAGTTGAATGGCCTGGCGTGTCAGGGAGAACGCACCGGAGATGACTGCTTGAGAAGCGATGATGGTCGCCATGGTAGACAGTGCAACCATCGGCAGCAGTGCCCAGCTCGGTGCGAGCAGGTAAAACGGATTGCGCACCGCCTCCGGGTTTTCCAGAATCAAGGCGCCCTGGCCGAAATAGTTCAGCGCCAGCCCCGGCAACACCAGGATGAACCAGGCACGGGAAATCGGTTTGCGGCCGAAGTGGCCCATGTCGGCATACAACGCTTCGGCGCCAGTCAAGGCCAGCACGACAGCACCCAGGATTGCCACGCCCATTCCTGGGTGAGCGATGAAAAACTGCACTGCCCAAGCGGGATTAAGCGCCTGCAATACTTCCGGGCGCTGCAAAATGCCGTGGATACCGAGTGCGCCCAGCACCACAAACCACACCACCATGATCGGGCCGAAGAGAATTCCGATTCGCGCCGTACCGTGTTTCTGGATCAGGAACAGCGCCACCAGCACGATCACTGAAATAGGCACGACCCAGTGCTCTATTCCGTCAAACGCCAGCTGTAATCCCTCCACCGCCGAAAGCACGGAAATGGCCGGGGTAATCATGCTGTCCCCGTAGAACAGCGCCGCCCCGAACAGTCCCAGCAGAACCAGGACTTTGCTCATGTGCGGATAAGGGGCTGCTGCGCGGCGTGCCAATGCGGTCAACGCCATGATGCCGCCTTCACCCTGATTGTCGGCACGCAGGATGAACAGTACGTACTTGATCGAGACGACCCAGATCAGTGACCAGAATATCAACGACAGAATGCCCAGCACGCCATCGTGATTCACCTGAACGCCGTAGTGGCCGGAAAACACTTCTTTGAGGGTGTAAAGGGGGCTGGTGCCGATATCCCCGTAAACCACCCCGACAGCAGCGACGAGCAAGCCTGCTGCTGACGTTCTGGATGGGGAGTCCTCATTTACCGCGGTCGTTGTGACATTCAAGGGACGCTTCTCTCAACTTTTCTGAGGGTTGGGGCACGCCATCCTTGCGCATTCACGAATTCCGGCGCCTTCGCAACAGCGAGGCGCGCGGCCAAAAAGCGCGGCTAGTATCGTTACCGATCGAGACATCTACCGTAAAGAAAGCGTAAAAATCGGCGGGCGCGAGCTGCAAACTTGAGACCATCAGGTCTGCGCGGTAGCCAAGGCGCGCGAGCGCGGCATATCACGTACCGTCAGACCTTTCGACGCAGATTGCAGGACGCTTCAACCAAAATGACAGTTTCAGGTGTTTGACTCACAGCTCTAGCTGACCGAAGCTTGCCCTCTGGTTCAGTATCAATGTTTCGGATAACTGCATGCCCCAGTCTCGCCGCTACCTGTTCATCAGCCTTGGCCTTGTGCTTGTCATCATTGTTGCCTGGTTGTCCTTGCGCAGCACCGCACCGGTGATGCCCGCGTCGATCAAACACGGCTATAGCGAAGCGTTGGCCGCTGCCCGCACCGGTCAACCGGGCGCGGCGCGCGTGCTGTATCAGCAATTGGCGCGACCGGATATTTCAGTAAAACGCCGCGTCTGGTTGCACGCTGAACTGCCGAATTACCCGAGTCCGCAAGCTTTGAAGCTGGCAGATGCCGATCTGCAGAATGAAGCCGTCGAAGTGCGGCTCGCAGCCATAAAGAGCGTGGTCGGGCTGGTTCCGGGCGGGCCGCGTAGCTTGCTGCTGGGGCCGATGCTCGACGACCAGGAGCAAAGCGTGCGTTTCGCTGCAATCAACGCCCTGCTCGGTTTATCGCCGGATGACCTCGGTTTGTATTTCGGCCCGCTGCAACAGGCCATCGACAGCTGGGAACAAGTGCTTAAAGCCCAACCGGAAAGTGCCGCCAATTCCGCGCAACTGGCGCGACTGCACCTGCACAACGCCGAACTCAAAGCGGCGCAGGAGGCGCTTGAGCAAACGCTGCGTCTGGAGCCTGGCAACCTGCCGGCGCTGGTCATGCAGATCGATGTACTCGACCGTCAGGGTCAAAGCGATGCCGCTCGGCAATTGCTCGCCAGACAACTGAAAAACCAACCGAATTCCGCCTATCTGCAACACGCACTTGGCCTGTGGTTGCTGCACCACGACCAGCGTGAATATGCCCTGCTCGGTCTGTCCAAGGCTGTCGAGCTGGAACCCGACAATAAAGACTACCGCTACGACCTCGCGACCACCTTGCATGACGCCGATGAACTGGAAGCGGCGCAGAACCAGTTGCAGGAAATCGTCCAGCGCCATCCCGCCGACCGGAAGGCGCGGGTCCTGCTGATCAATTACTGGAAAGAAAGCGGCCAATTGCAGAACGTGCAAATTTTGCTGGCTCAGCTTGAACAAATGAATCCGGATGATCCTTCCTTGCAACAAGGGCTTTGAACATTTTCGACAGCATTTCTTCATCTGGACAAAGAAACTTCGGAACCGTCATCTAGGCCAGGGGTCAAGTGTTCAGGCAGGCAGGATTGGCAAAATGCGCCATCCGCTTCGCTCTCCTTAGTCACTAGAGGACATTTTTTGTCTAAATCTTACGAGTTGATCAGTGCAAAAGCCGCTACCGGCATCGAAGGTCTGGACGACATTCTTGCCGGTGGCCTTTCACGCGGTCATGTGTTTTTGCTGGAAGGTGAGCCCGGTACCGGCAAAACCACGGTCGCCTTGCAGTATCTGTTGGCGGGCTCGCGGGCCGGCGAACGCTCGTTGTACATCACGCTTTCGGAAACCGAGCGGGAGCTGCGTCAAGGCGCGCTCTCGCACGGCTGGGAACTGGACGAAAACATTGAGATTTTCGAACTGACGCCGCCGGAAAGCTTGCTCAACGCCGAACACCAGCAAAGCTTGCTTTACTCCTCTGACCTGGAGTTGGGCGAAGCGACCAAGCAGATTTTTGAAGTGGTCGAACGCTTCAAACCGACGCGTGTGGTACTCGACAGCCTGTCGGAGATCCGTCTGCTGGCGCAGAGCTCGCTGCGCTATCGCCGGCAGATTCTGGCAATCAAGCACTATTTCGTGCGCTATGACGCCACCGTCCTGTTGCTCGACGATTTGACTACCGAATCCCTCGACAAGACCGTGCACAGCGTCGCGCATGGCGTGATTCGCCTGGAAGAACTGACACCCGCCTACGGTGCCGAGCGCCGTCGCGTTCGCATCGTGAAGTATCGCGGCCAGAAGTATCGCGGCGGCTTTCACGATTTCAGCATCATGGAGGATGGCATCCATGTGTTCCCACGGCTGGTCGCGGCCGAATATCGCAGTGATTCTGTTCGCTCACAACTGAGCAGTGGCATACCTGAAATGGACAAGTTGCTGGGCGGTGGCATCGAAACCAGTTCCAGCACGTTGATTCTCGGCCCGGCCGGTACCGGCAAATCGTTGATCACGATGATCTTTGCCGCTGCGGCAGTGGCCCGCGGCGAGAAGGCAGCACTGTTCATATTCGACGAAGAGCTGGGATTGCTCTTCGAACGCATGAAAAATATCGGCATTGATCTCAAGGCCCTGCGCGATACCGGCAACCTGATGATCGAACAAGTTGACGCCGCCGAACTATCGCCCGGCGAATTTGCCCACAGGGTCCGTCGCTGCGTCGACAAGGACAACATCAAGACCGTTGTCATCGACAGTATCAACGGCTACCAGGCGGCAATGCCGGAAGAGAATTCGCTCGTGCTGCACATGCACGAACTGCTCCTGTACCTCAACCGGCGCGGTGCCGCGACCTTCATGACGGTCGCACAGCATGGGCTGGTTGGCGACATGCAAGCGCCGGTCGATATTACATACCTGGCAGATACCGTGATTCTCTTGCGCTACTTTGAGGCCATCGGCCAGGTTCGTCGGGCTATATCGGTGATCAAAAAGCGCACCGGCAGCCACGAATCGACGATTCGCGAGTACAAGATTTCGACCCAGGGCATGACCATCGGTGAACCGCTGGATGCATTTCAGGGTGTATTGCGTGGAGTGCCAACCTACATGGGCGCCAGCAAACCGCTGCTCAAGGAAGACAAATTGTGACGGTCAACGTGACACCGTCCGAACGCGCGCTGATTCTCGCGCCCCAGGGCCGCGACAGCCAGGTTGCGCTGATGATCCTCAACGAGGCAGGTTACGGCGGTGTGATCACGCCTGATCTGGGCCAGCTGTGCGCCGAGCTTGAGTCCGGTGCGGGGCTGCTGCTGATTGCTGCGGAAGCGCTCAGCGGTCTGGAGATCGAAACGTTACTGGCGTATCTGGAGCACCAGCCTACCTGGTCTGACCTGCCGATCATTCTGCTGACCCATCATGGCGGCCAGGAGCAAGGGTTCTCCTCAAGACTGCGCGGGTTACTCGGCAACGTGACATTCCTTGAGCGTCCGTTTCACCCGGTGACCCTGGTCAGTCTGGTTTCAGCCGCCCTGCGCGGTCGCCGCCGACAATACGATGCGCGGGACCGCCTGATCGACCTCAGCGAAAGCGAGCAGCGACTGCAATCGACGCTGGAATCACTTGAACAACAGGTCGAAGAACGCACCGCGCAATTGCGGCACAACGAAGAAGCCTTGCGCCAGTCGCAGAAAATGGAAGCGGTCGGTCAGCTTACCGGTGGTATCGCGCACGATTTCAACAACATGCTGACCGGAATCATTGGCAGTCTGGAGCTATTGCGTCGGCGCCTGGCGCGCGGTCGACTGGATGATCTCGACAGCCTGATCGATCTGGGCGTGACCTCCGCCAACCGTGCGGCCGGCCTGACTCATCGGCTGTTGGCTTTCTCCCGTCGGCAGTCGCTTGATCCCAAACCAGTCGATATGAACAGCCTCGTGCAATCGATGAGCGAGTTGCTGCAACGCAGCGTCAACGAGAGCATTCGGATGGAGCTGCATCTGGATGAGCAATTGTGGGTAGCCGAAGCCGACCCCAATCAACTGGAAAGCGCCCTGCTCAATCTGGTGATCAATGCCCGCGACGCGATGCCGGACGGCGGCAGACTGGTGGTGCAGACCAGCAACCAGATCCTCGATGAAAGCTTCACTGCAGCCTATAGCAATTTGAAAGCCGGCGAATACGTGGTCTTGAGCGTATCTGACACCGGTTGCGGCATGCCTCCGAGCGTCAGCAGTCGCGCTTTCGATCCGTTTTTCACCACCAAGCCCATCGGCCAAGGCACAGGATTGGGCTTGTCGATGATTTACGGCTTCAGCAAACAGTCCGGCGGTCACGTGTCGATCGACAGCGAGATCGGTCAGGGCACGACCGTAAGGCTCTACCTGCCGCGTTTCCGTGGCGAGCCTGTCCCGCAATCCTCTCCCAACCCAGAGCAAGCCCCCGATGCAGTCGAAGGCGAAACCGTGATGATCGTCGAGGACGATCCGGCCGTTCGCGTACTGGTCAGCGCGGTGCTCAGTGAATTGGGTTATGCGTTTGTTGAAGCGAGTGACGCGGACAGCGCGGTGCCGATTCTGGATTCCACGCAGCGTATTGATCTACTGATCAGCGACGTTGGCCTGCCGGGCATGAATGGTCGGCAACTGGCCGAAATTGCGCGCCAGTTCAGGCCGGATCTGAAGGTGCTGTTCATCACCGGGTATGCCGAACACGCGGCGGTACGCGGCGGTTTCCTCGACTCGGGGATGCAGATGATCACCAAGCCTTTCACCTTTGATCTGCTGACCGCCAAAGTGCGCGAGATGATCAAAAGCTGAACGACAGACAAAAAAAGGCCTGCATCAGCAGGCCTTTTTTATGCCAACAATTCCTGAATCTTTTCCTGCAACACATCCAGATCGAACGGCTTTTCCAGGATCGGTGCCTTGAGCGTGATCGGGCTGCCGGTTTCGCGGATTTCCTGCGGGTAACCGCTGATGAAGATCACCTTGAGATCCGGGCGCAACTTGACGGCCGGCTCGGCGATCTGCACGCCGGAGATGCCACCGGGCAGACGGAAATCAGTAATCAACATGTCCAGATGTGGCTTGCTCGCCAGAATCTCGAACGCCTGCTCGCCGTTTTCGGCCTGCAACACGCGATATCCCTGGCCCGACAGATAATCGGTCAGCACCATCAAGATAACCGGTTCGTCCTCGACGACGAGTACTACATCTTGTGCATCTACGCTCATGGGAAGCCTATGTTCGGTCAATAGCTGCTGATACGACCGTGTGGTCACTCAGAGGTTGCGTTTGTTTAGCCGATTTCCTGGAGCGGCAGACAAACGCGAAACAGGGCGCCCTCGTTGATCTTGCTCTCGACGACGATTGAGCCGCCATGGGCGGCGATGATCTGCTCGGAAATGAACAGACCCAGCCCGAGCCCGGCCACCACCGTCTTGGCGGACACCCGTTCGAACTGTTGGAAAATGCGCTTCTGGTTCTCTTCGCTGATACCGATGCCGCGATCCTGAACCTCGACCCGCGCCTCGCCATCTACAGCATAGACACGCACCTGAACCGGACTCCGGCCGCCGTAGCGCAAGGCGTTGGTCAGCAGATTGGTCACTACTTGCTCGATGCGGAACTCGTCCCAATGCCCCTCCACCGGTTCCGGCGCAGAGAAACTGACTTCGGTCTCGGCCGCTTCAATCTGCGCCGCAAAGTTTTCCAGCAGATTGCCCACCAGTTGCGCCAGATCGAAACGACTCGGGCGGATCGACAGCTTGCCGGTGCGGATACGCGACACGTCGAGCATGTCCTCGATCAGGCGGATCAGGCTTTTGATCTGGCGCTCATCGCGATCGACCATGGCGTGCATCTTGTCGAGGGTGAACGCCGCAGCGTTGTCCCGCGCCAGGTGCATCTTGCGCAGCTGGGTTTCGAGGATAAGGCCGTTCAGCGGCGTGCGCACTTCGTGGGCGACGATCGACATGAAGTCATCGCGCATGCGCACCGCCTGCTCCAGCTCGCCTTGGGTGCTCTGCAATTTCTGCAACAGCACTTCCTGCTCGCGGCGACTCTGTTCCAGCGCTTCAACCTGCTCCTTCATCGCCTTGCTTTGGCGATACAGGTCAACGAACACATTGACCTTGCTCTTCACCGCGTGGATATCCAGCGGCTTGTGCAGGAAATCCACAGCGCCGCTTTCATAGCCCTTGAACGCGTAATTCAGCTCACGGCCGGCGGCGCTGACGAAGATGATCGGGATGTTCTTGGTTTTCTCGGTGCCGCGCATCAGCTCGGCCAGTTCGAAGCCGTTCATGCCGGGCATCTGCACGTCGAGAATGGCCATGGCAAATTCGTGTTGCAGCAGCAGCGACAACGCTTCGTCGGCCGACAGCGCTTTATAGACGGTGCGGTCTTCGCGTTTGATCAGCGCTTCGAGGGCCAGCAGGTTCTCGGGCAGATCGTCGACGATCAGCAGTTTTGCTTGAATATTACTCAGCATGCGATTCGTTCCAGCTCGACAAGCAGACGGCCGATGCCGTGGATGGGAAGAATATGGTCCGGTTGATGAATCTTCAGTGCAGCTTTAGGCATGGTGTCGACCTGCGCGTCGTCCGGATCCTGCACGATGGTCAGCCCACCATAGCGTTTGACCTTGGCCAGGCCGCGCGCGCCGTCATGGTTGGCGCCGGTCAGCAGCACAGCGGCCAGTGTCGGCCCGTAGACATCGGCGGCGGATTCGAACAGAAAATCAATCGACGGTCGCGAATGGTGCAGACGCTCTTCGAGACTCAGCGACAAGCTGCGATCTTCTTCCACCGACAGGTGATACCCCGGCGTAGCGAAGTACAAAGTGCCAGCCTTGATCTCCTGTTTATCGCTCGCTTCCATGACCGGTAACGCCACGCGCCGGGAAAACACTTCGGCCAAATGGCTACGGCGATCATCCGGCAAATGCAGGACGACGATAATCGGCAATACAAATCCTGCACGCAGCGAACCGAACAACGTCAGTAACGCTTCAACGCCACCGGCCGAAGCGCCGATCACGATGGCCTCGACCCGAGGCAAATCCGCTGCGATATTCATGATTTGCGGTAGATCCGTTCTTGTTTGACCAAGGGTTCGAACTGTTTGGCGTAATTGGAAAAATCCAGAGTCTCTTTGCTGCCCAGCACCAGAAAGCCGCGATGACACAGCGACTCATGGAACAATCCGAAGGCTCGATCCTGTAGTTTTTTATTGAAGTAAATCAACACGTTGCGACAGGAAATCAGCTGAGTTTCAGAGAACACGCTATCGGTCGCCAGGCTGTGATCGGCGAACGTCACGTTCTCGCACAAGGTCTTGTCGAAAATCGCGTATCCATACGCGGCAGTGTAGTAGTCGGCGAACGAACGCTGACCGCCAGCCTGCTGATAATTGGCGGTGTAGGCGCGCACGTTCTCCATCGAGAAAATCCCCTGCTTGGCCTTGTCCAGCGAGCGCGGGTTGATGTCGGTGGCGTAAATGATCGTGCGGTCGAGCAGACCTTCTTCGCGCAGCAGAATCGCCATCGAATAGACCTCCTCGCCCGTGCTGCAGCCGGCGATCCAGATTTTGATCGATGGATACGTCTTGAGCAGCGGCACCACTTCGCGGCGAATTGCCAGAAAGTGCGACGGATCACGAAACATCTCACTGACCGGAATCGTCAGTAATTGCAGCAACTGCATGAACGCGGTCGGGTCATGCAGGACTTTTTCCTGCAACGCCGAAATGGTCGCGCACTCGAACTGGCTCAAGGCGTGGTTGACCCGGCGCTTGATCGAAGCGCCGGAGTAATCGCGAAAATCGTAGCTGTATTTGAGGTAGATCGCCTCGATCAGCAGGCGTAACTCGATTTCGCTATTTCGCTCTGCCGGATTACTGCTTTCCACTAAATACGTTCCATTTTTGGCAACCACACGCGAATCAACGAGAACAGGCGATCGAGGTCGATAGGCTTGGCCAGGTAATCATTGGCGCCCGCTTGCAGGCAGCGCTCCTGATCGTCCTTCATAGCCTTGGCCGTTACCGCGATGATTGGTAGCTTGCGCCAGCGCGGATCCTTACGGATTTCGATGGTGGCTTCAAAACCGTCCATCTCCGGCATCATCACGTCCATCAACACCAGATCGATGTCCTCGACCTCATTGAGTCTTTCGATCGCTTCCCGGCCATTTCGACCGATGACTACGACCGCACCTTTGGTTTCGAGTGCGCTGGTCAGGGCGAAAATGTTGCGCACATCGTCGTCCACCAGCAGCACTTTGCGCCCCTCGAACACCTTGTCGCGGCTGCGCGCGGTCTTGAGCATCTTCTGCCGTTCATGGGACAACTGCGATTCGACTTTGTGCAGAAAGAGTGTGACCTCATCCAGCAGGCGCTCTGGCGAGCGTGCGCCTTTGATGATGATCGAGCGCGAGTACTTGCGCAGATCGGCCTCTTCATCACGAGTCAGGTTGCGCCCGGTGTAAACGATCACTGGCGGGAACGAGCAAATATCCTCGGTGGCCATGCGCTTGAGCAGTTCGTTGCCGAGCATGTCCGGCAGCTTCAGGTCGATGACCATGCAATCGAAAATCGTCGTGCGCAGCAGCTCCAGCGCTTCCTGGGCGAGGCCGACAGCGGTGATTTCGATGTCTTCATCGCCGATCAGGCGAGCAATGCTTTCGCGCTGCAAGTCATCGTCTTCGACCAGCAACACGCGTTTGACCTTCTGCGTCAGCTTGGCTTCAAGACGCGCGAACACGTCTTTGAGCTCTTCGCGGGTGGTCGGTTTGACTGCGTAACCGATGGCGCCCATGTGCATGGCTGCTTCGACCCGATCCTCGACCGAAATCACGTGCACCGGGATGTGCCGGGTTTCGGCGCGTTCTTTCAGGCGTTGCAGCACTGTCAGACCGGAGTGATCCGGCAGGCGCATGTCGAGCAGGATCGCGTCCGGCACGAACTCCCGCGCCAGGTCGTAACCTTCGTCGGCGCCATGCGCGACCAGACACTGGTAGCCGAGTTCATGCGCGAGGTCGTACAGAATGTGCGCGAAGTTCGGTTCGTCTTCGACCACCAGAATGCAGCGCGTGGCGAACGGCGCGTTGCCGCGGTCGTCGTTGAAGCGCGGGATGTGCACCGGCGCCAATGGCGAAATTGGCGCGACCGGCACGGCAACCGGCACGGTGGTTATCGAAGGGGTGAACGTCAGCGGCGCAAACGGGGTTTCACCCGGTTCGCGGTATTGCAGCGGCAATACCAGGGTGAAGACACTGCCCTGCCCCGGCGTGCTGCTGATGCTGATCGAGCCGCCGAGCAAGTTCGCCAGATCCCGCGAGATCGACAGCCCCAGACCGGTGCCGCCGTACTTGCGATTGGTGGTGCCATCGGCCTGACGGAACGCTTCGAAAATACTTTCCTGCTGATCCTTCGCGATGCCGATCCCGGAATCCTGCACGATAAATGCAATGCGCTCGTTCGGTTGAGCGGCAATGGTCAGGCTGACCGCGCCTTTCTCGGTGAATTTCACCGCGTTCGACAGCAGGTTCTTGATCACCTGCTCCAGGCGCTGGCGGTCGGTGAACATCATGCCCGGTGCGCCCGGTTGCAACTCGACGCTGAACGCGAGTTTCTTGTCGGCCGCCAAAGGTTCGAACATGCCGCGCAAGCCCTCAGCCAAGCGCGCCACACTGGTGTTTTCCGGCAGCACTTCAAGCTTGCCGGCCTCGACTTTGGAAATATCCAGAATATCGTTGATCAGATTCAGCAGATCGTTGCCGGCGGAGTAGATCGACTCGGCAAACTTGACCTGTTCGGCGCTGAGGTTGTCGTGCGGGTTTTCCGCGAGCAACTTGGCGAGGATCAGCGAACTGTTCAGCGGCGTGCGCAGTTCGTGCGACATGTTGGCGAGGAATTCGGATTTGTACTTGCTCGAGCGCTGCAACTCTTCGGCGCGCTCCTCGAGTTGCACTTGGGCCTGATTCAGCTCGGTGTTTTTCAGATCCATGGCGTCGCGCTGGTCGGCGAGGATCTGTGCCTGTTCGGCCAGTTGCTCGTTGGTCTGTTCCAGCTCGACTTGCTGGGTTTCCAGATGCGCCTGGGATTCCTTGAGAATCCGCGATTGCTCTTCGAGTTCTTCGTTGGCGGTTTTCAGCTCTTCCTGCTGCACCTGCAACTCTTCGTTGAGTTGTTGGGTTTCGGCCAGCACTTCTTGCAGACGCTGGCGATAACGCGCCGCTTCAATAGAGGTGCCGATGTTGCCGGCAATCAACTCCAGCAGTTCGATGTCGCGGTCAGTGAGCGGACGCAGGAAACCCAGTTCGATCACGCCGTTGACGCGTTCGTCATCGCTGGTCGGCACCACCAGCACGCTGTGCGGCAAGCCTTGGCCAAGACCGGAGCTGACTTTGAAGTAATCGGACGGCACCGAGTCCAGACGGATCAGGCGCGCTTGTTGCGCGACCTGGCCGACAATGCCTTCCCCGCTATAGATGGCCTGCGCCTGTTCTTCCTGCTCGCGGGAGAAACCATAGCTGGCAACGCGCTTCAATCCGCCATGTTCTTCGCGCACATACATGGCCGCCACGGCTGTACCGAGGTATTGCGCGCAGAATTGCAGGATGTTGCGCCCCAGCAGATTGAGCGTCAGTTGCCCCAGGACCTGCTCGGCCAGTTCGGTCTGGCCATTGCGCAGCCAGGCTTGTTGCTCCAGACGCCGGGCGCTGGCATTTTGCGCAGCCAGGGTTGCACCGTAGCTTTCAGACAAATTGACCAGGTCGCGACGGCCGATGTAGGCCAGCAAAGCGCTGATGCCGGCAACAAACAGCAAATAGAGGGTAATGCTCAAGATAGTGGTGCGGCGTACGTCTTCGTTACGCGTGGTGCGCAACTGCTGCTCCATCTCGATCACGTCTTCGAACTGCCGGCGGATCTCGTCGGTCAGGCGCTTGCCGCGCCCGGCCTTGACTGCCGCACGGTAGTCGCCGCTGGCGCGTTGCAGGTCGATCATCGATTGCGCATAGGTCGCCCATTCGGTCTGCAAGGCTTGCAGGCGGCGCAGGCGATCGGTCTGCACCGGGTTGTCGGCCGTCAGTTCGAGCAAGGTATTGAGCGCGACATTGATCCGCGGCTTGGCCGTTTCGTACGGATCGAGAAAATGCTCGTCGCCGCTGAGCAGGAAACCGCGCATGCCGGTTTCCAGATCGACGGTGAGCTTCACCGCTTCATTGGCGTTATTGATCACCCGGTCGGTGTGTTCAACCCACTGGATAACCGACAGCAAATAGGTAATCAGCGACACGAAGAACACGGCGCTGAGTACGCCAACGCCCAGCGGCAGGCTGATGTTGCGACTCAGGAGTTTACGAAACCGTTGCTCATCAACCGAAGACGGAGAGGACATGGATTAGCCTTGTCGAACTGTTGAAAAACACGGAGTTTGCCCGAAAACTACGGGCTGGATCCATATTTCTCACAGCTTATGCGGCTAAATCCTACATTTGCCTGCTATGGATCACGGCCAACAGTTATCCTTGCCGGCCGTTTGCGCCTATGCTTTTTTGTATCCACGCGGGAACTTGTGGCTACGCGCCACTTACTCATGCAAGAGCCCGGTATTTTCGATCGACCGGCGCCCCTGAAATCCACCCTCGAGAGCAGCCAATATGTCCACCCCAGCATCCACCATCCTTGTAGTAGAAGACGACGACATCGTGCGTATGTTGATTGTCGATGTGCTGGAGGAACTGGAGTTCAAGGTGCTTGAGGCAGATGGTGGCGAGCAGGCGCTGGAGCAGCTCGCCAATGATGATGTGCATATCGACTTGATGATGACTGATGTCGGCCTGCCGGGGATGGATGGGCGGGAATTAGCGCAAGAAGCACGCAAGCTGCGCCCTGCTCTGCCAATCCTGTTTGCCAGTGGTTATGCCGAAACTATCGATGCACCGAAAGATATGCATGTAATTGGCAAGCCGTTTTCGATTGATCAGTTGCGTGACAAGGTCAAGGGCATACTCCTGCAAGCTTGAATACGTAATTGTCCTGTTGGTCAATCGCCGACTGACCGTCCCAGTGATCCCGCGCTACAGCTGTGGTTTAATCGCGACCTTTTCGTGTTAGCCCAATTCGTTGTCGTGTCGAGGCCCTGTTGTCCATGAACACCCCCCGCAATATCAGAGTGCTGGTGATTGGTTATGTCTGGCCAGAACCGCGCTCTTCTGCCGCAAGTGGGCATGTCATGCAAATCCTCGATACCTTCTTGCGTCAGGGCTGGGACATTACGTTTGCCAGCCCTGCCGGTGCCGGCGAACATCCGGCTGACCTCACTGAGTTGGGCATTCGCCAAGTCCCGATCGAATTGAACAACAGCAGTTTTGATGTGTTCATCAGTGAGCTGGCGCCGGATATTGTCCTGTTCGACCAGTTCATGATCGAAGAACAGTTCGGCTGGCGCGTGGAGAAGCACTGCCCCGACGCCCTGCGCGTTTTGGAAACCTCCGATTTGCAAAGTCTGCGGCACGCTCGGCACCAGCGCTTGAAAGATCGGCTCAAGGCCAGCGATGACGCCAACGACTTCAATGAGTTGTTCGCCCCGGCACTGGCTGAAGAGTTTCAGTTGATGGCGGACACCGATCTGGCCAAACGCGAGATCGCCGCACTTTATCGCTGTGATCTGAACTTGATGATCTCGCAAGTGGAAATCGAGTTGCTGGTAGAGCAGTTCAAACTGCCGCGCGAACTGTTGCACTGGTGTCCGCTGATGGTCGACCCGCCCGTTGAGCCGGCGAAACCGTTCGAACAGCGCGCGCACTTTCTGAGTATCGGTAACTTTCGCCACGCGCCCAACTGGGATGCGGTGTTGTGGATGAAAACCACGATCTGGCCGCTGATCCGCGAACAACTGCCGAAGGCGCAACTGCATATATATGGTGCTTACACGCCGCCCAAGGCGACCGCGCTGCACAACGCGGCTCAGGGTTTTCATGTGATGAACTGGGCTGAGGATGCGCTGCAGGTCATGTCGGATGCGCGGATCTGTCTGGCGCCCCTGCGCTTTGGTGCCGGAATCAAAGGTAAATTGGTCGATGCAATGCTTTGCGGCACCCCGAGCATCACCACACCGATCGGAGCGGAAGCCATGCACGGTCACCACGCATGGCCGGGGGCTGTGACCTTGACCGCGCAAGATTTCGCCAATGCGGCAGTGCAACTCTACGTTGATCAAACACGCTGGCAAACAGCCCAGGCGCGGGGACATGCACTGCTGGAGGAGCGTTACCAGCGTGCAGAGCACGGCCTGGCCCTAGTCAACAAACTGCTCGAATGCCGTAACAATCTTGCCCAACTAAGAAACAATAACTTTACCGGAAGCATGTTGCGCCACCACGCACACAAAAGTACGCAATACATGGCGCAATGGATTGAAGCGAAAAACCGCAACTCATAGGGTTACCGAAACTTGTGAACACACTAGCCAATAATCTGCATTAATTATTGCATCGCAATCAAGCAACTTACGCCTTATAACCATCTTGCAACCGCCACCCTCACTACTTGATGGGTGGCGCATTATTCATTCACGCAAGATGCAATCATGAACGAACTAGATAACAACTATTCCAAGACTAACTGGATGGCTGCCACGCCCGCCATCGACTCACTGTCAATCTGTGAGTTGACGCTGCCGGGCACTCACAACGCGGGCAGTGACTGGCGGGCGTCGTATCCGATTTGGGCTCCTCCGCGCCATTGGCTGGCGTGCCAGCATGACTCGTTTTACGCCCAGCTGCAGCACGGCGCACGGGCTCTGGACCTCCGGTTAGTGTATGAACCGAAGGCTGAAGGATTGGCTCGGTTTCGAGCCTGTCACGATAAATATCCAAACTCCAGGACATTGGGCCACATCATTGACGACGTAAATAATTTCCTTCAGAAAAATCCCGATGAATTTATCCTTCTGGACTTTCACAGCCTTGACGGCGCGGACTTTGATTACGATTACTTCAACAAAATGATTACTCACTTGCTCGGGCGCCGGCTTATCCCAAGCAGAAACATGCATCTCAGTCTGCATCAGCTCAAACAAGTCAGCGCTGAGCAGCGAGTGTTTGTTGCCGCAAGATCGCATTGGGAACTTGATAGCAATGTATTTCTCGATTACATCAACCATAAATGGATTGGCAAAGCATTGGTCAGCGCCGATGAATTGAAATTCTTTATAGACAAAGTTCTGCAGACACCACCTGGCAGCTGGGCACCTTGGTCGCTTTCCGCCACCTGTTACTCCGCGCTGGGCGGCCCGGTGGATATTCACGACGAGCTGAATCAGTGGTTTGATCCGACTCACAGTGACTGGGCGGCGAGGTGCAACATTATCAACGTGGATTTCATTGAGGAGTCCAGAGTGGTTGAGTTTTGCCGAGCGGTGAACCTGGCCAAAGCTCGCCAGCGCACCCCTTGATCAAACGCTCTACACGCTAGCGCGACGGATACGCAAAGAGGCATGATCCTCTGGCGATAACAAAAAAAGCACCCAGCCATGACCCGAACTGCCCGCGTGACCGACCCCTCCTACGAGTTGATGGATGACCATAACGGCTTGTCCATCATCTACCGCCAGCATGGCTTCCCCTGCCCGCTGGTGCGCTGGCATTTCCACAAGGAATACGAACTGCACCTGATTGTCGCCAGTTCGGGCAAGGTGTTCATCGGTGACTACATCGGCAATTTCTATCCCCAGACCTTGTTTTTGACCGGGCCAAATCTGCCGCACAACTGGATCAGCCAGGTTGCTGAAGACGAGGTGGTAGAGAAGCGCGACATGCTGGTCAACTTCACTGACGAGCTGTTCGAGAGTGGCCATCAGGTATTTGCCGAATTGAAAACTCTGGCGCCGCTGCTGGAGCGTGCGCAATACGGCATCGAGTTCCGCTCGCCGCAGACCATCCGCCAAGCCATGACGCTGATGCAACGCATCGCCGATTCGCGCGGCATCACCCGCCTCGGCCATTTTCTGATCCTGATGGAGCTGCTGGCCGGCAGCGAGGATTACCAGCTGCTGTCCGGCGCGACTACGCCGCAACTGGCCGACGAGCACAACATCGACCGCACCAACCGCGCGGTGGATTACATCTTCGCGCACTACGCGCGGGAACTGCCGCTGGAGGAAGTCGCCGAGCATTTGGGCATGAAACCGACTTACTTCAGTCGCGTGTTCAAACAGGCGACGGGGCGCAATTTCATCGAGTTCGTCAATCGCCTGCGCATCAGCAAGTCCTGCGAACTGCTGGCCGACGGCGACAAACCGGTGACCGAGGTGTGTTTCGAGTCGGGCTTCAACAACATCTCGAATTTCAATCGGCGCTTCCAGCAGCTCAAGGGCATGACGCCTTCGCATTATCGGCGCCTCGTCGTGCAACGCTTGACCGAGCAGAATCGCGGTTAAAAATCCAGTGCAAAAAAGTATCGGTTCCAGTGCTAGGGATGATTTGTAACGCCGGCGATTGAAGGCTGTAATCAGTGCACATTCTTCCTGCCCCGGAAGACACAAAAACAATAACTGTCCTTCTGATTCCTGCTGGACTCAGAAAAGGAGTGCACGATGCAACCCACTGCAAAAGCTCTGCTGGCCCTCACCTGCATGACCCTCAGCAGCGTCAGCCTTGGCGCCCAGCCCCTGACCATCGCCACCGTCAACAATAGCGACATGATCCGCATGCAAAAGCTCTCGAAAACTTTCGAGACCGAGCACCCGGAGATCAAGCTCAATTGGGTGGTGCTGGAAGAAAACGTCCTGCGCCAACGCCTGACCACCGACATTGCCACCCAAGGCGGGCAGTTCGATGTGTTGACCATCGGCATGTACGAAGCCGCACTCTGGGGCGCCAAGGGTTGGCTGGAGCCGATGAAGGATCTGCCGGCCAGTTACGCCCTCGACGATGTGTTCCCGTCGGTGCGCGAAGGCCTGTCGGTCAAGGGTTCGCTGTACGCCCTGCCGTTCTACGCCGAAAGCTCGATCACTTATTACCGCACTGACCTGTTCAAGGATGCCGGCCTGACCATGCCCGAGCGTCCAACCTGGGAGCAGATTGCCGGTTTCGCCGAAAAACTCACCAATAAAGACAAAGAGCAGTACGGCATCTGCCTGCGCGGCAAGGCCGGTTGGGGCGAGAACATGGCGCTGGTCACCACCGTCGCCAATGCCTACGGCGCGCGCTGGTTCGATGAGCAGTGGAAACCTGAATTCACCGGCCCGGAGTGGAAAAACGCGCTGAACTTCTACGTCGAAACCATGAAGAAATCCGGCCCGCCGGGTGCTTCCAGCAACGGCTTCAACGAAAACCTCGCACTGTTCAACAGTGGCAAGTGCGCGATCTGGGTGGATGCCAGCGTTGCCGGCTCATTCGTGACTGACAAGACTCAGAGCAAGGTTGCCGATCATGTCGGCTTCACCTTCGCCCCGCATCAGGTCACCGAGAAAGGTTCGGCGTGGTTGTACTCGTGGGCGCTGGCGATTCCGACCAGTTCCAAAGCCAAAGACGCGGCGAAACAATTCAGTGCCTGGGCTACCTCCAAGGAGTACGGCGCACTGGTCGCCGAGAAGGACGGCATCGCCAACGTGCCGCCGGGCACTCGCGCTTCGACTTACAGCGAGGCGTACATGAGCGCCGCGCCGTTTGCCAAGGTCACGCTGGAATCGCTAAAGGTGGCAGATCCGGGCAAGCCGACTCTGAAACCTGTGCCCTACATCGGCATTCAATTGGTGACCATTCCTGAATTTCAGGCGGTAGGCACGCAGGTTGGCAAGCTGTTCTCGGCGGCTCTGATCGGTCAGACCACGGTTGATCAGGCGCTGGCCGCGGCGCAGCAAACCACAGAACGCGAGATGAAGCGCGCCGGTTACCCCAAGTAACCACCACTAAACCTGTGGGAGCGGGCTTGCCCGCGATGGCGTCAGCACACTCAACATTGCTGTCGGCTGACAGACCGCTATCGCTGGCAAGCCAGCTCCCACAGTGAACTTCGTCTGCCTGTTCATCATTGGTTGTGATCGCCATGAATACTTCAACTGCCAAAGCCCACATCGACCTCGCCCAGCCGCAGCGCAAAAGCCGCGTGGCCAATCCCGGCTGGTTTCTGGTCAGCCCTTCGGTGGCCCTGTTGCTGCTGTGGATGATCGTGCCACTGGGCATGACCATCTACTTTTCGATGATCCGCTACAACCTGCTCTACCCCGGTGAAAACGAATTCGTCGGGCTGGATAACTTCAGCTACTTCCTGACTGATTCCGGGTTTCTGCCGGGAGCGTCCAACACGTTGCTGCTGGTAGGCAGTGTGTTGCTGATCAGCGTGGTGTTGGGCGTGCTGATCAGTGCATTGTTGGAGGCCAGTGAATTCCTCGGTCGCGGCATCGTGCGGGTGATGCTGATTTCGCCGTTCTTCATCATGCCCACGGTCGGCGCGCTGATCTGGAAGAACCTGATTTTCCATCCGGTGTCGGGGATCCTCGCCTACCTCTGGAAGCTGTTCGGCGCGCAACCGGTGGACTGGCTGGCGCACTACCCGCTGCTGTCGATCATCATCATTGTGTCGTGGCAATGGCTGCCGTTCGCAATCCTGATTCTGATGACGGCGATGCAGTCCCTGGATCAGGAACAGAAAGAAGCTGCACGCCTGGATGGCGCAGGTCCGATTGCGATTTTCTGGCACCTCACCCTGCCGCATCTGGCGCGGCCGATTGCCGTGGTGGTGATGATCGAAACGATCTTCCTGCTGTCGGTGTTTGCCGAGATTTTCACCACCACCAACGGTGGCCCCGGCTATGCCTCGACCAACCTCGCCTACCTGATCTACAACCAGGCGCTGGTGCAGTTCGACGTCGGCATGGCGTCTGCTGGCGGCTTGATCGCCGTGGTCATCGCCAACATCGCCGCGATCATTCTGGTGCGGATGATCGGCAAAAACCTGACCGACAAAGCCTGAGGCCTGCCATGACTCTTCAACAATCCCGTCGTCTGCAAAGCCTGCTGCTCGGCACGTTGGCCTGGGCCATCGCGATCATCATTTTCTTCCCGATCTTCTGGATGGTGCTGACCAGTTTCAAGACCGAAATCGACGCCTTCGCAACGCCGCCGCAGTTCATCTTCACACCGACACTGGAGAACTACCTGCACATCAACGAGCGCAGCGATTACTTCAGCTTCGCTTGGAACTCGGTGGTGATTTCCTTCAGTGCCACCGCGTTGTGCCTGCTGATTGCGGTGCCGGCAGCCTACTCGATGGCGTTCTACGAAACCCAACGCACCAAAGGCACGCTGCTGTGGATGCTCTCGACCAAAATGCTGCCACCGGTGGGTGTGCTGATGCCGATCTACCTGCTGGCCAAGAGTTTCGGCCTGCTGGATACGCGCATCGCGCTGATCGTGATCTACACGCTGATCAACCTGCCGATTGTGGTCTGGATGATTTACACCTACTTCAAAGACATCCCCAGAGACATCCTCGAAGCCGCCCGCCTCGACGGCGCCACGCTGTGGCAGGAAATGGTTCGCGTGCTGCTGCCGATTGCCAAGGGCGGATTGGCCTCCACGGTGCTGCTGTCGCTGATTCTGTGTTGGAACGAGGCGTTCTGGTCGCTGAACCTGACCTCATCCAAAGCCGCACCGCTGACTGCGTTGATCGCGTCCTACTCAAGTCCCGAAGGGTTGTTCTGGGCCAAGTTATCGGCGGTCTCGACCCTGGCCTGTGCGCCGATCCTGATCTTTGGCTGGTTCAGTCAGAAACAACTGGTGCGCGGCCTGTCGTTCGGCGCCGTGAAATGAATCAAAAGCAAAAGATCGCAGCCTTCGGCAGCTCCTACACAGAGCACGCCGTCCCCCTGTAGGAGCTGCGGCACGCTGCGATCTTTTGATCTAAAAAAACAACAACGCGGAGGCCCACCATCATGGCCAACCTGAAAATCAAGAATCTGCAAAAAGGCTTCGAAGGCTTTTCCATCATCAAGGGCATTGACCTTGAGGTGAACGACAAGGAATTCGTGGTATTCGTCGGCCCGTCCGGCTGCGGCAAATCCACCCTGCTGCGTTTGATCGCCGGCCTTGAAGAAGTCAGCGGCGGCACCATCGAACTCGACGGCCGCGACATCACCGAAGTCAGCCCGGCCAAACGCGACCTGGCGATGGTGTTCCAGACCTACGCCTTGTACCCGCACATGACCGTGAAAAAGAACATGTCGTTCGCCCTCGATCTGGCCGGCGTACCAAAAGCTGAAGTCGAGAAGAAAGTCGGCGAAGCAGCACGCATTCTCGAACTCGGGCCGATGCTCGAACGCAAGCCAAAACAACTGTCCGGTGGCCAGCGCCAGCGTGTAGCGATCGGCCGGGCGATTGTGCGCAACCCGAAAATCTTCCTGTTCGACGAACCGCTGTCCAACCTCGACGCCGCGCTACGTGTGCAAATGCGTCTGGAACTGCTGCGTCTGCACAAAGACCTGCAAGCGACGATGATTTACGTGACCCACGATCAAGTGGAAGCTATGACCATGGCCGACAAGGTCGTAGTACTGAATGGCGGCAAGATCGAGCAGGTCGGCTCGCCGCTGGATCTGTATCACAACCCGGCCAACCTGTTCGTAGCCGGTTTTCTCGGCACGCCGAAAATGGGTTTCCTCAAAGGCAAAGTCGCGCGGGTCGACAGCCAGAGTTGCGAAGTCGCCCTGGACGCCGGCACGCGCATCAGCCTGCCCTTCAGCTCGGCGAACCTGAGCGTCGGCGGTGCCGTGACCCTAGGCATTCGCCCGGAGCATCTTGAGCTCGCGCAAACCGGCGACTGCACCTTGCAAGTCACTGCCGACGTCAGCGAACGTCTGGGCAGCGACACCTTCTGCCACGTCAACACCAATGCCGGCGAAGCCCTGACCATGCGTGTGCGCGGAGACTTGGCGAGCCGTTATGGCGAGCAATTGAGCCTGCATCTCGACGCCAGCCACTGCCATTTATTTGATGCCGACGGCGTGGCGCTGACCCGCCCGCTGCGCGCAGCCGCCTGATTTCGGGACTGACTGATGAAACTCAACATCTCCAACCTCAATCGCCTCGCCGCCGAAGTGCAACTGCCGGCGTACAGCCTTAGCGACACCCGCCAAGGCATCGCGCACATCGGCGTCGGCGGCTTTCACCGCGCGCATCAGGCGTATTACACCGACGCGCTGATGAACACCGGCGAAGCGCTGGACTGGGCGATCTGCGGCGTCGGCCTGCGCGCGGAAGACCGCCGCGCCCGTGACGATTTGAAAGAGCAGGATTACCTGTTCACCCTGTTCGAACTCGGCGACAGCGATGACACCGAAGTCCGCGTCATCGGCGCGATCCGCGACATGCTCTTGGCTGAGGATGGCGCTCAGGCATTGATCGACAAACTCGCCGATCCGCAGATTCGTATTGTCTCGCTGACCATCACCGAGGGCGGTTACTGCATCGACGACAGCAACGGCGAATTCATGGCGCATCTGCCGCAGATTCAGCATGACCTGGCCCATCCGGATCAACCGAAAACCGTGTTCGGCTTCCTCTGCGCAGCCTTGGCCAAACGCTGCGCTGCCGGCACTCCGGCGTTCACCCTGATGTCCTGCGATAACCTGCCGCACAATGGCGCCGTCACGCGTAAAGCGCTGCTGGCGTTTGCTGCGTTGCGCGATAGCGAACTGCGTGACTGGATCGAGACCAACGTGAGTTTCCCTAACGCGATGGTCGATCGCATCACACCAATGACCAGCACCGCGCATCGCCTGCAACTGGCCGATAAACACGCGGTGGACGACGCCTGGCCGGTGGTCTGCGAGCCCTTCGTGCAGTGGGTGCTGGAAGACAAATTCGTCAACGGTCGGCCGGCGTGGGAAAAGGTCGGCGTGCAGTTCACCGACGATGTTTCGCCGTATGAAGAGATGAAGATCAAGCTGCTCAACGGCAGTCATCTCGCCCTGACTTATCTGGGCTTTTTGAAGGGCTACCGCTTCGTTCACGAGACCATGAATGACCCGCTGTTCGTGCGTTACATGCGCGCCTATATGGATCTGGACGTGACTCCGCAACTGGCGCCGGTGCCGGGGATCGATTTGTCCGATTACAAGGACACACTGGTGGCGCGCTTTTCCAATCAGGCGATTGCTGATCAGTTGGAGCGGGTTTGTTCGGATGGTTCGTCGAAGTTTCCCAAGTTCACTGTTCCGACGATTAATCGGTTGATTGATGATGGGCGGGAAACCAAGCGGGCGGCGTTGGTGGTGGCGGCTTGGGCGCTGTATTTGAAGGGGGTGGATGAGAATGGTGAGGTCTATTCGATTCCTGATCCACGGGCAGCGTTTTGCCAGGCGCTGGTGGCGGAGGATGCTTTGATCAGTCAGCGGTTGCTGGGGGTTGATGAGATTTTTGGTACGGAGATAGCGCAGTCGGCGGAGTTTTTGGCGGCGTTTGAGTGGTGTCTGCAGAGTTTGCGCGAGGTTGGCGTGACGCAGACTCTAGAGCGCGTGCTTGCCTGAGTGATGCGGTGAATTCGCTGACGTCATCGCTGGCAAGCCAGCTCCCACAGGGTTTTCCGTCGTTCACCAATTTCGCGTACGACCTGGAAATTGTGGGAGCTGGCCTGCCAGCTCCCAATGGGTTTTCTGTCGTTCACCAATTTCGCGTACGACCTGGAAATTGTGGGAGCTGGCCTGCCAGCTCCCAATGGGTTTTCTGTCGTTCACCAATTTCGCGCACGACCTGGAAACTGTGGGAGCTGGCTTGCCAGCTCCCAATGGGTTTTCCGTCGTTCACCAATTTCGCGTACGACCTGGAACCTGTGGGAGCTGGCTTGCCAGCGATTGGCTTCACCTGGACCTATCTGACACCCTGAGGATCTGACTGTGACAACCCGACAACTCTTCCTCGGCATCGACTGCGGCACCCAGGGCACCAAAGCCGTCATCCTCGACGCCTCCAGCGGCGAAGTCCTCGGCCAGGGTGCCGCGCCGCACACGCTGATCAGCGCCGCCAACGGCCGGCGCGAACAGGACACCGCTCAATGGCTGCAAGCGCTCGCCCTCGCCACTCGTCAAGCGCTGCTCGACGCGAATGTGGACGGCCAGGCAATCCTCGGCATCGGCGTGTCCGGCCAGCAACACGGGCTGGTATTGCTCGACGACCAAGGCCAGGTTCTGCGCCCGGCCAAGCTCTGGTGCGACACCGAAACCAGCGCTGAAAACCAGCGCTTGCTGGCACATCTGGGCGGCGAAACCGGTTCGCTCGAACGCCTCGGCGTGGTCATCGCGCCGGGCTACACCGTGTCCAAACTGCTCTGGACCAAAGAACAACACCCGGCAGTTTTCTCGCGCATCGCCCGCATTCTGTTGCCCCACGACTACCTGAACTTCTGGCTCACCGGCCGCAGTTGCAGCGAGTACGGCGATGCTTCCGGCACCGGTTATTTCAACGTGCGCACTCGTCAGTGGGACTTGCAACTGCTGCGCGACATCGACTCAAGCGGACGCCTGCAATCAGCGTTGCCGGAACTGATCGACGCTCACCAACCGGTCGGCACAATTCTGCCAGCGATTGCCGAGCATCTGGGGATCAACCCCGGCGCACTGGTCTCAAGCGGCGGCGGCGACAACATGATGGGCGCCATCGGCACTGGCAATATTCAGCCGGGCGCGATCACCATGAGCCTCGGTTCGTCCGGCACCGTGTACGCCTACTCCGACGTGCCCAAGGTCAGTCCGGACGCGTCGGTCGCGACCTTCTGTTCCTCCAGCGGGGGCTGGCTGCCGCTGATCTGCACCATGAACCTGACCAATGCTACCGGCGCTATCCGCGAGCTGTTCGACCTCGATCTCGACCAATTCAATGCGCTGGTCGAACAAGCACAAATTGGTGCCGAAGGCGTGAGCATGCTGCCGTTCCTCAACGGCGAACGCGTCCCCGCCCTACCCCACGCCAGCGGCAGCCTGCACGGCCTGACCAGCAGCAACCTGACCCAGGCCAATCTGTGCCGGGCCGTGGTCGAAGGCACAACCTTCGGCTTGCGTTATGGACTGGATCTGTTGCGCCAGAATGGTTTACAAAGCCGCAGCATTTGTTTAATCGGCGGCGGCTCGAAGAGCGCAGTGTGGCGGCAGATCGTCGCCGACATCATGAACACCCCGGTCATCTGCACCGAACAAAGCGAAGCAGCAGCGCTTGGCGCGGCGATTCAGGCGGCGTGGTGCACGTCATGGTCGAACGGTCACGAACACACGTTGGCAGACCTGTGCCAGCGCTGCGTGAAACTCGATTTGAGCAGTGAAACCCTGCCGATTGCCGCGCATGTCGCGGCGTTTCAGCAGGTCTATGAACGCTATCAACAGCATGTCGCAACCCTATAAGAGCGAACAACTATGTACCTGGTGTGTGGCGAAGCCCTGTTTGATTTTTTCAGCGAAGACGATGCCAGCGGTCTGGCCTCGAAGGTCAATTTCAAGGCGATTGCCGGCGGTTCGCCATTCAACGTCGCGGTGGGATTGCGCCGCTTGGGCGTGGATTCGGCGCTGTTCGCCGGGCTGTCCACCGATTACCTCGGCCGGCGTTTGCGGCAAGTGTTGCAAGAAGAAGGCGTGCGTCCGGACTATCTGGTGGATTTTGCCGCGCCGACCACGCTGGCGATGGTTGCAGTCGGGGCCAATGGCTCGCCGCATTACAGCTTCCGTGGTGAAGGCTGCGCTGATCGCCAATTGAGTGAGGCGCATCTGCCGGCGCTCGGCCCTGAAGTGCGCGGTCTGCACATTGGATCATTTTCGCTGGTGGTGCAGCCGATTGCCGACACCCTGCTCGCACTGGTCAAACGTGAAAGCGGCAAACGCCTGATCAGCCTCGACCCGAACGTGCGCCTCAATCCCGAGCCGAACATCGATCTGTGGCGCGAACGCATTGCCACGCTGGTGCAACTGGCGGATCTGATCAAAGTCAGCGACGAGGACTTGAGCCTGCTCTACCCGGAGCAGGATCCGCAACGCGTCATCCAGGGTTGGCTCGAACATCGCTGCCAAGTGGTATTTCTGACCCGAGGTGGCGACGGCGCAACAGTGTTCAGTCGTGCCCATGGCTCATGGTCGGTGCCGGCGTGTTCGGTGCAGATCGCCGATACGGTCGGCGCGGGGGATACCTTCCAGGCCGCGTTGATTACGTGGCTGACCGAGCAAGGGCTGGATTCAGTCGAGGGCGTGCAAGGGTTGGGTCGCGAACAGATCGACGCGATGCTCAAATTTGCCGTGCAAGCCGCCGCGCTGACCTGCAGCAAGACCGGCCCGGATTTGCCTTATCGCCACCAGTTGACCTGAGCGAGTAAACTGCCGCCTTTTTTACGCGCATGACGGGATGACAGCTTTTGAATTCAGGGCGGATGGTTGGACTTTTAACATTGGCGGCGGTGCTGAGCGGATGCGGCACCTCGCCGCCGCGTTCGCCTGAAGACATTTGCGAAATCTTCCGCGAAAAAGGCGATTGGTACGACGCCGCGCAAGTCACGCAAAAGCGCTGGGGTGTGCCGATCCAGGTGCCGTTCGCGATCATGTATCAAGAGTCAGGCTATCGCTACGACGCCAAGACGCCGCGCAAATACCTGTTGTGGGTGATCCCGTGGGGCCGCGTCTCGACTGCCTCGGGTTATGCGCAGGCCAAGGACGAAGTGTGGGCCGACTACCAGAAAAGCACCGGCCGCAGCGGCGCTGATCGTGAAGACTTCGACGACGCCATCGACTTTGTCGGCTGGTACATGGACAAGACCACGTCGATCAACGGCGTGTACAAGTACGACGCCTATAACCAATACCTGAACTACCACGAGGGCTGGGGCGGCTATCGTCAAAAGACCTACGCCGCCAAGGCCTGGTTGATGCCGACTGCGCGCAAAGTCCAAAACCGCTCGGACGTCTATGCCCGCCAGTATGCCGGGTGCAAGAACGACCTGAATCGCGGGTTCTGGAGCCGGTTCTGGCACTGGTTGTAGCAGGCGGCGCCTGAACGAGCGCCATCGCGGGCAAGCCCGCTCCCACAGGTTCAGTGGTGTTCACAAATGGTGTGCACGACGCGGTCACTGTGGGAGCGGGTTTGCCCGCGATGCCGGTCTCCCAGACACTACAAATTACAGGACTGAGAAGTTGTAACTCACAATCAACCGGGTCTCATCCACATCCCGGGCAAACTTTTCGTAGTTGGTCCGGTACGTCGCGTTACGCAAACGCAGGCTCACATCCTTGAACGTGCCGCTCTGCACCACGTACTTCAATTCGCTGTCGCGTTCCCACTCTTTACCTTCCTGATCACTGCCCGGCACCTTGATGTGATCGCCATTCACATAACGCGTCAGGAAGCTCAGACCCTTGATGCCGATCGCCTTGAAGTCATAGTCATAACGCAACTGCCACGAACGTTCCTGCGCGGCGGCGAAGTCATTCACCTGCACATAGTTGACCAGATACGGATTGCTGCCATCCAGATATGGCATCGAGTTGTCACCGTTCATGCGCTGCCAACCGGCGCTGAAGGTATGACCGCTGACTGCGTAGGACAACATGCTGCTCAACGCGCGGTTATCAATCGAACCCGCTCGCGCCGCGCCGCTGTCGGCACTCTTGAGCAACCGCACATCGGCTTTCAACACGCCGTTACCCAGTGGCTGGTTGGCCAACAGACCAACGAAGTGCTGACGGTAGATGTCTTCCAGTTCGGCGTAGTGATACTGGCCGGTCAGGCGGTCGTTGATCTTGTAGTCGAAGCCGTACATGTCGAAATGATCGGCGGTGGTGTTACAGGCATAGCGCTTGTTCTTGCAGTGCACGCGCAGGTCTTGCGAATCGGTAGAATCGCGCGCGGTGTATTTGTCCAGACGCGCGGCCATGAAGGTCAAATCCTTCACTTCCTTGGACGTCAGCATTGCGCCATTGAACATGGTTGGAAGCAAGCGGCCGTCGTTGTATTTGAGCAGCGGCAGATCCGGCAACAGTGCGCCGTACTTCAGCACTGTATCCGAGACTTTCACCTTGGCGGTCAAGCCGAGCTTGGCGTATTGATCCTTCGAGCCGCGCGGGTTATCGCCGCTGGACGGCAGCAGCCCGCTGTTGCTGCTGTCGGCGCTGGAGTCGAGTTTGAAACCGAGCATGCCCAGCGCATCAATACCGAAACCGACCGTGCCTTCGGTGTAACCCGATTGCAGGTTGAAGATGAAGCCCTGAGCCGACTCTTCACGCTTGGACGCGCCCTGATCATTCGACGTGTGCCCGTCGCGGAAATCGCGGTTGAAATACACCGTGCGCGATTCGATTTTCGCCGTGGTGTCGTCGAGAAATCCGCTGGCCTGCGCCTGCGCGGTAAAACCGGCGCACAGCAGCAAGGCTCCGAAGCCCAATGACGGACGCGGGGTGATGAGGGCAAATGGGGGACGCATGAAAAACTCCAACAGAACAGCGATTGCGCCACGCGCAAATCGCTAAAAAAAAGCTTCCGATCCGGATCGACATACGCCGGGAGGAAGTGAAACGCGGGGGTGAAAAGCGATGATGGCAGATGGCTTTGATGTGCTACAGGCGACTTTAGTCTGAAACTGACCGATTGTTCTTCGCTATTCGAAGGGCCTGAGACAGTGCATCAGCGTTGCTGGCTTGTAGTCGAACGCCCGAATTCATTGTGCGAAACGTCAGTCCTAAGGGATTTCCCTATAGCCCCGGCGGGTATTGCCTACGGCATTTTCGGGTTGTACGAGATCGGCTATTCCTGCAACATCGACACCCTGCTTATTCAATGGACGGAATTCAAGGCATGCTGGACGCCAACGCAACCCACATCACCCTCACGCTCGAAGGCGCCTCCGCCGACCTGCAAGTGCTCAGCTTCACCGGTCGCGAAGCCCTCAACCAGCCCTTCCGTTTCGACATTGAACTGGTCAGCGCACGCCCCGACCTCAAGCTCGAAGAACTCCTGCACAAGCCTGGCTGCCTGACATTCGGCGCCACTGGCGAAGGCAAGATTCACGGTCTGGTGTACCGCATCGAGCAAGGTGATTCCGGCAAGACCCTGACCCGCTACAGCATCAGTCTGGTGCCGCAACTCGCCTACCTGCGCCACAACCATGATCAGCAGATTTTCCAGCAGTTAACCGTGCCGAAGATCATTGCCAAGGTTCTGGAAGATCGCGGGATTCTCGCCGATGCCTACAGCTTTCAGCTCAGCGCCGAGTACCCGCAGCGTGATTACTGCGTGCAGTACGACGAATCCGACCTGCATTTCATCCAGCGTCTATGTGAAGAAGAAGGCATTCACTTCCACTTCCAGCACAGCAGCAGCGGGCACAAACTGGTGTTCGGCGATGACCAGACGGTGTTCCGCAAACTGAAAGCGGTCAACTATCAGCAAGACTCGGGCATGACCGCCGATAAACCGGTGATCAAGCGCTTCAACCTGCGCCTGGAAACCCGCACCACCCGCGTCAGCCGCCGCGATTACGATTTCGAGAAGCCTAAGATCCTGCCCGAAGGCGCGGCCAAATCCGAGTTCGCCCCGGATCTCGAGGATTACGACTACCCCGGTCGTTTCACCACCCGCGAGCGTGGCAAGTTCCTCTCGACCCGCGCCCTCGAACGTCATCGCAGCGACTACAAGCTTGCCGAGGGCAAAGGTGACGAACCTACCCTCACCAGCGGCCACTTCCTGACCCTCGCCGAACACCCGCGCGCCGAGTGGAACGACATGTGGCTGCTGCTGGAAATCGTCCACGAAGGCAAGCAGCCGCAAGTGCTCGGCGAAAACGTCACCAGCGACGTCACCGACAACAAAAGCGATTTCCATCAGGGCTACCGCAACAGCTTCCTCGCCACGCCGTGGGACGCACACTTCCGCCCTGCCCTCGAACACCCGAAACCCAAAGTCCTCGGCAGCCAGACCGCCATCGTCACCGGCCCGCCCGGCGAAGAAATCCACTGCGATCAGTACGGCCGCATCAAAGTCCAGTTCTTCTGGGATCGCGACGGCCAGGCCAACGACCAGACCACCTGCTGGATGCGCATCGCCAGCGGTTGGGCCGGCAGCGCCTACGGTGGCATCGCCATCCCACGCGTCGGCATGGAAGTGCTCGTAACCTTCCTCGAAGGCGATCCCGACCAGCCGCTGGTCACCGGTTGCCTGTACCACAAGGAAAACGTCGTCCCCTACGACCTGCCGGCCAACAAAACCCGCAGCACCTTCAAAACCCTCAGCTCACCGGGCGGCAAGGGCTACAACGAATTCCGCATCGAAGACAAAAAAGGCGTCGAGCAAATCTACATCCACGCCCAACGCGACTGGGACGAAAACATCGAGCACGACCAGAAAATCCGCGTCGGCAACGAACGGCATGACACGGTCGAAGCCAATGTATTAAGCGAATTCAAGGTCGAAGAACACCGCATCACCTATCTCGATCGCAAGAGTGAAATGCGTGCGGACGATCACCTGACGGTCGGCGTGACTCAGCATGTGAAGGTGGGCACCGGGCAGTTCGTCGAGGCAGGGACGGAGATTCACTACCACGCTGGCGAGAAAGTCGTCGTCGAAGGCGGGATGGAACTGACGGCCAAGGCTGGAGGGAGCTTCGTCAAGGTTGATGCGGGTGGCGTGACTATCAGCGGGGCTGAGGTGAAGGTTAATACGGGTGGTGCTCCGGGGGTGGGGAGCGGGATTGGGATTCTGGCCCCGGTCATCCCGTGGGCGGCCGCCAAAGACAAGGCCGGCGCTCTGCTCGTCCCGGCTGCCGTGCAAATGGCCATGGCCAAAGCAGCCCGTAAAGCAGGCGACATTCGCTGCCCGATCTGTGAAGCGTGCCGCGAAGGTAAATGTGATCTGGGAGCCACAGCATGAGCGACGCCCTCAACAAATGGCTGGGCGAGCAGGCGCGCCTGAATCGCGTGCTGATCCTCGCCCTCGACAGCCTCGCCGAGCCCAACCCGGTCACCCCGCTGTACAGCGCTGGCGTGATGAAGCGCTCGGTGCAACTCTATCGCCGCACCGAATTCGCGCAGTTCGCGTCAATCAGCCCTTGGCTGACCGAACTGCAAAACCCGGGTGACGAAGCTTTCCGCAAGTTACTGGACGACCCGCAACGCAACTGGGGCTGGATCGGCAGCATGGACAAGGCTGACCTCGACAGCCTGACCCAGCACTGGATCGCGCGCATGGTGATCGACGAAGACGGCGACCGCTCGCTGTTTCGCTTCCAGGACAACCGCGTTCTCGCGCGCTGCCTGGGCATTCTGAAAGAGACCGATTGGCCTCTATTGCTCGGGCCGCTCAGCAGCGTGATGTATTGGGACGAGGATCAGTGGAAAAGCGTAAACAACACCAAGCCGGGGATGTATACGGTGCCGAATCCTGCGCCTTGGCTACAAGTCCCGACACCGCCGGAGCGTTCGCGGGAAATCCTGCAGGCAAACTTGAAACGCTGGTTGCTGGTAAATCACGCAGAAACTGCCGCAGAACTTTCGCAAACCCGCAACATCCTCGAATGGCTGGAAGAGCAGATTGATCTGCTCGAAACCTGGCAATGGAACACACCGGAGCAACGCGAGTTCATGCTGACCCTGCGCCTCGATCCCAAGTGCGCAGAGGATGTGGCGTGGCAACCGCTGCCAGGAGAAACACCGGAGCAACATTTCGGGCGCTGTGAGCGAGTTTTTGCGGTGCTATCCGACAACCTCGGGCGCAGTTAAAGCAGGGCTTCTTGAGCGTCGTTCGCTCGAAGCAACAACCCGCAAAACAAAGGACAACCAAATGCGTTACCGCAAAGCTTTCAATGGACTTGCTCGCAGCTTGATGATCGGGTTGGGCACGATTGGAGTTACCGCATGTTCTGTTGCTCAACAGGACAGTTTTACTTTGGTTACTGAGCTTCCGCCTGGGTTTCAGATAATGGTTGAGGCGCAGTATGTTCCACGGCTCGGCGAGACGTGCAGTGTCCCGGTAAAGAAAGGGCGCGAACATCCCGGGTTCAAATTCTTCAAGCAGGAACGTAGTGAAAAGGCCCAGACCGCAACATTTGAAGTTCCGCTGACTAATGTGGAAGAAGGTTGTCCACTGGTATTGGATAATTTTGATTATGAGGTTTATGCAAAATTTGCTGCGGGATTTGATGATGTAGGTCGGGATTACACTGGAGTCGCGTTCCAGGAAGGCACGGCTGATCACGCAGGGCTTCCTACACCATTAACTTTGCGAAGAGAGTGCGCATGGTCCTTCCGTACAATGGGACCTGACCGAGTTATCGTAAAAATATTGAAATGCACTCCACTGGAAACTCCGGAGCAAGCTAATGGCTCTGTTGCAAAGGGGCCTTTGCAGCGCTCGCAATTGGGAGGAAAGACTTTGACAGTCTCCTTCTCACTTTCTAGTGAGGAAAAGCCAGCTGTCGGGGACAACTGGGTTAAATTTCCCAATGGGTGGAAGAGATGCATGGGCAAGAATCTGGAGGACGCGTATGCATTCTGTCGCGGCAATACTACCGATTTCAAACCATTCAAAATGCCCGACGGACGCGATTGCACCATCTACCCGACCTGTACCGAATAAGGAAATTCATTTATGACGGCAAAAAAGGCAGAGCAACCGTTGCTCAAGGGTGGCAAAGAACCGTGTCCGCTCAGAGGCACAAAAGTAAGTTTCCGGCTAGTTGATGAGACTGGAAATGGCAAGCCCTACGCAGGGCTGAAGTATGTCGTTACTGACAGTGTCGAGCAGCGCTATGAAGGCACACTGGACGCGACAGGCTTTGGTGAGGTACTGAACCATTACGAAGGACCAGTAGTCCTGACGGTCGATCAACCTTACACCGGGGAGGAGGCGGAATATAACTGGTTGATGACAAGACAGAGTTATCCGCTGAGAATTAGCGAGTTGCAAGTACGGGCCGAAAAAACACGTTTTGTCCGTAAGGATGGTTTACGAGTTGAAAACAATCCTGCAAAAGCCACAGCAGATCAGTTCTTTCACGTTGAAGTAAGCCACCTAGTCGAAAAAAGCGCGCATCTGCCTAGGGAGTCAAAAGCCAAATACCCTCCCAACCAAAGCCTGTTAAAAGTAATGGGCGATCTTGGGTTCGGTCCAGAGCATTCAAGTCTCTGGGGTGTCGCTCTACTCCCGAACAAACTCACCGTTCTTGAAGTTCGCCCTCTGCGAGCATTTCGCCCAATGCTGTCGAGAGACAACAAATTCAGCGCTCTGAATTTGTATCAACTATCGCTTTTCGCCGCGTTGAGCTACTGCGATTTTGGTCAGTCACCAGCTGAAAAGCCAATTGACACCGTGAGTTTCCCTCTCGATCCTAGCGTGGGAAACATGTTTGGCGAGGGCATGGCTTGTTACAAAGAATCTTGGAAGATTAACGCCCAGCAACCGTCCGCCTACTATCCGCTCTACGAAGACGTGCCTTATTCAAAACGCTTCGAAATCCTTCCTTTCGATCCAACGCTGTACGATCAGAACAAGCAGGAACTGGGTGCCAAGCAAGAGCATCCCGCAAAATGGCACTTTTTCGATGACAGCAAAATTGACAATGGCACCAATACTCAAGCTTTCATCACGCACCATGACGAAATCATCCTTATTTCTATACGAGGGACACTGGAACTCGTCGATTTCGTGCGCGACACCGATGCAGAGCAGATTCCTGTGAGATGGGGTGTGGGTAAAGCTCACCAAGGTTTTTACCAAGCTTATGAGGCGATGAGCGAATTTATTGATACTTATCTCTTTAACTTCCACACCGACCAAAAAGTCATCATCTGCGGCCATAGCCTTGGCGGAGCCATTGCAACTTTGCTCGCCGAAGCGCTGCGACAAGGCTCGAAAAAATACGACATCCTGCTTTACACCTACGGCTCGCCAAGAGCCGGTAATGCTGACTTTGTCAAAGGCGCATCCGAACTGGCCCACCACCGCATGGTCAACGACAACGACCCAATCCCAAGTGTTCCGGCCCTCTGGATGAACACCCGGAAAAGTATATGGGTGCCTGGCGTTATCATTAGTTTCATTTCCGGCCCCTTCGGTGCAATGATTTTTGGTGTCGGTATATCGCAGATCGGAGGTTCATCCTACGAGCATCAAGGCGAACTGCACCATTTCATGCCAGTGCATTTTAAAGGCCGTGAGCAATCTTCTATTCTGTGGAATCCCGGGTGCGAATCCATCGAAGGTGCAGCATGTACTAAACAGTTGCAAAAGCTAGGTGACATGCCAGTCCGCGCGCCCTTCATCCAACAATTGTTCCAAATGCCTCACCATTACATGGCATCGGCCTACATCCCGAACGCATGGGCAACACTTCGCCGCTGGCAGCAAACTCAAACGAAAGGGGGCACTGTGGTGACGAAAACCGAATACGATCAGGTCTCCTACGAACTGGCGGAAATGCGGGCACGCTTGGAAGCCAAAACGGCAGAATTGAATTCTCTCCTTTCTGATCGGAGAGAGCTGACGCAACAAACGAGAATACTGACGGCAGAAATCGGCCTAGTAGACATGTCCTGCCAGCGCCTCAATAGGCTGCGCCGTATCACAATTGCCCCAGAGGACATCTACGGCTCTGCAACTCAAGCACCGGAACATGACCTGAACGTAGAACGGTGGTTGGCGAAGAAGGAGAACAATATCGAGGTACAGCTTGCTATGATTCCCCAAGCGAGCAGTGCTCAACTTCGGACCGCATAGCATTTGAACAGTCAGGGGAGATTGTGCTTGCAGCTTCATCCTGCAGCATCCTCCTCTGCTTATTCAATGGACGGAATTCAAGGCATGCTGGACGCCAACGCAACCCACATCACCCTCACGCTCGAAGGCGCTTCCGCCGACTTGCAAGTGCTCAGCTTCACCGGTCGCGAAGCCCTCAACCAGCCCTTCCGTTTCGACATTGAACTGGTCAGCGCACGTCCCGACCTCAAACTCGAAGAACTCCTGCACAAGCCTGGCTGCCTGACATTCGGCGCCACCGGCGAGGGCAAGATTCACGGTCTGGTGTACCGCATCGAGCAAGGTGATTCCGGCAAGACCCTGACCCGCTACAGCATCAGTCTGGTGCCGCAACTCGCCTACCTGCGCCACAACCATGATCAGCAGATTTTCCAGCAGTTAACCGTGCCGAAGATCATTGCCAAGGTTCTGGAAGATCGCGGGATTCTCGCCGATGCCTACAGCTTTCAGCTCAGCGCCGAGTACCCGCAGCGTGAGTACTGCGTGCAGTACGACGAATCTGACCTGCATTTCATCCAGCGTCTGTGTGAAGAGGAAGGCATTCACTTCCACTTCCAGCACAGCAGCAGCGGGCACAAACTGGTGTTCGGCGATGACCAGACCGTGTTCCGCAAGCTGAAAGCGGTCAACTACCAGCAAGACTCGGGCATGACCGCCGATAAACCGGTGATCAAGCGCTTCAACCTGCGCCTGGAAACCCGCACCACCCGCGTCAGCCGCCGCGATTACGATTTCGAGAAGCCGAAGATCCTGCCCGAAGGCGCGGCCAAATCCGAGTTCGCCCCGGATCTCGAGGATTACGACTACCCCGGTCGTTTCACCACCCGCGAGCGTGGCAAGTTCCTCTCGACCCGCGCCCTCGAACGTCATCGCAGCGACTACAAGCTTGCCGAGGGCAAAGGTGACGAACCTACCCTCACCAGCGGCCACTTCCTGACCCTCGCCGAACACCCGCGCGCCGAGTGGAACGACATGTGGCTGCTGCTGGAAATCGTCCACGAAGGCAAGCAGCCGCAAGTGCTCGGCGAGAATGTCACCAGCGACGTCACCGACAACAAAAGCGATTTCCATCAGGGCTACCGCAACAGCTTCCTCGCCACGCCGTGGGATGCGCACTTCCGCCCTGCCCTCGAACACCCGAAACCCAAAGTCCTCGGCAGCCAGACCGCCATCGTCACCGGCCCGCCCGGCGAAGAAATCCACTGCGATCAGTACGGCCGCATCAAAGTCCAGTTCTTCTGGGATCGCGACGGCCAGGCCAACGACCAGACCACCTGCTGGATGCGCGTCGCCAGCGGTTGGGCCGGCAGCGCCTACGGTGGCATCGCCATCCCACGCGTCGGCATGGAAGTGCTCGTAACCTTCCTCGAAGGCGATCCCGACCAGCCGCTGGTCACCGGTTGCCTGTACCACAAGGAAAACGTCGTCCCCTACGACCTGCCGGCCAACAAAACCCGCAGCACCTTCAAAACCCTCAGCTCACCGGGCGGCAAGGGCTACAACGAATTTCGCATCGAAGACAAAAAAGGCGTCGAGCAAATCTACATCCACGCCCAACGCGACTGGGACGAAAACATCGAGCACGACCAGAAAATCCGCGTCGGCAACGAGCGGCACGACACGGTCGAGGCCAATGTTCTCAGCGAATTCAAAGTCGAAGAACACCGCATCACCTATCTCGATCGCAAGAGCGAAATGCGCGCGGATGATCACCTGACGGTCGGCGTGACTCAGCATGTGAAAGTGGGCACCGGGCAGTTCATAGAAGCCGGGACGGAGATCCACTACCACGCTGGCGAGAAAGTCGTGATCGAAGGCGGAATGGAACTGACGGCCAAGGCTGGTGGGAGCTTCGTCAAGGTTGATGCGGGTGGTGTGACCATCAGCGGGGCTGAGGTGAAGGTCAATACTGGTGGTGCGCCGGGGGTGGGGAGCGGGATCGGGATTTTGATGCCGTTGATTCCGGGTTTGGCGGCTGCCGACATCGCCGGAAAACTAATGGAACAAGCCAAGGCTAATCCGACCTGGCTTGAGCTGAATCTGCACAACGACAACCTTGAGCCAATACCTGGAGCGTCGTATCGCGTCGATTTTGCGGACGGCTCGACACGTGAGGGCGTACTTGATGATGACGGGTTCGCACGGCTGGAGGACGTCCCGAAAGGACCGGCGAAAGTGTACTACGGCGAAGATCCTCGCCCCTTTGATCGTAAGCCAGTCAAAGTTATTGAAACTACTCAAGAAAAAATCAATGAAGATCTTCGAAATTTAGGGTATGACCCGAACAAGGTCGATTTACAGGCGATAGTTGAACAAGCTGCAGGGAGGCAGGCATGAGCGAAGTAGCACAAACTACTGATGCAGTCGAAGATACGGATCGTAAGGCGGCATACAAAGAGGCTGCCGTTGATCTGGCCAAAGGCATCGCCATGGGTGCTGTGCCCTTTCTAGGTCAAGCCATAGATGCTTACGACACTGTTGAGTCTTCAATTACCCTGTACAACGCTGAGTCCGCGGAAGGCAAGGACGACGCAAAATTCGATCTCTTGATGGCTGTAATCGGTTGGATACCTGGGCCAGGCGATGGACTCAAGAAGAGTATGCGCATCGTTAATCGCGATCCACAGCGGTTTGCTCCGGTGCTCTTTGATTTGCTGCGTTTCGTTCTTCAAGAGTGCGGTATCAAAACCAGTCCCGAGGAACTGCTCAAGCAGGTCTTTAATGCGTCAAAGTTGAGCGCAGAGCTTGATGAAATCATAAGCGCGGTGAAAGGTTCATCAACATTCCAAAGTTTGCCTAACTGGGCGCAATCAGCAGTAATTACAGTGTTAGCCACAGCTCGCGACAACATGCCAGAAATGCTTGGCATCGTTGAAAGACGCTTGCTGAAATGGAAAAGCATGCAACGTAATAGCTCCGCAATGGCGGCGAGCTCACACCCTGCGAAATCACAAAAACCTGCTGCAAAGGATACATCAGTCGCGACCAAAGGCACTGACGGCGCAAGTGGCACCCATTCAAACAAGATTGATCAGCAGAGCCCAGCTACATCCGCCTATCACATTACCAATGCTGCCTTGGGTGTGAGTGGTGAGCATATTGCTGACTATTACTGCGCGGAAACGTTAGGGTGGGGGAAGGACTGGGACGGTCACGACAAAGGGGCCGAAGGGAAATGGCGTAACGGAAACCCAAATGAAACCAGGTTAGGAAAACTGTCCATGGGTGGGACGCCTAAAGCTTGGCACGCATTGTACAAGTTGAGCGATGGGGCGAACGGGACTGGAATCGACGCTGTTTGGCGAGCGAACCCTGCGACCAACGACTATAAAAAATTTGCGATTGTCGAAGCGAAGGCCAGCAAAAGCGAAGACGCACCGAAGTTCTTTATAAAACAGCATAATGAACAAGAAAATTTAGAAAAAAAAGCAAACAAGCCGAATACATCATCGCCATCTGGCCCTCAGCCGAAGAAACGGAAGCCAGGTATTGCTTCAAGCTTACTTGTTTCGGGAGATATTAAGCCAGAGGATATTAAGCCGGAGGATATTCTTGAGCCTATAGAAGAAGCCAAATCAGAGAGTACAACCCAAGCGCCAGAAAAAAAACGACCAAGTAAAAAAGGCAATAATGGGCCAACAAAAAAACCAGGCCGTACGGGGGGCACTTCAAAAAAAACAGACGGCGAAACCTTTCCGAAGGTCAAAGGAAAGTCAGAAGCTGCGAAAGAACCCGACAACACTCAACCGACAAAAAAATCCGGGAAAGTTGTATTGGTGCAAATGAGTATCGAGTGGATCCATCTAAACATAGAGAAGTCCGTAGTTGAAGGCCTGGCGCCGAATGTACTTAGTTCATTCAGTAGGCATCTGTTTTTTACACCCCTTTATGCCGTCCTTAAGGGGCCGCGCGATCATGCAAAAGCCAGCAAAGCCAAAACCGGTCCGGAGACCCACCTTGAACATGAAGCGATCCACTACAAAGAACATGATGTCAAAGAAGCCGTGAATAAAAAGAAAGCAGGACTATCCAAAAAATTTGGCACTCTGGACTCGCTAAAGAAAGAGAAATGAATATGAAAAGAAGGCAACAGTTTTTGAGTGAGATTCGTTACGATAACTTCTTTAAGAACAAGGAAAAAACAATAGATTTTTTTAAAAAAAATACATTTCAAGCAGATTCCGAGAATCAGGAAAAATCCCTCAGAGCTCGCTATTTTCAAAAGCTGACTTTTAAAGAAATTCTTATCAGTTACACCGCTGGACATGAGATCGATAGCCTAATCCCGCTAGTAGAGAACCTTATAGATAGCTATGAACTCCTTCAAGCCAAACTGGCAGTCTATGAAGGCATTAAAAATATAACACCATTAACTATCGACGATTGGCTGGAACAGTATGAGGAATGCGTCCAAGTTTTTAGCTTGTGTATCCTCCTCCATCGGACAGACCTACTTAAACGTTTCGTTGCGCTGATTGATCCTGCTGGTTACGCGGGTGACGATACGCTTTACGAGGATTTATTGTGCAAGCTTCTACCTGACCGCTATGACGTGGATCGCTGGTATCACGATGTATATACTCCGCTGGTGCTTGCAATTAATGAGGAAGATACAAGCCAAGCTTCAGATTTACTTAAAAAATACTGCGACAACTGGTATTCGGAATTCAAGCAATCTTCTTGGCATGATTCTCACAAACAGGGTGATGAGGGTAGTTATTGTGGCTATTGGGCATTTGAAGCCGGCGCCGCTGCATTCCTGTACGGAATTGACGACAGTAAAGTTGACCACATGGTCTATCCAAAAGATCTGGTTGAGTACGCAAGAAACCATAAACCGTCCAGCGGCTCACACGTTAACCGTGTAGATGCTGGACAACCATGCACAAAGTCTGGTTATTGGTTTACGCCAGCAGAACCAGACTCTCGCCGCCATTTCAACCAAGGCGAGATCATGCCTAAATTCAGTGATTCTGCCTGGGGAGATACCATCTGGTATTGGTCAGGCGAGGAATAAGCTTTTCTTACGTTCGCTTAGTGCTGTTGTTCTGGCTTCGAGAAAATACGTAGAAAGAACAGTTACAGTGAAAAACACGATTTAACGCTGCACCATCGAAAACGGAATCCAAGGCATGCTGGACGCCAACGCAACCCACATCACCCTCACGCTCGAAGGCGCCGCCGCCGACCTGCAAGTGCTCAGCTTCACCGGTCGCGAAGCCCTCAACCAGCCCTTTTGTTTCGACATTGAACTGGTCAGCGCACGCCCCGACCTCAAGCTCGAAGAACTCCTGCACAAGCCTGGCTGCCTGACATTCGGCGCCACTGGCGAAGGCAAGATTCACGGTCTGGTGTACCGCATCGAGCAAGGTGATTCCGGCAAGACTCTGACCCGCTACAGCATCAGTCTGGTGCCGCAACTCGCCTACCTGCGCCACAACCATGATCAGCAGATTTTCCAGCAGTTAACCGTGCCGAAGATCATCGCCAAGGTTCTGGAAGATCGCGGGATTCTGGCCGACGCCTACAGCTTTCAGCTCAGCGCCGAATACCCGCAACGTGAGTACTGCGTGCAGTACGACGAATCCGACCTGCATTTCATCCAGCGTCTGTGTGAAGAAGAAGGCATTCACTTCCACTTCCAGCACAGCAGCAGCGGACACAAACTGGTGTTCGGCGATGACCAGACGGTGTTCCGCAAACTGAAAGCGGTCAACTACCAGCAAGACTCGGGCATGACCGCCGACAAACCGGTGATCAAGCGCTTCAACCTGCGCCTGGAAACCCGCACCACCCGCGTCAGCCGCCGCGATTACGATTTCGAGAAACCAAAGATCCTGCCCGAAGGCGCAGCCAAATCCGAGTTCGCCCCGGATCTTGAGGACTACGACTACCCCGGTCGCTTCACCACCCGCGAGCGCGGCAAATTCCTCTCGACCCGGGCCCTGGAACGTCATCGCAGCGACTACAAACTTGCCGAAGGCAAAGGCGACGAGCCGACCCTCACCAGCGGCCATTTCCTGACCCTCGCCGAACACCCGCGCGCCGAGTGGAATGATATGTGGCTGTTGCTGGAAATCGTTCACGAAGGCAAACAGCCGCAAGTGCTCGGCGAAAACGTCACCAGCGACGTCACCGACAACAAAAGCGATTTCCATCAGGGCTACCGCAACAGCTTCCTCGCCACGCCGTGGGACGCGCACTTCCGCCCTGCCCTCGAACACCCGAAACCCAAAGTCCTCGGCAGCCAGACCGCCGTCGTCACCGGCCCGCCCGGCGAAGAAATCCACTGCGACCAATACGGCCGCATCAAGGTCCAGTTCTTCTGGGATCGCGACGGCCAGTCCAACGACCAGACAACCTGCTGGATGCGCGTCGCCAGCGGCTGGGCCGGCAGCGCCTACGGCGGCATCGCCATCCCGCGCGTCGGCATGGAAGTGGTCGTCACCTTCCTCGAAGGCGACCCCGACCAGCCATTGGTCACCGGCTGCCTGTACCACAAGGAAAACGTCGTCCCCTACGACCTGCCGGCGAACAAAACCCGCAGCACCTTCAAAACCCTCAGCTCCCCGGGCGGCAAGGGCTACAACGAATTTCGCATCGAAGACAAAAAAGGCGTCGAGCAAATCTACATCCACGCCCAACGCGACTGGGACGAAAACATCGAGCACGACCAGAAAATCCGCGTCGGCAACGAGCGGCACGACACGGTCGAGGCCAATGTTCTCAGCGAATTCAAAGTCGAAGAACACCGCATCACCTATCTCGATCGCAAGAGCGAAATGCGCGCGGATGATCACCTGACGGTCGGTGTGACTCAGCATGTGAAAGTGGGTACGGGGCAGTTCGTCGAGCCGGGACAGAGATTCACTACCACGCTGGCGAGAAAGTCGTTGTCGAAGGCGGGATGGAACTGACGGCCAAGGCTGGAGGGAGCTTCGTCAAGGTTGATGCGGGTGGTGTGACCATCAGCGGGGCTGAGGTGAAGGTTAATACTGGTGGTGCGCCGGGGGTGGGGAGCGGGATCGGGATTTTGATGCCGTTGATTCCGGGATTGGCGGCTGCCGACATCGCCGGAAAACTGATGGAACAAGCCAAGGCCAATCCCACTTGGCTTGAGCTGAATCTGCACAACGACAACCTTGAACCAATACCAGGAGCGTCGTATCGCGTTGAGTTTGCAGACGGCTCGACACGTGAAGGCGTGCTGGATGATGACGGGTTCGCGCGGCTAGAGGACGTGCCTAAAGGGCCGGCAAAAGTGTATTACGGCGAAGACCCTCGCCCCTTTAGTCGCGACAACGTAAAGGTCGTGCAGAACTCGGACGAGAAGGTTAACGAAGATTTACGCAAGCTAGGCATGGACCCTAATCAGGTTGATTTACAAGCGCTAGTAGAGAAAGCCGCAGGGAGGCTGACATGAGTGAGGCAGTAACTGAGAGCGCAGACAAGGACGGCGAAGACCGTAGCGCCGCGTACAAAGAGGCGGCCGTTGAACTAGCAACGGGCATCGCACTCGGTGCAGTTCCGTTTCTGGGTCAGGCCATCGACGCCTACGACACCATAGAATCCGCCATCACTCTATACAATGCGGAATCGACCTCGGGTAAAGAGGATGCGCAGTTCGATCTGCTGATGGCGGTCATCGGCTGGGTTCCAGGGCCGGGGGACGGCCTGAAAAAGAGCTTGCGGATCGTCAACAAAGATCCACAACGCTACGCGCCAGTCTTGTTCGACCTGCTGCGCTTCGTCCTGCAAGAGTGCGGAATTAAAACCAGTCCGGAAGAACTGCTCAAACAGGTATTCGATGCCGGGAAGTTGACCGTCGAACTCGACGAAATTATTACCGGTGTAAAAGGCTCTTCTACCTTCCAAAGTCTTCCAAATTGGGCGAAAACGTCAGTTGTCACCGTCCTCGCCGGCTCCCGCGACAACATGCCAGCCATGGTAGGCATTGTTGAAAAACGGCTAGTAAAGTGGAAAGGCATGCAGCGCAACAGCTCAGCCGCCTCCTCCGGATCCAGCCACCCTAAAAAAATGGACAAACCCGCAGGAAAAGATGCAACCGTAGCAACGAATGGCAAAGACAATCCGAGTGCGGCGCACTCCAATCAACCAGCCAACGCCAAGTTAGGGGTTGCTACTTTAGATATTCAAAATGAAGGTTTAGGTGTCTGCGGCGAACATATCGCTGACTACATATGCGCAGAGATTTTCGGATGGGGGAAAAACTGGGATGGCCATGATAAAGGGGCTGAAGGCCAATGGCTGGATGGAAAACCTGACGAGAATACTTTAGGGAAGTTGTCAAAAGGTGGTATCCCCAAAAAAAGACATGCCCTCTACAAATTAACAGACGGAGCGAATGGCACTGGTATTGATTCAATTTGGCGTGCGACCCCTAATAATAACAATAATAAAAAATTTGCAATCGTCGAAGCCAAAGCCAGCAAGAGAGAAGATGCACCGAAGTTCCTTCAAGAAACTCCGGGATCAAAACCGAAAATCGCATCAAAGTTGGGGCTATCAGGAGTCCTTGAAGCATTCGAGCTTTTAGAGCCGATAGAAGAGGACTCGATTCAGTCCAAACCTGTCAAACCAAAACCAAGCGGAAAGGCTGGAGGGAAAGCAGCCGGAAAAAGGTTACCTGCGCCCACAAAAGTTGACAACTCAGAAAATATATCTCCACCAGGTAAAACCACCGAGCAGAAAAAACAAAAGAAAAAAAATACATTGTACAAATGAGTCACTTTTGGATTTCATCAAAACTACCTCTTGCAATAAAGGATATATTGCTAAGAGAGAGCATCTTGAAATCTTATAGTCGACATCTATTCTTTACTCCCATCTACCACTTTAGCAATAGCCCCAAAGCTCACGCTGAAGCGCAATTAATGACTGCCAGCGAAGAAACTCACCGCAACCACGATGGATTTCATTACGGGGAAGATGAAGTTGAGATCGCAGTTGAAAAACGAATGGCATCCTTAAGAAAAAAACATGGAAACTTGGATGCACTTAAAAAAGAGAGCGGAGCTTTAGCATGAACAGACGGCAAAAATTCATATTTGAGTCTTATTATAATAAATCTATAGGCTTATATGATGGTACGGAAGCACGCTGGAATAACGAAACAATGCAGGCGGATAACCCGACACAGGAGAAAGCATTACGGACGGGCTATTTCAAAGAGTCGGCATTCAAGGCACTTCTAATCTCCTATACGGCCGGAGAAACTATAGAGTCATTGATTCCTAGACTGGAAAAGCTCATTGACTGCTATGAAATATATCAACAAGCTCTGGCCATGGATGAAGGGGATCCTGATATTTCTCCGTTAGCAATCGACGACTGGCCCGAGCAGTACGAAGAGTGCGTCCAAGTTGTCAGCCTGTGTATCTTACTTCATCGAAAAGACTTACTTGTACGCTTCGTCAGCCTCATTGATCAAGCAGGATACGCACACGAGGACACTTTATACGAAGATCTTTTGCGTAAGCACCTTCCAGGAAGATCAGATATCGACGAATGGTACCACGACTTATATACGCCTCTAATCCGAGCTATTTACGCATCTCAAGAAAGTGAGGCGAGCGACTTACTTCTTCAATATTGCAAGGAATGGTATCCGGCGTTTAAAAAGTTACAAACTAACTGGCATGACAGCCATCTCGAAATCGAAGGCGACGACGGAGATTATGTAGGTTATTGGGCTTTCGAAGCGGCCGCGATTGCATTCCTTTATGGTATTAATGATAGCAAGGTCAATCACATGGTCTACCCTAAAGACCTTGTTGAATATGCGAGAACTTACCGACTAAGTAATTCCCCTCAGACCTCCCGAGTAGATTCCGGCCGACCTTGTACCAAAACTGGCTATTGGTTTACGCCAGCAGAGCCAGATTCTCGTCGCCATTTCAACCAAGGCGAGATTATGCCTAAATTCAATGATTCTGGTTGGGGAGACACTATCTGGTATTGGTCAGGCGAAGAATAAGCAGCTTTGCCGGTCGCTAAGCCCTGTTGTTAAGGCTCCGTACTAAGTACGAAGATAGTGCAGTAACCGTGAAAAATACGATTTAGCGCTGCACCACCGGAAAAATGGAATTCAAGGCATGCAGGACGCAACCTACATCACCCTTACGCTCGAAGGCGCTTCCGCCGACCTGCAAGTGCTCAGCTTCACCGGTCGCGAAGCCCTCAACCAGCCCTTCCGTTTCGACATTGAACTGGTCAGCGCACGCCCCGACCTCAAGCTAGATTCACTTAAACTTGAGGCATAAAGACGTGAACAAAAGACAAAAATTCTTCAGCGAAGCTCATTACAAAAACTTCTTAAGAGAGCATGACGAAGCAGGTGAGCTTTTAAAAACCACCAAATTCAAATCCGACTCCCCCAAAGGCGAAGCGACTCTTCGTTCAAGCTTTATTCAGCGCCTCGCACTTCGAAAACTAACTGCGACATATACAGCGGGCGAAGACATATCGTCTCTTACCCACTTGCTGGAGGATCTAATTCAAAAATATGAAGTCAGTCAAGCAGCGCTAGCAGCATCTGAACAAGCTTCAGACATCTCGCCACTAGCGATTGACGACTGGCCACACGAATATGAAGAATGCGTACAAGTTATAGGCCTTTGCATCCTTTTGCATCGCATAGATCTCCTTAAACGCTTTGTCAGGCTCATGGATAATGCAGGTTATGCAGGTTATGACACGCTGTACGAGGACTTGCTCTGCAAAGTCTTACCAGGCAGAAGTGATATAGATCAATGGTACCACGAAGTTTACTCTCCTCTTGTTCAAGCGATATATGCAGGAACAAAAGAAGATGCCTCAAATTTTCTTAAGATATACTGCAATCAATGGTACTCAGCTTTTAGACAAGCCTCTTGGCACGACACTCACCTTCAAGGAGAGGAAGGTAACTACGTAGGATATTGGGCATTCGAGGCAGGGGCCATTGCATTTTTATACGGCATAGACGACAGCAAAATAGACCATATGGTCTATCCAAAAGACTTGGTCGAATATGCCCGAAATCATCGACCGACTGATGGATCTCAGGTTGCTCGCGTGGATGCGGGACAGCCGTGCAGCAAAACCGGCTATTGGTTTACCCCAGCCGAAGCCAGCTCACGACGTCGCTTCCAACAAGGTGAACTTATGCCAAATTTCAGCGGTTCAAAATGGGGTGATACTATTTGGTACTGGTCTGGTGATGAGTAAGATCACAATCGTACACTCTATGTTAGAAAAATTCACAACATCAGCCCCCCTGAGGATTGAGGTTTGAGTCACTTTAATAAAAGACAAACATTCTACACTGAAAATCAATACAGAATCTTCCTGAAGGAATATGACGAAGTTCTTGAACTTTGCAAAACAAACACATTTGAGTCCGACTCTCCAGAGCAGGAGGCCTCGCTTCGAGCAAGGCACCTGCAAGGTCTGTTACTTGATAAGGTGTTAGCCTGCTATACCGCTGGAGAAGAGATAGAATTGCTTATTCCATTGCTCGAGGAGTTAGTGGAAAAATACGAAATTCGACAAAACAAATTAGCACTTTATGAAGATGCACCAACCATATCCCCTCTCGCAATAGATGATTGGCCGTACCAATATGAAGAATGTGTACAAGTCATTGGTTTGTGCATTCTCCTGCATCGCACTGACTTGCTAAAGCGCTTCGTGACCTTGATAGATGATGCAGGATATGCTGGCGACGACACGATCTATGAAGATTTACTCTGCAAAGTTCTACCAGGCAGAAGTGATGTCGACCAATGGTATCACGACGTATATTCTCCTCTAGTACAAACGATATACGCGAAAACCAAAGAAGACGCCGCACGATTTCTTGAGAAATACTGCTGCGAATGGTACGCGGCTTTTGAACAGGCTCCTTGGCACGACACTCATCTGCAAGGTGAGGAAGGCAGCTACGTTGGTTATTGGGCTATCGAGGCTGGTGCGATTGCCTTCTTATATGGAATAGACGACAGCAAAATTGATCATATGGTTTATCCAAGTGATCTGGTCGAGTACGCCCGAAATCATCCAATATCTAATGCATCTCAGGTCGCTCGCATAGATGCGGGGCAACCATGCAGCAAGACTGGCTATTGGTTCACCCCGGCACAAGCCAATTCCAGACGGCGCTTCTCACATCGTGAAATCATGCCTGACTTCGGTGATTCAAACTCGAACCACACAATTTGGTACTGGACAGGCGAAGATTAAATCGCCCCACCATTCGGTCAGACCATTTTTAGGGGCCGAGCAGACATGTAAACTTTACCCTCATCAAAATGGACGTCGGATCCAACATCATGGAATTGCAATTCACCATCACCCCCGAACACACACAGATGCGCATCGGCAAACTGCTTGAGCAAGAAATGCTCAAGGACGATCAGCTGCATGCCCGGGTGACAGGCTGCGTAAATCGCCAGCAGGACCGCCTGCTCGCCCCGCTTATGTTTTTTCTGGGTTTGGGTGCCGGCGCGCTGGCGATCTATTTCCCCGCGCGTGAGCTCAGCCCCCAGAAAATCATCTCTATGGCGCTATTCGCAATGGTTTTCGGAGTGTGCTGGTGGCTTTTTTCCAGGCGGCTGCTGGGTCGTTTACGCAACCGTATCGCTTCCAACCGTGCCAAGAAGCCGCGTATGCCTTTTCGCAGCGCGAGCCAGCGTCTGATCGAATTGAAGCTCCGTACCCAGCTCAAGGCTACAGAAGGTGCTTATCGTCTGGAGTTTGACGAGCATGGTTTCACCCTAATCAATATGAAAGGCAAAAGCACCCAGTGCACTCTGGCTTGGGCGCAGATAGTCCGACTCAAGATGACGCCCGACTTCTATTGCATTGCCTGCGCCAAACTGGATAGCAAGGGCAAGGCGTATCACATCCCAAGACACAGCGATGTAATGGATGCGGACATGTATCAGCAAGGCTTGGAAGTGTTTTTGAGCCGAGTGCCGGTTCCGGCCAGTTGATGCCAGGAATCTGCCGAGCCCTTCCCCAGAAACAATCCCCCCACACGACAGCCGGCGTTCACCCCGGTTAACCATCCCTTAACGCCGCGGTCAAAAACTCTACTGAACCGCACGCCCTCAGCCCTTCGCTGACGCCCAGTGCGGCAGGTTCGGCGCTGTTGCCGAGTCCAAAGCATTCGGGAGTCCACCATGAACATTCGCTCACTTCTGCTCACCACCGCCCTCGCCTGCTCTGCGTTTGCCGGGTTGGCTCAGGCCAATGACACATCCGCCACGTCCACAGCCGTGCCCTATCGGTACGGCATGCCGCTGCACGTGGCCAAAGTCGTGTCACTGACCGAGCCGCAAACCCTGGAGTGCAAGGTCATCACCGCTGACATGAAGTACATCGACAACACCGGCAAGCCTGAGGAAATCAGCTATCGGAAACTGTCTGACGCGTGCAGTTATCAGAACTGACGGAAACGTCTGATTCGCGGGTCTGCGGTAGGCAGGCATCGGTCAGGGCGGTTATGCTCGGGCCTCTCCCTACTGCCGCAAGGATTCGCCATGCAGTTGTCGTTTCGCACGTTGTCGACCTTCACCTGTTCGTTGTGTTTTCTGCTGGCGCTGGTTTGGGGGCTGGTGCCGGAGGTGTTGCTGGCGATCTGGAGCATCGAATATTCGCCGGCAGCCGGGTTTGTTGCGCGGCGCAGTGCGGTGCTGTTTGCGGGGTTGGGGGTGATGTTTTATCTGGTGCGTAATGCGCCGGTGTCGATTGCGCGCAATGCCATGAGCAACGGATTTATCGTCGGCTGTTTCGGTTTGGCGGTGCTTGGTTTCGCAGAATGGTTGAACGGCCATGCCGGCCCCGCGATCTTGCTCGCGGTGCTGGTCGAGTTCGCGCTGGGCCTTGGATTTGTGCAGGCCCGGCGCGTGACGGTCGAACTGGGTGAAACGGTTGGCTAAATAGCTTTCGATCGCGGCAGATAGTGATGAGGGGTGGCGTTTTGCGCCAGATCCATGCGCAAACCGGCGATCAGACCGTTGATCTCGCGGCAGCTGTTGAGGTGACTGGCATCGATGCCGCTCACCAGCAGATCAACCTGATCGGTCTGGTGATCGCCATACACTTTGACGGTCATCGACAGATCCGGGGACAGCGTGCATTGGCAGCGTTTCGGCAGGAAACTGCTCTCAATGATATTGCGGAGTTCCAAGGCAGACAGAAACATGGCTAACGCTCTCCTTACTGTGAGATTGCCAATCAAGTATTCACGTTGACCGTTACCACTTCTCTGCACGGGTGTGTCCCCGCTGATTCCTTGAGTGTGACAAGCGGTTGTACTGCGAAATGCCCATTGGATTGTAGGCGCCCAAACCCGGCGCGCCGCACCTATTGAACGCATAAAACGTGCCTTCCATCGGGTGGTTCTCGCCGTCATAGAAATCAACAACTTGCGCGGGTGGCCAGCATTGGGCCTGTTGCAATCTGCAAGATTGATCAGATCGGGCAGCGCAATTTGCAACCCGTGGCGGGTTTGCATTCGGCGCCGGTGACAGTGAGAATGCCAGTCATCACCCTACACCCGCACGGAGGCCTTTATGGGTTCTTTCACTGCTTACGCGACCACCGGCCTGATGCTTGCCGGCCTCTCCACTTTCGCCCACGCGGCGAAGCTTGAAGACACTGCGCCGTACCCCAAGGCTGAAGCGGGCTTCACCCGTCAGGTGATCCATCTGCCGCAGCAGGCGCAGGAAGAAAACTTCCAGGTCGAAGTACTGGCCGGCAAAACCCTCGAAGTTGACTGCAACCGCCAGCGCCTGGGCGGCATGCTCGAGGAGAAAAATCTCGAAGGCTGGGGCTATCCGTTTTACCGCCTGGAGAAGGTCATCGGCCCGATGAGCACGATGATGGCCTGCCCGCCCGGCAGTAAGACGAAGCGCGCATTCGTGCCGGTCGTGGGTGATGGATTCAGAATTCAATACAACAGCAAACTGCCGATCGTGATCTACGCGCCGAAAGAAGTCGAAGTGCGCTATCGCATTTGGACCGCCTCGGACAAAGTCGGCACAGCCATCCCGGAATAATTCGGGCCTGATCACACTCATGCCGGAGTACCGAACGCCGCCGCGCGTTCGGCGACATGGCGCAAGCTGTCGAAGTTGATGTTGGCGCCGGAGTCGATGGCGATCAGCGTTTGATTGCGTGCGCCGGTTTGCACCACGTATTGTTTGATTCCGGCCACGGCCAGCGCGCCGGAAGGCTCGGTGATCGAGCGGGTATCGTCGTAGATGTTCTTGATGGCGGCGCAGAGCTCGTCGTTGCTGACGGTGATCACCTGATCCACGCAAAAGCGGCAAAGCTCGAAGCCGTAAGCGCCGATTTGCGCCACCGCCACGCCATCGGCGAAGGTGCCAACGCTGGGCAGCACCACGCGTTCATCGGCCTGCATCGCAGCCTTGAGACAGGCCGAATGTTCTGACTCGACGCCGATAATGCGTACTTCCGGGCGCAGGTATTTGACGTAGGCAGCGATGCCGGCGATCAGTCCGCCACCGCCGACCGGGACGAAGATGGCGTCCAGCGCGCCTTGATGTTCACGCAGGATTTCCATCGCCACCGTACCTTGCCCGGCAATCACGTCCGGGTCATCGAACGGCGAGACAAAGGTGCGGCCGCTCTGCTCGGCCAATTGCAGCGCATGGGCCAGGGCAAACGGAAAACTTTCGCCATGCAGCAACGCCTCGGCACCGCGACTGCTTACGCCGAGCACTTTCAGATCCGGCGTGGTGGATGGCATGACGATGGTTGCGGCGATGCCCAATGCTTTGGCCGCCAACGCCACACCTTGGGCGTGATTGCCCGCCGAAGCCGTGATCACCCCGCGAATCTTTTGCTCTTCACTCAATTGCACCAGTTTGTTGTAAGCACCACGGATCTTGAAAGAGAACGTTGGTTGCAGGTCTTCACGTTTGAGCAGAATCCGGTTGCCGAGGGTTTCGGACAGCGCCGGGGCGAATTGTAAGGGCGTGCGTACCGCGACATCGTAAACCGGCGCGGCGAGGATCTTTTTTACGTATTGCTCAAGCAAGGCTTGCTGATCGGCGGTGCAATTCATGGTCGTCTCCTTGATAACGCATTCAAACGTTCGGTGTGGGACCGCGTTTAAACCGAAGAGACAGAAAATGAAAACCCGCCTCTAGGGCGGGTTGGGTGCTGCAGTCGTGAGCTAGCCCGCCAAATGAGGAATGGCGGTAATAATGCTTGGCTGGCAGCGCAATACGGTGGAAGTCATGGGCTGAAATTAGCCCGACCAATGATGGCAAGTCAATCGCGAATTTCGTAGTCTGGCCGCTCGCTCATCTCACCAAGGAAGGATTGCATGATGTCTGTCGCCCTGCCCCTCACTGCTTTGATCGCGTTCAGTGGCTACACCGTTTCGGTGATGCTGCAAGCCGAACAGTCGCTGCTCGATTTCGGCATCAGTCTGATGTCGAGACCTGATACCGCGCAGGTGGTGATTGATCTGTATCTGCTGGCGACGTTGGCTGGCGTGTGGATGTACAAGGATGCGCGCAAGCGTGGTCAGACCGGCTGGTCGGTGCTGCCGTATTTACTGCTGACGGCAGTTTTTGTGTCGGTCGGGCCGCTGTTGTATCTGGTGGTGCGCGGGCTCAAGGAACGCAAACTCAAAACGCCAGCTACTTCGTCAGGCGCCTGAGCCCGAACAACATCGCGCCTGCCGCCAACATCATCGCAATCAAAAACAGCGGATATGCCACCCACCACGGGGTGCCCGCGGTCATCATGCTGAACTCGGACATGCCGCCGATGCTCGCGATCAGGTTGAGCGGCAAAAACACCACGTTGATCAACGTCAATTTGCGCAGCAGGCCGTTGGTGCTGTTATTCATCAGATTGCCGCGCGCATCGATCAGCCCGGAGAACACCGTCGAGTAGATCTCAGCCTGTTTGTAGCACTGGTTGTTTTCGATGATCAGGTCGTCAATCAGGCCAAGCGCTTCGCTGCCGAAATGCTGCTTTTCAGCGTGATTGCGCAGCCGCGTCAGCACGGCGCCGTTGCTGTGCAGGGCGTTGATGTAATAGATCAGGCTTTCGCTGAGGTTAAACATTTGCAGCAGATGTTGATCCTGCATCGAGGCGTTGAATTTCTGCTGCAACTCCCGGGCAACCAGCTTGATCACCTTCAAATGCCCGAGATAGTGATGAATGTTGTTGAACAACAGATCGAGCAACACATCCAGTGGCGTATTCAGCGATTGCCGTGTGCCGACGCCATGCAGCGGCGTGTCGTCGGTGGCGATCACCAACAGTTGGCCCGGCGAAAACAGCAAACCGCAGGAAGAGACCTCAAACGCCAGGCTACCACCGCCGGAATAGTTTTCCGGACGTTTCCAGATCAGGAACAAATGGTCTGGATGGAACTCAATCCGTGACACTTCATCCGGGTCCAGTGCCGAGGCCAGCGCATGTTCATCCAGCTTGAAGTGACTGTGCAGCAAGTCGCGCTCGGCGGCGTCGGGATTGCTGAACAGCATCACTTCGGCATCCAGCCGTTCTACCCGCTGCAAGGCTCCGTGGCTCAGTGCAAAGCTGTTGATCATCGGCGCATCACCATGCCTGCCCGCGCCGTTTAAGCTCCAGACGCCGCACGAACTCTTCCAGCACCAGCGAATACAGATCGTCCTGCAAGTAAGCGTCCTCGGTGCCGGCATCGAGGTTGGGATTATCGTTGACTTCGATGACCACCACTTTGTCGCCCGCCTGTTTGAGGTCGACACCGTAGAGGCCGTCGCCGATCAGATTTGCGGTCTTCACCGCCAGCTCCACCACGGCGCGCGGCGCCTCATGGATCGCCATGGTGCGGCACTCGCCATTGACGTCTTGCCCTTTGGCCTTGTGGTTGTAAATCTGCCAATGGCCTTTGGACATGAAGTACTGGCAGGCAAAGATCGGTTTGCGATTGAGCACGCCGATGCGCCAGTCGTACTCGGTGTAGAAAAACTCCTGAGCCAGCAACAGCACCGAGTGTTCAAACAGTTCGGCAGTGGCTTCGAGCAATGCCTGCTGGCTTTCAACCTTGATCACGCCACGGGAAAAACATCCGTCGGGGATCTTCAGCACCAACGGGAATCCCAAGCGCTCGCCGACCCGCTCGAAATCTTCCGGTCGCTCCTTGTAGAGAATTTCGGTGGCGGGCATGCCCAGTTGATGGCTGTTGAGCAGGTCAGTCAGATAGACCTTGTTGGTGCAGCGCAGGATTGAGGCTGGATCATCCATCACCACTAGCCCTTCGCTTTCGGCTTTTTTGGCGAAGCGATAGGTGTGGTTGTCGACGCTGGTGGTTTCGCGGATCAGCAAGCCGTCGTACTCGGCCAGGCGTGCGTAGTCCTTGCGCTCGATCAGTTCGACATCGATGCCCATGCCTTTGCCGACGCGGATGAAATTCTCCAGTGCCCGGGGGTTGGACGGTGGCAAGGCTTCTTGCGGATCATGCAGGATCGCCAGGTCGTAGCGGGCCACTTGCGGTGATCGTGGACTGCGCCAGATCTTGCGACTGAAACTGCCCAGCGCATTGGCGAACTGATCTTCCTGATCGTCGCGCAACTTGTGCAGCGCACCGGACTTTATACCTTCAATATGCCAGCCGTTATTTCTACGGAATTCAACTAACAGAATCGGACACGGGAACACTTCAAACAATTGTCGCGCCAAGTCCTGCAACGGCTCGATATTGGTTTTACCGAAGTACAGTGTCAGGGTAAAACCTTCGGTGTCGCTGTAGAGCTGATGGTTCAGCGCTTTTTCCAGAGTTTTGTCGAGGTCGTCCAGCGCCAGACCGTAGAGTGATTTGCGCGTCAGTTCGCTGATGGTGCGCACCGACGGAATCACCTTGTGCCCTCGCGCCTCGGCGAGCAACGAACAGTAATAGCCGTGCCCCAGGTACTTGTAGCTGCGGCACAGGTTGATCACCTGCACCCGCTTACCCGACTCGTCATCACGGGTTTTCTCGAGGTATTCCTGGGCCGTGAGGATGTCTTCACTGGGAAAGTAAGAGGCCCAGTCTTCCTTGCGTTCGACAATGATCAACACTTGACTGGAAACTCTCGCGACTGGATTTAAATAAGTTGCCGCCGGCAAACTTTGCTCGGATACTTCGCGCCAATGACCCTGTACCGCTGACATAGAGATTGATCCGTTGGAGAACAAGACCTTTTCTATTAAGCACGAACTTTTTCGAAAGTCTCGTTTCGTTACGCAACTTTTACGGCGGTCATATGCACACTGTTTTTCGTTCGGCAGTAGTTGAAGACTTGCCGGCGCTACTGGCGCTGGAAACCCACTGTTTCACCACAGACCGCCTGACCCGGCGCAGCTTTCAATGGATGATTACCCGTGCGCATGCGCAGCTAATGGTGGCCGAGCGCGATGGACAGCTGGCGGGTTACGCCTTGGTGTTGTTTCATCGCGGCACATCGCTTGCGCGGCTGTATTCAATCGCTATTGCCCCCGAGGCGCGCGGTCTGGGGTTGGGCAAGCAATTGCTGCAACGCATTGAAGCCTGTGCGCTTGAGCACGATTGCGCGTACCTGCGGCTGGAGGTTCGCACTGACAACCCGGCCGCGATTGCTCTCTATGAAAAGCATGGCTACCGGCGCTTTGCGCTGATTCACGATTACTACGAAGACCATGCCGATGCGTTGCGCCTGGAAAAACGTATTCTTCAGCACCGCGACTCGCGCAACATCAACGTTGCGCATTACCAGCAAACCACCGACTTCACTTGCGGCCCGGCTTGTCTGTTAATGGCCATGGGCGCCTTGCAGGCCGATCGGCTGCTGGAGCGGCGCGAAGAGCTGCAAATCTGGCGTGAGGCGACCACTGTTTTCATGACCTCCGGGCATGGCGGATGCAGTCCGCAGGGTTTGGCGCTGGCGGCGTGGCGGCGCGGCTTTCGGGTGCAACTGCAACTGAGCGTAAACGGGCCGCTGTTCCTCGACGGCGTGCGCGACGAGCATAAAAAAGACGTCATGCGCCTGGTGCATGAAGAGTTCACCGCGCAGTTACGTGACTCCGATGTTGAGCAAAGCATCGGCACCACGCTGGATCTGCCGCGCTTGCTCGATGCTGGAGGGCAGCCGCTGGTGTTGATCAGCAGCTATCGACTGACCCGATCCAAGTCGCCGCACTGGGTGATGGTCACCGATTGCGATGACGAATTCGTTTATCTGCACGACCCGGATGTTGATCACAGCCAGCACCGACAACCCATCGACTGCCAGCATGTGCCGGTCAGCCATGGGGAGTTCGACAAGATGTGCCGCTTCGGCCGGGGCAAATTGCGGGCGGCGGTGGTGCTGTATGCCCGCGCGCCCGCGTGAATCAGCGGATGAGTTATTTCAGCCCGATCTTGTACAGCGCGCCATCCGACTCATCCGTCAGCACATAAAGGTAACCATCCGGCCCCTGGCGTACGTCGCGGATGCGCTGCTTGAGTTCACCGAGCAGGCGTTCTTCGTGCACGATTTTGTCGCCGTCAAACTGCAAGCGAATCAGCTCCTGATCCACCAGTGCGCCGATAAACACGTTGTGCTGCCACGGTTTGAAACGGTCGGCGTCATAGAACGCCATACCTGTTACGCCCGGAGACTTCTCCCAGACATGATGCGGCCCGAGTGTGCCTTCGGCGGTTTCGCCCTTGGCTTCAGGGATTGGCAGAAGGGAATAGTTGATGCCATGGGTCGCCAATGGCCAGCCATAGTTCTTCCCGCGCTCGACGATGTTCACCTCGTCACCGCCGCGCGGGCCGTGCTCGTTTTCCCACAGGGTCCCGGTCCACGGGTTGAGCGCCGCGCCTTGTGGGTTGCGATGGCCGTAGGACCAGATCTCTGGACGCACGCCAGACTGGCCAACGAAAGGATTGTCGTCCGGCACTTTGCCGTCGGGATAGATACGCGCGACCTTGCCTTGCAGCTTGTCCAGATCCTGCGCGGTCGGGCGGTCGTTGTTTTCGCCCAACGTGATGAACAGATAGCCGTCACGGTCGAATACCAGCCGCGAGCCGAAGTGATTGCCCACCGACAGTTTCGGCTCCTGACGGAAGATCACTTTGAAATCTTTAAGTGTTTTCAGATCATCGGACAGACGTCCGCGCCCGACCGCTGTCCCGGCCTTGTCACCGGCGCCGCCGCCCTCGGCGTATGACAGATACACCATACGATCGGCCTTGAAGTCCGGCGACAGCACTACATCAAGCAGACCACCCTGCCCCTTGGCCCAGACCTTGGGCACGCCGCTGATCGGCGCCGACAACTTGCCGTCCGCGCCGACCACCCGCAGGTTTCCAGGCCGCTCGGTCACCAGCATGCCCTGACGATCCGGCAAAAATGCCAGCGCCCATGGATGTTCCAGGCCTTGAGTAATGGTCGTCACTTCAAGCGTGCCTTGCTCGCTTTGCAGTTCCTTGGGGGCCTCGGCGAAAACCGGGGCGGTAAAGCTGATCAATGCGCTGGCGCAGAAACTGGCCAGAAGGGTTTTACGCAACATGCACGATTCCTTTTGTTCGTTGGCGGGCCGGCAGCTCAACGGGTGCTGCCGGTACTGCGCGGCGCTGGATTGGGAATGAATTTGGGTGGCGTACTCGGCACCGATCGAATGGGCTGCCCGTTGCCAATGCCGCCGTTTTCAAGAGTCGGCCGTCTTGGTACCGGAACCGTGTTCGGCCCCCGGATCGGTGGCGTGCCGGGTTGGGTGCCCTGCATGCTGTTGGGGTTGGCCCGGCGAATCGGGCTGTTGTAGGGATTGTTGCTGTTGCCGGTCGGACTTTGCGCCAACATCAACGACGCCGGCGCAGAGACCTCGGCTTGAACCATACCGCCGCTCAGGGCCAGTAAGACGATACCCAGCAGAAAACGATTCATGAACGGCCTCTCTCGATGCGCGTGGACTAGAGCCTTCGAGTCCACGCTACGCCGTGGGTTCGGATTTGTTAACCCGTCGCTGCTAAACAAGATGTAACACGACTTGACCGGCCGACCGCCGAGATCTAAACACTCGAAACTTTTGCGCCACGCCGCAGGTCACCTGAACATCACTCGGAGGACGCACCATGGCTCGGGCAATCTGGAAAGGCGCAATCAGCTTCGGACTGGTGCACATCCCTGTGGCGCTGGTTTCGGCGACCTCATCGCAAGGCGTGGATTTCGACTGGCTGGACAGCCGCAGCATGGATCCCGTGGGCTATAAACGCGTAAACAAGGTCACCGGCAAAGAAGTGACCAAGGAAAACATCGTCAAAGGCGTGCAGTTCGAGAAGGGCCGCTATGTGGTGCTCAGCGAAGAGGAAATTCGCTCGGCGCACCCGGTTTCGACGCAGACCATCGACATTTTCGCCTTCGTCGATAGCGAACAGATCCCACTGCAAAACATCGACACGCCGTATTACCTGGCTCCGGACAAACGCGGTGGCAAGGTCTACGCATTGCTGCGCGAGACGCTGACCAAGACCAATAAAGTCGCCCTCGCCCGGGTTGTGCTGCACACCCGCCAGTATCTGGCAGCGTTGATGCCATTGGAGTCAGCGCTGGTGCTGGTAAAACTGCGTTGGCCGCAGGAAGTGCGCAGTCTTGATCAGCTGGAACTGGGCAGCGAAGTGACCGAGCCAAAACTGGCCAAGGGTGAGCTGGACATGGCCAAACGGCTGGTGGAGGACATGAGTGCGGACTGGACGCCCGAAGATTACAACGACGAGTTCGAAGACAAGATCATGGCGCTGGTCGACAAGAAGGCCCATGAAGGCAAGATCGAGGATGTCGAGACGGCGACTGGCGAGGAACAGCGTAAGTCGGCGGATGTGATCGACTTGACCGAACTGCTTAAACGTAGCTTGGGTGGGAAAGCGCCGGCCAAGGCGAAGGCCAAGGCTGCGCCGGCCAAGAGGGCTAAAAAGGCTTGAAACCAGGCAGAAGGCAAATCTTCAGTGGTTTTGATGGCCTCATCGCTGGCAAGCCAGCTCCCACAGGGTTTTTCGGTGTGAATAATATTTATGTATCACCGGGAAACCTGTGGGAGCTGGCTTGCCAGCGATGGCGTCCACCCAAACAACACTGATTTCAGATCAGAATGAAAACCGCAAGCAACCCACCAAAGATCGCCCACTTTTCCATGTAATACCGTGCACGATTGCGCTTTTTCAGCTCTTTACCACGCAAACGAATTTTGTAGATCTTGGTAAACAAGCGGTTGATCCCACCTGTCCGGTCGCCCGCATCATTCGGCGCACCCGCCGCCGACATTACAGTGCGGCTGAACCAACGGTTGAGCGCTGCCGCCCAGCGATACTTCATCGGCCGCTCAACGTCACAGAACAGGATGATGCGGTTCTGATCCGTGGTGTTCTCGGCGTAGTGAATGAAGGTCTCGTCAAACATCACCGCTTCACCGTCACGCCAGTGATAGTTCTCGCCATCAACGTTGATGTAGCAACCGGCGCTGTTCGGCGTGTCCAGACCCAAGTGGTAACGATAGGAACCGGCATACGGATCGCGATGACGCACCAGTTTCGACCCCGGTGGCAGCTCGGCAAACATCGCAGCCTTGATCGAGCCAATGCTCTGCACCAGTTCAGTGGTTCGCGGGCACAGCTTCATCGCCGACGGATGGCTTTCGCCGTACCACTTCAGGTAGAAACGTTTCCAGCCAGACTTGAAAAAAGAATTGAAGCCGACATCGTCGTACTGATTCGAACGCTTGATCTCACCGGCGCGCAGCAGATGCTGGCCTTCGGCGCGGATTTCTTCCCAATGAGTCTGCAACGGAGTCAGGTCAGGGAAGTCCTTCGGATCGAGGTACGGCTTGTTGGGGATCTTCGAGAACAGAAAAAGGAAGCAGTTGATCGGCGCCAGAAACGTCGAATGGTCGCTCAATTGGCGACCGAGCTTGTGCCGCACACGGCCACGTAAATGCACGTATGCAATGGAAATGACATAAACAGCGGCAATGATGAGTTTCACGGAAATCGTCACACGTCGGAAGTGAACAAACTGCGCGCCTTTTAGAGGCGTTAGGCGAATGGATGGCATTTTAGCCACAGTTTGTAACCAACCGTGAACACTCATCTGTGAAAAACTGTCCCGCGATCACCCCAAACGCTGATCGGCTGCTCACTGCCCTATCGTTTAAAGAGCCAGACCAGTACAATCGCCGCCAAACTTTAGCGCCCCCCTTGGTTGATGACGGGAATTCCCGCCTCAGCGCACTTCGACTCGGGCCAAGCGCTCCGGCCGCACCCTCGCTATCCAAGCATGCTCCACAGGAAAAACCTTTGATTTCTACAGCTAACATCACGATGCAGTTCGGCGCCAAGCCGCTATTCGAAAACGTTTCGGTCAAGTTCGGCGCGGGCAACCGCTACGGTCTGATCGGCGCCAACGGTTGCGGCAAGTCGACGTTCATGAAAATCCTCGGCGGCGACCTCGATCCGTCGGGCGGTCAGGTCATGCTCGAGCCGAACGTGCGTCTGGGTAAATTGCGCCAGGACCAGTTCGCCTACGAAGAATTTACCGTTATCGACACCGTGATCATGGGTCACGAAGAGCTGTGGAAGGTTAAAGCCGAGCGCGACCGCATCTACTCGCTGCCGGAAATGAGCGAAGCAGACGGCATGGCCGTCGCCGAGCTGGAAACAGAATTCGCTGAAATGGACGGCTACACCGCTGAATCCCGTGCCGGCGAGCTGTTGCTGGGCCTGGGTATCGGCATCGAGCAACACTTCGGCCCGATGAGCGAAGTGTCGCCGGGCTGGAAACTGCGCGTATTGCTCGCGCAGGCGCTGTTCTCCGATCCGGAAGTGCTGTTGCTCGACGAACCGACCAACCACCTGGACATCAACACTATCCGCTGGCTGGAAAACATTCTGACCCAGCGCTCCAGCCTGATGATCATCATCTCTCACGACCGTCACTTCCTGAACAGCGTGTGCACCCACATGGCTGACCTGGACTACGGCGAGCTGCGCCTGTTCCCGGGCAACTACGACGAGTACATGACCGTGGCGACCCAGTCCCGCGAGCAATTGCTGTCGGACAACGCCAAGAAGAAAGCGCAGATCTCCGAGCTGCAATCGTTCGTCAGCCGCTTCTCGGCCAACGCCTCGAAAGCCAAGCAGGCAACCTCCCGCGCCAAGGCGATCGACAAGATCCAGCTGGCCGAGGTCAAGCCTTCGAGTCGTGTCAGCCCGTTCATCCGCTTCGATCAGAACAAGAAGCTGCACCGCCAGGCCGTCATGGTCGAAAAAATGGCCAAAGGCTTCGACGGCAAGCCGTTGTTCAAAGATTTCAGCTTCCAGGTTGAAGCTGGCGAGCGCGTGGCGATCATCGGCCCGAACGGTATCGGCAAGACCACTCTGCTGCGTACCCTGGTCAACGAACTGACCCCGGACGCCGGCAGCATCAAGTGGACCGACGCCGCCGAACTGGGCTACTACGCCCAGGATCACGCCCACGACTTCGAAGACGACATGACGCTGTTCGACTGGATGGGTCAGTGGACTCAGGGCGAACAGATGATTCGCGGTACTTTGGGCCGGATGCTGTTCTCCAACGACGAGATCCTCAAGTCGGTCAAAGTGATTTCCGGTGGTGAGCAAGGTCGCATGCTGTTTGGCAAGCTGATCCTGCAACGGCCGAACGTGCTGATCATGGACGAACCGACCAACCACTTGGACATGGAATCCATCGAAGCGCTGAACCTGGCGCTGGAAAACTACCCGGGCACGCTGATCTTCGTCAGCCACGACCGTGAGTTCGTGTCGTCCCTGGCCACTCGAATCATCGAGCTGAGCCCGACCGGCGTGACCGACTTCAGCGGCACCTACGATGACTACCTGCGTAGCCAGGGCGTAGTGTTCTAAGGGCGGTACAAGCCTTTAGCTGCAAGTTGAAAGCCCGGTCCATGTGACCGGGCTTTTTGCATTCAAGGGATTGATCTGCCGCTTTTATTGATCCGCGGTCTGCATGCCGGCGCGGGTTGGCGCGCCCAGCGCATGCGAGAAGAAGCGCCCGGCTTCGGAAATCAGATTGCGATGGATGTCCTCGCGGTCGACTCCGTCGGCATCGGTACACAGCGCCGGCATGGCGAGGATTTGCGCTTCATTGCACGGCGCCATGAACACAAAGTGCCCTGCCCCGGCCAACAGCTTGAAGTCCGGCGCGGTCGGCAATTTGCGCGCAAGAGCTGCAGCGTTTTTGTCGAAGGCCACCAGTTTGTCGCCGTCGCCGCTATAGAGCAGCACCGGCACATGCACATCGGCCAGGGTATGCCGGCCGAATTTCAGGCTCAGTGGCGCCATCAGCAGCAACGCATGCACGCGTGGATCGGCCACCGGTTGCAGGTCATCGCGGTCGACAATCAACTCGCCCTTGGTGTTGCAGGCATCGCGGTCGTCCGGACGTTCTTCGCAGTAGCGGCGCAGGCGATCCAGATCCGGCTGCGCGCCCGAGAGAATCAACGCGGTTTCGCCGCCGGCCGAGTAGCCAATTACACCGACCTGATCGGCGTTCACAAACGGCGCGAGCATGCGGTCACCCAACGTGGCGGTAATCGCTTCGGAAATCTGAATTGGCCGCCCGTACAGATTGCTCAGAGTGCCAAGTCGGCTGTGATCTTTGGAGTTGTCGCCGGGATGAATTACTGCCACTACGACAAAGCCTTTACGCGCCAGCGAGGTGGCGAGGTCATGCAGCGCCAGCGGTGTGCCGGTGTTGCCGTGCGAGAGCATGAGCATTGGAAAGCGCCCGATGGCGATCCTGGTGTCTTCACCAGCCTCGACCGAATAGCCCTCAAGCAGGCTCTGGTGTTCGCGGTCGCTGGAAGGATAAAACGCGATGGCGCGCATCGGTTGCAGATCCAGCGGATCGAGGAAAGTCATCTCGTGATAACCGACGCTCCAGCGCGGGTGTACGCCTGGCGCAGCGTGCACTGAATTCAGGCTGCCAAGCAGGCAAATCAGTAACGTTGCACAAAGACGCATCATGGGATGGCCCACCCTGTTGGTTCCGAAGATCGTCAGAACATTAATTGCATAACCCGGGCCAGATTATGTAACAGCCAGAAACAAAAAACTCCGTATTCGGCCCTTGCGGAACCAGAATACAGAGTTTTTTGGGAATTGCCTGAACGGAGGCTGTTCTTTACGCAGGCCTTACGCCGCGGCGAACAGTTGTTCGCTGATCTGCGTGTGGGCAGCGGTCAGTGCGTTGTTACGCACTTCATCACCATACGCCAAGCCTTCGGCACGCACGATTTCGATGTCGGTGATGCCGAGGAAGCCGAACAGCAGTTTCAGATACTCCTCGTGAGCAACGCCCGAAGCCTGACCGGCGTGGATGCCGCCGGCGGTCGACACGATCACCACTTTCTTGCCACCGCACAGGCCTTCCGGGCCAGCGTCGGTGTAACGGAACGTCTGGCCGGCAACGGCGATGCGGTCAATCCAGGCTTTGAGCTGGGTTGGCACGGTGAAGTTGTACATTGGCGCGGCGACGACGATGGAGTCGGCAGCGATGAATTCGGCCAGCGTCGAAGTGCTCAGCTCGGCTTCGTGCTGTTGTGCGGCGTTGCGCAGTTCGGCGGTGGTGCCGGCAGCTACCAGGGTGGTCGACGAGAAGTGACTGATGGCGTCGGCGGCCAGGTCACGGTAGGTAACCACAGCGCTTGGTTCAGCAACCTGCCAGGCTTTGACCACTTCGCTGCTCAACTGACGGGAAGCCGAGTTGTCGCCCAGAATGCTCGAATCGATATGCAACAGTTTCATGAGGAATCTCCTGTAAGGATCGTCGTGGTCGACGCAATGGAGACAATCCTACAGACGAAACCAATACTCGATTAGCCGCCGACAATGCGATAGTTTGTCCCACTGATAGAACAGTTGGATTTCCCCATGCAAGACCTCAATGATCTCTACTATTTCGCCAAAGTGGTCGAGGCCGGTGGATTCGCTGCCGCCGGCCGCTTGCTCGGCATCCCCAAGTCGCGGCTGTCACGGCGAATTGCCGAACTCGAAGAGCGCCTCGGCGCCCGTTTGCTGCAACGCACGACCCGACAATTGAAACTGACGGCGGTCGGCGAACGTTATCTGCGCCATTGCCAGGCGATGTTGCTGGAAGCGGAAATGGCCGATGAAGCGGTGGCGAGTATGTCCAGCGAACCGCGTGGGCGCTTGCGCGTGTCGTGCCCGACCGGGCTGGCGCATGAGATGTTGCCGTTGGTGATCAGCAGTTTCCTCGACAAATTCCCGCAGGTGCAGCTTGAGGTCATCCTGCTCAATCGCCGGGTGGACCTGATCAACGAAGGTATCGACGTCGCGCTGCGCGTGCGCGAACACGGCGATGAAGACCCGATGCTGGTCACCCGGCGGTTGCGTCAGGCACAAATGGTGGTGGTCGCCAGCCCCTCGTTTATTCAGGATGCACAAATCCATCATCCGCAGGATCTGAAAAGTCTGCCGGTGCTCGGCGCGCTGGAACCTGATCGCCTGGTGCATGTGCGCCTGATCGATCAGAACGACAAAAGCTGCGATCTGGCGCTGGAAGCCCGGTTGGGCATTGACGATTTTGTGGTGCGCAAGGCTTGCGTGCTGGCGGGTCAGGGTTTCACGTTATTGCCGATGATGTATTGCGAAGCCGAACTGGAAAGCGGCACGCTGGTGCGCTTGTTGCCCGAGTGGTCATTGCCCGGTGGCTGGCTGCAAGCGGTGTATCCGCATCGGCGCGGGGTGATGCCAGCGGTGCGCGCGTGGATCGACCACTTGGTCGAATCGTTCAATGCCTGCGGGGAGCGGCTGCTATGAAAAAAGCAAAGATGAGCGAAACGGATGTTGCCGAATTCTGCCTGGCATTGCCCGGCGCACGCGAGGATTACAAATGGGGCGGCGTGCGGGTGTTTTCGATTGCCGGCAACAAGATGTTCGCCTTGCAGGGGCTGCGCGGCGATTCACTGGCATTCAAGGTCGACAAGGATTTGTTTCTCGGCCATTGCGACCGTCCGGGCATTCACCCGGCGCCGTATCTGGCGCGGGCGCAGTGGATCATCATGCACCCGCCCTACCCGCTGGGCGCCGAGGAATTGCAAGGGCTGTTGCAGCGCTCGCATCAACTGGTGGTGGGCAAACTGCCGAAGAAAACTCAGGTCGGACTGCTGCTTTAGAATATCGCCGAAAGCGTCGAACCGATGAACAACTGATCAATCCAGAACACCTGATGCAACACCACGATCAGCCAGAACAGCACTTGAAACGACACCTTGCGCGTCTTGTGCCGGAACACTTGCTGGGCGATCAATGCGCCGGGCCAGCCGCCGGCCAGTTCCACTGCGTGCAGGACATTTTCCGGGATGCGCCAAGCGCCAGTACGGGCCTTGTGTTTGTCCGCCCAATACAGGAAAAACGCCAGCACGCTGACCACCGCATAGGCCGTCAGCGCTACCCGCGAGATCCCGTCCAGCCACATCGACGCGGCGCCAAACAGTGGCAACGCGCAGACGATCAGCAACACCAGCAGTTTCAACTTCAGGTACTGAATGTTGCTCCCCGATGAACGCTGATCCGGGCGGCGTGAGCGGGCATCATTCATGGCTTGGCTGCCGACCAGTCAACCCAGCCAAACTGCCAGGTCGCCAGAATCACCAGTCCAAACACGATCCGATACCAGGCAAACGCCGCATAACTGTGGCTGGCGATGAACTTGAGCAAACCGCGTACCGCGATCATCGCGAAGATAAACGCTGTGACGAAGCCAATCGCGAACACCGGAAAATCCGCCGGCACGAACAGGTCGCGATACTTATATCCCGAGTACACCGCCGCGCCAACCATGGTCGGCATGGCCAGGAAGAACGAAAACTCGGTGGCGGTCTTGCGTGACAAGCCAAACAACAGACCGCCAATAATCGTCGAGCCGGAGCGCGAGGTGCCGGGAATCATCGCCAGGCATTGGGCGAAGCCGATCTTCAAGGCGTCGGTCCAGTGAATTTCGTCGACAGTTTCAGCGTGCACCTCGTGCTGGCGCTGTTCGGCCCACAACATGATGATGCCGCCGATCACCAGCGCTGCAGCCACGGTGATCGGGTTGAACAGGTATTCGTGGATCAGGTCGGCAAAGATCACCCCCAACACCACCGCCGGTAGAAACGCGATCAGCAGGTTGGCGGTGAATTTGCGCGCACTCGGCTGAGTCGGTAAACCGACGACCACATCAAGAATCTTGCGACGAAACTCCCAGACCACCGCGAGGATCGCGCCGAGCTGAATAATGATGTTGAACGCCATGGCCCGCTCGCCACCGAAGTTGAGCAAGTCGGCAACGATGATCTGGTGTCCGGTACTGGAAATGGGCAAAAACTCCGTCAGCCCCTCTACAACTCCAAGAATCAGTGCCTGCAAGGCCGTCCAAAGATCCATCAATCCCCCAAGAAGCGATACCCGCTGGCATGCCCCGATAATATTTTTCCAACTGTTCACTGCGTCCAGCGTAGCTGGCTGTTTCTGTAGCGTTTTCCCGGCGCAGAGGATCGCTGCAAAACAGTCAAAATTGCGTGAAAAATCAATCTCGACTCAGGTTTTTCCGCGCGGGGCCGAAATCCTAACAGACACGCCGTATCAGCGCTGGTGCGCTGTACGACTTGAGTCGCGTATGCCCGGTCACACAAAACGTGGTTGGATGCTGGCGGTGAGTTATTACAAGAAAAAGAAATCGGAGTGACAGCGTTATGAACAGCTTGCGCAGTGTGTCGATCAGCCGACGCTTGTGGCTCATCTTGATAGTGGCCGTGGTGATGTTGTTGACCTTGGGCGTGTTGATGCTCAAGCAGATTCACGACGACCTCTATCACGCCAAAGCCCAGAAAACCCAGCATGTGGTGCAGACGGTCAGCGGTTTGCTGAACTATTACCAAGGCCTGGAAACCGCCGGCAGCCTGACCCGTGAAGCCGCGCAGAAACAGGCGCTGACCGCCATTCGCGGCTTGCGCTATGACCAGAACGACTATTTCTGGATCAACGACCTCACGCCCGTGATGGTCATGCACCCGACCAATCCGAAACTTGAAGGCCAGAACCTTTCGGCGATCCGCGATCCGGACGGCTTTGCGGTGTTCAACGAAATGGTCGCGATCGCCAAGGCCAAAGGCGCTGGCATGGTTGACTACCGTTGGCCGAAGCCCGGCGCCAGTGAGCCTGTAGCCAAGACTTCTTACGTGAAACTGTTCGAGCCGTGGGGTTGGGTGCTCGGCTCCGGAGTGTATGTCGATGACGTACAGGCCGAGTTCCAGGGCCAGGTGATCAAAGCGTCAGTCGCGGGCCTGGTGATTGCGCTGATCATGGTGCTGCTGGTGGTCCTGATTGCGCGCAGTATCGTGCGCCCGTTGCAGGAAACCGTAAACGCCATGGCCAACATCGCCAGTGGTGAAAGCGACCTGACGCGCAGTCTCGACACCCACGGCCAGGACGAAGTCACGCAACTGGCGCATCACTTCAATGCCTTCACCGCCAAGTTGCGCGGGGTCATCGGCGACTTGCAGAAATCCGCCAGCGCACTCGGCCAGTCGTCCAGCGAACTGGGCAACGATGCGACTCAAGCGCAACAGCGCAGCCAGCAACAGTCACAGCAGATGGAACTGGTGGCCACCGCCATCAACGAAGTCACCTACGGCGTGCAGGACGTGGCGAAAAACGCCGAACACGCCGCCAGCGAAATGCGCGACGCCGAGGCACAGGCGCAGCAGGGCCAGATCAATATCGACGGCAGCCTGCAACAGATCGACAAGCTTTCGGGGACTATCGACCAAGCGGTTGAAGTGATTCGCACCCTGGCGGCTGAAAGCACGCAGATCGGCAGCGTGCTGGAAGTGATCCGCTCGATTGCCGAACAGACCAACCTTCTGGCGCTCAACGCGGCGATCGAAGCCGCGCGGGCCGGTGAACAAGGTCGCGGTTTTGCGGTGGTGGCTGACGAGGTGCGTTTGCTGGCGCAGCGTACGCAGAAATCGACGGCTGAAATCCAGACGATGATCGAACGTTTGCAGAATCACTCGGAAGCGGCTGTGAAGGTGATCGGCGACAGCAGCAAAGCCTCGCAACTGACCATCGAACAGGCGGGGCTGGCCGGTGCGAGCCTGAATGCAATTGGTCAGGCACTGCGTAACCTCAACGGCCTGAATGCTTCGATTGCCAGTGCCACGCTGCAACAGGCGCATGTGGTGGAGGACATCAACCAGAACGTTACTCAGGCTGCCGGACTGTCACACAGCACGGCGCTGGCGGCGGAGCAGTCGAGCGTGGCCAGTGCGCGGTTGGGCCAGTTGAGCGAACAGTTGAACAGCCTCCTGCGCCAGTTCCGCGTGTAATTTCTCTCCCCTGTGGGAGCTGGCTTGCCAGCGATTGCGGTGTGTCATTCACCAAAAATGCTGGCTATGCCGAAGCAATCGCTGGCAAGTCGAATCGTCGCACCGCAGCTCCCACAGGATTTGTGGCAAACCACAGTTATGGCGTGGAATGCTGACCTCCGCAGGTTTTTCGGTACAATCCGCGCCCTCCTCTATTTCCTCCAAGGATCTCGCATGTCCGGGCTTGAACTGTTTGCTGCCGCCCTCGGGGTGATCGCGGTCTGGCTGACGGTCAAACAGAATCCTTGGTGCTGGCCGATCGGGCTGGTCATGGTGCTGCTTTACAGCTGGGTGTTCTTTGAGGTGAAGCTGTATTCGGACATGTTGTTGCAGGTCATCTACGCCGCCCTGCAGGTCTACGGCTGGTGGCAATGGACCCGCGCCGGCTCGATGCATGACGGGCGCCAGGTGAGCCGACTCGCCCCCCAGTCGATTGTCAAAGGCCTGGCTATCGGTGCCGTCGGCAGTCTGGCGCTGGGCGCAAGCATGGCCCACTGGACCGACGCTGCGCAGCCGTGGCTGGATGCGGCGCTGACCGGTTTCAGCCTGGTTGCGCAATTCTGGATGGCACACAAACGCCTGCAATGCTGGGCGCTGTGGTTCGTGCTCGATGTGATTTTCGTCGGGCTGTTCCTCTATAAAGGGCTGTACCTGACTGCTGCGCTGTATGCACTGTTCACCCTGATCGCGGTGCAAGGCTGGCGCGAATGGCGTGCCGATCCGGCGTTGCGCGCATGAAAGTCGTTGTCCTCACCGGCCCGGAATCCACCGGCAAGAGCTGGCTGGCAGCGGCGCTGCAAGAACAATTCGGCGGCCTGCGGGTGGACGAGTACGTGCGCTGGTTCATCGAGCAGAATCCGCGTGACACTTGTTTAGGGGATATTCCGGAGATCGCCCGTGGCCAGTTGCAGTGGGAAGATCAGGCGCGCGCGCAACAACCGCCGCTGCTGATCCTCGACACGCATCTACTGAGCAATATTCTGTGGAGCCAGACACTCTTCGGCGACTGCCCGGCATGGCTGGAGCCAGAGTTGCTCAGTCGTCATTACGATCTGCATCTGTTGCTCTCGCCGGAGCAGATCGACTGGACCGATGATGGTCAGCGCTGCCAGCCGCAACTGAGCGAGCGCAGGGCATTCTTTGACGCCACCCGCTCCTGGCTGCAATTGCATCAGCAACCCCTGCTGATAATTCAGGGAGATTGGCTCGAGCGTCGCCGCCAGGCTTGCGCTGCCGTGGCCGAGCTGCTGGGAGGCTGACCCATTCTGCGGGGGTGTCTATGCCCCTGTTTTCCCCTGCTTTGGGGCACAAGTGTCCATTCCTGAAACACATCTGCGGGTGCAAAGTGCCCGTCTCAACGCCCTTCATCAGTTTGTCACGGGACTTGTTACGCAGATGAAACACCTGCGCGTAAACCCTTGTGCCAGAGCTTTGCAATGCCAATCGGCGGTTGCCGCGCCGGGTGCGTGTTTCACGGTTGAAACAGTTTCTGTATCAGCAGCGCGGCAACGCAACTCAAGCCTTTGAATTCACAGCAATTTCAAAAAGCGGCACAGCTTTCGCTCTCTCCTTCACAACGCTGAACAGGCCCAGCCCACTGAAGAAGGAATTGCCGCCGTGGGGAATATTCAAAAAGCCTTTACTTGCCTCGTGCTGATCGGATCAGCCGCCAGCCCTTTTATCAGTTTCAACGTTCAGGCCGAAGGCAATGGCGTGATCGTACTCAATCGTGACGTGCAACCGATCCCGATTGGCCGCAATGGCGGCAAAGATCCCTATCCCACCACCGTCAATGCCAACCCTTCGGCGCGCATCAACTCGACGTTGAACAGTACCGAACTCAATGACGGTGATTTTGCCGGCGTCGCCAGCGGGTCCTCCATCCGCGGCAACATCAATACGCCAAGTTCCAATCTGCCCGGCATGAACACCCTGACCAACACCAACGGTTTGCCCGGCATGAGAACCGGCACTGGCGGCGGTGCCGGGGGTTCGATCTCGAATACCGTGAACCGGGCCATGAGCACTGGCCTGGCCCCGCTGACCCGCATGGCTGGAGGCCAATAAGATGACTCGTTCTCTGCTCCTGCTTGCCTTGCTCGGCTGCACCAGCGCAATGGCCGATCCATCCTCGATCAACCAGGCAGACATCCAGAATTCCGGCGTCCAGTACAAAGGCAATTTCAACGTCAACCAGGCCGCTGGCGACCAGATGCAGCAGGCCAACGTCAAGGCGATCGCCATTGGCACTGAGTCAAACGCCAGCACCCGCGTGATTCAGAAGATCGACACACCCGCCGACCGCTCGATGAACGCCAGTTCAACCATCGGTGGCACCTCTTTCAGTAATGGCAACGGGATCCTGGGCGTGAACCAGGGCGCCGGTGCCAACAACCAGATGGCCAATGTAACGCGCGTCAGCATCAGTGCCGGCCCGCAGAGCATTGACGATAGCGCCCTGTCGCAACAGAACGTGGCGTTGTTACCGAGCTCAGGAGCAACTGGCACCCCAACCGGCAGTCGCCAGGTCACGACAAGTGATCAGGCCTTCACCGGCAGCCGAGGGGTGATTCAGGTGAACCAGAGTGCCGGGGTGGGGAACCGTATGGCTAACACCCTGAGCATCCGGGTCGCAGACTGACCCATATAAAAAGCAGTGCAATTAGAAAGTACCAACACTTAACCAACTAATAAGCACGGAGAAACACCATGAAACCTACAATGGCTCTCAAACCACTGGTTTTCGCACTTGCAGCAGTGATGGCAATCGCAGCACAGGCAGGCGGTCGTGATGATGATCACGGTCATGGTAATGGGCATGGTCCGAAAGGCCCTACCCTGGAACAACTTCTGCAAATTACCGCGGGTGCTGGCGCCGCTGTGCTCGACGAGCAAAACAGCGACGGCAACGAGGTGAACAACCAAGGCACCAAAAACACCGCCAATGCCAGTGACTCGCTCAACAGCTCCAACGGCAACATGGGCGCCAACGTGGCAGCCGGCGACGGCATCCAGCAAGACAACGCTGCAGCCCTGGCTACCGCCGACGAAAGCTTCATCTTCGGCACTGCTGTTGCTGTCTCGAGTGCGACTCAAGTCAACAACAACAACTATGTGAAAAACTCGTCGACTACCAATACTGCAACACTCAACAACGCTGGCAATAACGGTTCCGGCAACATCGGGATCAACGTGTCTGCCGGCAACTTCAACCAACAGAAAAACAACCTGGCAATCGCTGTATCGGGTGGTCGCGTCGCGTCTGCCGCTGCTGCTGCCAACCAGTCCTCCACTGGCCTGGTTGTCGACAACAAAGGCGTACGTACCTACAAAACCGATACCCTCACCGGCACTTATGCAGCGGCTGGCGTGTTCAAAGCCAAAGGCACTGCAACCATCGAAGACGATGACCATCACGGCGGTTATGGCAACCGTGGCGGCGGCCACGGCGGCAACGATGACCAGAAAGCCAAGTTCGAAGCCGTGGGTACCTTTGGCCTCGCTGGCGTGACCACTCAGCAAGTGCTGACCAAAGATGGCTGGAAAGCACCTGTCGTCAACAACGCCAACATGACCAACTCGCAGAACAACTTCTCCGGCAACGGCGGAGCCAACGTCTCGGCGGGTGTGGGCAACCAACAAAGCAACTCGCTGTCCATCGCCGCAGGTTGCAAAGCCTGCATGTAATCGCGATCGAAACGAAAGCCCCGGAAACGGGGCTTTTCCTCAGTCCGCAAAGGCGTATCGATCATGCGTAAAACTGCCCTTATCGCCCTGCTTTGTCTGTCTGGCCTGAGTCAGGCTGCACAGATGCCGGTCGCTGCCCTGCCGGGTGGTGTGCTGGTCTACAAGGATGTGCAAAGCCTGCGTGAGCGCAAGTTTGCCGACATAGTCCAACAAAAAACCGATTTCAGTTGCGGCGCCGCTGCACTGGCTACGGTATTACGCCAGGCTTATTGGCTCGACGTCGATGAGGAGCACATCATCAAAGGCATGCTGGTCAACGCTGACCAGGACCTTGTTCGTACTCAGGGTTTTTCCATGCTCGACATGAAGCGCTATATAGAAAGCATCGGCATGCGCGCCAGGGGCTACAGGATTCCGCCGGAGAAGCTCGATTCAGTAACGATTCCGGTGGTGGTACTGATGGAAATTCGCGGCTACAAGCATTTCGTGGTTTTGCAGCGTGCTGACAAGGATTGGGTTTACATCGGAGACCCGGTTCTGGGCCATAAACGCTACAAGCACGATGATTTTGTCAAAGGTTGGAACGGTATTGTGTTCGCCATCGTCGGCCCCGGATATGACAAGGCGAATGCCTTGCGCAGCCCTCCGCTACCGCTGACCGCGAAAAACAAGCTGGATGGCTTCAACCCTGTCAAAGATGCTGAATTGATGGATTTCGGGTTCATACAGAGCGACTTCTTTTAATCGCCGATTATAAAGAGTGGGACTGGATGTCCCGGGAGCAGCAAATGAAAACCTCATACTGGCTGGCCGCCGCCTGCCTGGCAGCGAGTGCGTCAGGCTATGCCAATGCAGGATTCAAGCCCATCGAAATCAAGGACCAGGAGCTGGCCGAGCTGCGTGGTCGATATGTCATGCCGGGGCGGATCATCAGCTTCGGCATTGTCATGAGCAGTACCTGGCGCAACGCCAGTGGCGATCTGATCGGGGCAGCCACCTCGATGCAACTACAGGCAGCATCAGTCAAACCTGAATTCTACGTCCAGACCATCAAAGAACACGGCAACGGCAGCACCCCGCAACTGGGGACTGGCGAAGTCATTGGTGGTGCCGGGCTCAACAGTTCCCAGGGCATAACGCAAAGCGTACGCGCCGCGGGTGATGGCAACACGGCCGCCAACAACGTCGCGATCAACGTCAAGGAAGCCGCGCAGGCGCCCGCTTTGATGCCAACCCAGGGCCAGGCCTTGATGGCCGGGCAGACCATCACCGGCAGCAACGCCGCCGGCAATGTGGCGGTGTCGGCCACCAACGGTGGTGTACAAATGGCCATTCAAGCCTCGGGCAATCAGGGTACAGCGCTGCAACAGGTCGCTCAGGGCGGTTTGCTGCAAAATACCCGTCTGCTCGGTAGTGCCAACGTGGTCAACAACCTGACTCAACTCAACGTCGTGTTGAATAACAACGGCATGAGTGCCGGTGCACTGGACTGCAACCTGACCCAACTCAGAGCACTACGCAGTATTGGATATTGAACTACGCTGAGTCTCGATCATTGGGCTTAAAGGGACGGCTTATTCATGTATCGATCAGTATCACTGCGCGCCGCTGTATGTTTGAGCACTCTACTGCCGGCCGCCATGCTGCAAGCGGCACCTAATGCCGATGTAGAGGCTTTGAAACAGGAGCTTCTGGAGCTTAAGCAACGATACGAATCACAACAGAAAGCCCTGGCGGTACTCGAACAACGGGTCCGTCAGGTCGAAGATCAGCCCGCTTCCCCGCCACCAAAACGTCTGGCCAAGTCGCCATCCGACATGAAAGGCAATCGCGTAGCCACCGGGACGGGGGCTGCCGCAGCGTCGGGGGGCGCGGCGGGAGGCAGTGGCGCATCTTACGGTCAGTCCCTGGCCGATGATTCGCAGCCGGCGCAGAGCGTGTCCAACCTGTACGACGAGGCCAGCGGCTTCTTCGGTGGCGGCAAGTTCAGTGTCGAAACCGGCGTGACTTACTCGCGCTACGACACTCGCCAACTGATCCTCAACGGCTTCCTCGCGCTGGACTCGATCTTTCTCGGCAACATCAACCTCGACCGGATCAAGGCCGACACCTGGACCCTCGATCTCACGGGCCGCTACAACTTCGATAACCGCTGGCAGTTCGATCTGAACGTGCCGGTCGTGTATCGCGAATCGACTTACCAGTCGGGCGGTGGCAATCAGGGCGCGGCAGGTGTGACCACGGAAGAAACCGTCACCAAGGATCCAACCATTGGCGACGTCAACTTCGGGGTGGCTTACAAGTTCCTCGACGAGTCGGTCAACACTCCGGATGCGGTAGTCACATTGCGGGTCAAAGCCCCTACCGGCAAGGACCCGTTCGGAATCAAGCTGCGCCAGACCGATGCCAACTCCAACCTGTTCGTGCCTGACACACTGCCAACCGGCAACGGTGTCTGGTCGATCACACCGGGCATCTCGCTGGTCAAGACGTTCGACCCGGCTGTGCTGTTTGGCAGTTTGTCCTACACCCACAACCTCGAGGAATCGTTCGACGACATCAGCTCGACCGTCAACCAGAAAAACCCTGGCAAGGTGCGCATTGGCGACAGCTTCCAGATCGGCGCTGGCGTAGCCTTCGCACTGAACGAGAAAATGAGTATGTCGTTCTCGGTGTCTGATCTGGTGCAACGCAAAAGCAAGCTGAAACAGGATGGCGGGGATTGGGAGTCTGTGGTCTCCAGTGATGCCAACGCCGGTTATTTCAACATCGGCATGACCGTTGCTGCCACCGACAACCTGACCATCGTGCCGAACTTGTCGATTGGCATGACCGACGATGCGCCGGACTTTTCCTTCAGTTTGAAATTCCCGTATTACTTCTGACGTAAAGCAAAAGCCCCGCGTTTGCGGGGCTGTCTTTTTTGCTTAGGGTAATTAACGAATCTGATGCTTATGCAACAACCGATAAAACGTCGGCCGTGAAACCCCGAGCACTTTCGCCGCCACACTCAGATTGTCACTGTGCCGATTCAACACATCACACAGCGCCTGACGTTCCGCACGGGTTTTGTAATCCTCTAGCGTGCCCATCGGCGCAGCGATCGAATGCTGACTGATCAACCCAAGATCGCGCGCCTCGATCTGCCGACCTTCGGCCAGCACCAGGCCACGCCGCACGCGGTTAGCCAACTCTCGCACGTTGCCCGGCCAGTCATGTTTACCCATGGCGATCAACGCATCTTCACTGAAGCTGCGCGGCCGGCGACCGGTTTCGTGGCTGTAGAAGTGGGAAAAATGGTTGGCCAGCATCGACAAATCGCCATGCCGTTCGCGCAATGGCGCGGTGACCACTTGCAGGACGTTGAGGCGGTAGTACAAGTCTTCGCGAAAGCGTTTCTTCTCGATTGCCGCTTCGAGGTCGACGTGAGTCGCGGCCAACACCCGTACATCCACCGGAATCGGCTGACTGCCGCCCACGCGCTCAATATGTTTTTCCTGGAGGAAGCGCAGCAGATTGGCTTGCAGTTCCAACGGTAGATCACCAATTTCATCGAGAAACAGCGTGCCACCGTTGGCCGCTTCTATTCGCCCGACCTTGCGCTGATGCGCACCGGTGAAGGCGCCTTTTTCATGGCCAAACAGCTCGGACTGGATCAGATGTTCCGGAATTGCCCCGCAGTTGATCGCCACGAACGGCTTGCTGTGGCGCTGCGACTGCCGATGCAGCGTGCGCGCCACCAGTTCTTTACCGGTGCCGCTTTCGCCACGGATCAACACCGGCGACTCGGTCGGCGCCAGTTTGCTCAGCAGTTTGCGCAGCTCGCGGATCGGTTTGCTGTCACCGAGCAACTCGTGTTCTGGCTGATCAATATGAATCGTGCCCTGCCCGCGCAGGCGCGCCATGCCGAATGCGCGGCCGAGGGTGACCTGTACCCGCGACACGTCAAACGGCAAGGTATGAAAATCGAAAAACCACTCGCAGACGAAATCGCCGACATTTTGCAGCCGCAGCACTTCCTGATTGAGCACGGCTATCCACTCGGTGCCGCTGCGACTGATGAGTTCTTTGACAGCTTCGGGCCGTTCAAGGTGAAAAGGCTGCAAACGCAGCAGGCCGACGTCGCAACTTCGGTCGCCGGCATGTTCCAGCGTACAACTGTCGACATCCCAGCCTGCCGCGCGCAATCCGGGCAATAGTCGATGACAGTCGTCACACGGATCGACCACCAATAAACGTCGTAACGCAGGCGCTTCGCTCATGACTGTTCCTTGGCGCCAAATTAAAAGAAATGATTGTAAAAACAGTCATTTGGCAGACCTGGCTGTAACATTAGCAAGAATTTGACGGCGCCTTGTATCGATTGCTTATAGGCGTACAACTCAAGCAGTTATAAGCAGCGGGTTTATTAGTTAGCTATCGACTTGAATCTTTCACCAGCCTTTCAATAGCTGTCTTAAAGCTGAGGGCGTGAAAGAAAAAACAAATTTCTTCGAATCTTGTGTGACCCATCACCGGGTTGCGTGCATCAGTACAAGTAACCAGCCGAACGGTAAGCCCAACCGACGGCACATCACTTGATTGGGCACTATTAGAGAGAAGATCCCATGACCGCCCCGCTCCGTATCAACGAAGCTCTTTTGATTGCCAACCACGCGTTCAAACCCTACCAATGCGTGGCTTGGGCGCCACAAGACGGCAACGGCGAACTAAGCCTGACCGTTATCGACCGGACTAACTCGCACATCGGCCGTACGCAAATCCCGAGCAGCGCTTACTCCGATCCGGCTCAGCTTGAACTGCTGTTGCAACAGGCTCGCGCCGAACTGAGCGAAGACGGTTACTTGCTGCAATCGTGGTCGATGCCACATTGATTCAAACCAAAGCGGATGACTTTCGAGTCATCCGCTTTTTTATTGCCCGTTAGAAAAAACCTATACCCCGCCGCACGTTGTACAACTTGCGCCAGTGCTTTTATCGACGAAGTACTTGGCAGGCTTGCAACTGGTTCCAAAAGACACTGTTCTGGCACAGTGCGACCCTCCACCTGTTATTTCTGTCAGTTGTACTGGCGCTGATTCAGAGGTTGAATGTTTCGCTCATGCAGTTACCCGCCCGGCCCCGGGCGCAGGTCAACTTGCAAGGAGAAGCATGCATGCCATCCCGGAACGCCTTTGCGCTACCGACACTCGCCACCGACAGCGGACAACTTGACCCGGACTTTGCCAACCATGGCCTGGCTCAGGTGTATTTTGCCGACAGCACATCGAGCATGACGCAAGGCCTGGCCCTGGATGCACAAGGGCGAGTGCTGGTAGCCGCCAAAGTCGCAATGGCTGACGGCAGCCATTTTGGTCTGGCGCGCCTGTTAGAGGATGGTTCGGCGGACTTGAGCTTCGGCGTGCACGGCAGTGTGATCGACCAGTTTGCCCCAGGCTTCGAAGCCACCGGTGGCAAAGTCCAGGTGCTGCCCGACGGACGCATTCTGTTGGTGGGCCTGCACTACCAAAACGACCGGCGCACCCTGCCCGCCCTCGCCATGTTCGACGCTTGCGGCCGGCCGGATACAAGTTTTGGCGACAATGGCGTGCAAATCGTCCGCCTGCCCGGCGACCTGTCCATGGGGTCTCGCGATCCGTGGTTGCCACCGGGCGTTCCCGGTGCCGAAGCGTGCGATTGCGCGGTTCAGAATGACGGTCGGGTTTTATTGATCGCCAACCATCATTACGATTTTTCCGACCAGGTCGGCATGCTGATTCGCCTGACAGCGGATGGCCAACTTGATCCAGCCTTCAACGGCCGCGGCTTCGTGATGATTCGCCATCTATTGCTCAATACCTGGCTCGGCAGCCTGACCCTGCAAAACGACGGGCGGATTGTGGTGGCAGGTTCTATCGACTTTCCGCAACAAGGTCTGTTAGCGCGCTATCTGCCTGATGGGCAACTTGATCAACGTTTTGCCGTGGACGGCTTCATGGCGTTTAAAGCCAACGGTCAAAGTGCTCAAGTCAGTCAAGTAGTGGAATCTGCCGGGCATCTGCAGTGCTTTGGCAGCAGCCGGGATCCGATTCGCTGTATGGCGCTGGCCGTTCACACTAACGGCCGCCCCGATTTGCACCATAACAATGGTCAGCCGCACCTGCTGGACATCGGCCCCAGCGGCTGCCAATGGACCGCCGCGCAACGCATGGGTGATGGTCGCATCGTCACTGTGGGCGCAACTATCGGCGGTGTCGAGGCTGATTTTGTTGTCGCGCGATATTTGCCCAATGGCCGGCTGGATCCGCAGTTCGCCGAGGCCCGTGGCTGGTTACGCACGCGCCTGGGCCGCAGTCTGGATACCGCCACTTCGCTGGCTGTGCAGGCATCAGGCGGGATTCTGGTTGGCGGTTACTCGCTTGATGGAAAGTACCGGGCCGTCGTAGCGCGATATCTGAATCAATAATCAGAAACTTCCCACACTTGATCTTCCGCGGCGCTTACGGCAACTTGCGCGCTTCTTAAAACAAGGAGCAGCCGATGTCCGGTTCAATGGCCCAGGCCTTCGCGCACAACTTTCTCGGGCACTCGCCGCGCTGGTACAAGGCGTGCATCGTCGGGTTTCTGATCCTCAATGCGCTGGTGATGTGGACCGCCGGCCCGGTCGCCGCCGGCTGGCTGCTGGTGATCGAGTTCATTTTCACCCTGGCGATGGCGCTCAAGTGCTACCCGCTGATGCCCGGCGGCCTGCTGCTGATCGAAGCGCTGCTGCTGAAAATGACCACGCCGCAAGCCCTGTACGAAGAGTTGCAGCACAACTTCCCGGTGATCCTGCTGCTGATGTTCATGGTCGCCGGCATTTACTTCATGAAGGACCTGCTGCTGTTTCTGTTCTCGCGCTTGTTGCTCGGCGTGCGCTCGAAAGCGCTGCTGGCGCTGATGTTCTGCTTTCTATCGGCGTTTCTCTCGGCATTTCTCGATGCACTGACCGTCACCGCCGTGATCATCAGCGCAGCGGTCGGCTTCTACTCGGTGTACCACCGCGTGGCGTCCGGCAACGACCCGCGTCAGGACAGCGAATTCAGCGACGATCAGCACCTGCCGAAGTTGCATCATGCAGACCTTGAGCAATTCCGCGCCTTCCTGCGCAGCCTGTTGATGCACGGCGCGGTCGGCACAGCGCTCGGCGGTGTGTGCACCCTGGTCGGTGAGCCGCAAAACCTGCTGATCGGCCATGAAATGGGTTGGCACTTCGCCGAATTTTTTCTGAAAGTTGCGCCGGTCTCGCTGCCGGTGCTCGTCGCCGGTCTGATCACCTGCGTGCTGCTGGAGAAACTGCGCTGGTTCGGTTACGGCACCTTGCTGCCGGACAACGTGCGCAGCGTGCTGGCCAACTACGCCGCTGAAGACAACGCCGAACGCACCCCACGCCAACGTGCTGCTCTGGTGGTGCAGGGTCTGGCGGCGCTGATCCTGATTGTCGGGCTTGCGCTTCACGTCGCTGAAGTCGGATTGATCGGGCTGATGGTGATTGTGTTGATCACGGCGTTTACCGGGATCACCGACGAGCATCGCCTCGGCAATGCGTTCAAGGACGCCATGCCGTTTACCTCGCTGCTGGTGGTGTTTTTTGCGGTGGTGGCAGTGATCCACGATCAACAACTGTTCGTGCCGTTGATCCAGTGGGTGTTGGCGCTGCCGGCGGATCAGCAACCGGGGATGCTGTTCATTGCCAACGGGTTGCTATCGGCGATCAGCGACAACGTCTTCGTTGCGACGATTTACATCACCGAAGTCAAACAGGCATTTGTGTCTGGCCACATGAGCCGCGAGCACTTCGAAACGCTGGCGATTGCGATCAACACCGGCACCAACTTGCCGAGCGTGGCCACACCGAATGGTCAGGCGGCGTTTCTGTTTCTGCTGACGTCGGCGATTGCGCCGCTGGTGCGCTTGTCTTACGGGCGCATGGTGTGGATGGCGTTGCCGTACACCGTGGTGATGGGGTTGCTGGGCTGGTATGGCGTGAGTTACTGGCTGTAGATACACCCGATACAGCTTTGGGAGCTAGCTGTGATGGCTGCTTAGGGTTCCGCCCTGACGGCGGGTCACCTTTTCCAAACGCCGAAAAGGTAACCCAAAAGGCTTTACCCTGACGTTCGGCCCTCGCTGTGGCTCGGGTTCCTTCGCTCCGGGACCGATCCGGGGGCATCGCCTCCGGTTTGCTGCGCTGCACCTCCTCTCGATGTGTTCGACTTCGTCGAACGGTCGCTGCGCTCCCACCCCGGATCACTCCCTCCACTCAGCCTGCCGACGGGCGCTCGAGATCAAGAGCGGTACTCGAGCTAACGCTCATTGTGTTGAGTGGTTAGAAGCGAAGTGCGGTTTTCGGGTGGACCTCAACCCTGTGGGAGCTGGCTTGCCAGCGATGGCGGCCTCCGAGCCGACCAATCTCTTGCAGATATACCCGGCTCCCACAATGGTTTTGTGTGGTGTCAGCGCGGGAGGATGTATTTCTCGATCGCTTGCGCCACGCCGTCTTCGGTATTGGAGCCAGTGACCACATCGGCCTGACGCTTGACCGTGTCCTCTGCCTGGCCCATGGCAATCGACAGCCCGGCGCAATGGAACATTGCCGGGTCGTTGCCGCCATCACCAATCGCTGCAGTCTGCGCCAGCGGGATGCCGAGATGTCTGGCAATGGTCGCCAGTGCGCTGCCCTTGTTCGCTTCCAGTGCCGTCACATCCAGATAAACCGGTTGCGAACGCGACACCTGCGCCTGGCCTTCGACTTTGGGCAATAGCTGCGCCTCTAGTTCGATCAGCAGATCGGTGTTGTTGCTGGTCGCAACGATCTTGTCGATGCGCTCAAGGTACGGCTCGAAGCTGTCGACCACCACCGGCGGATAACCGAGACCGTGCTGCTCGCGCGGCACCATCGGCCCGTGCGGATCTTTCAGCAGCCAGTCGCCGCCGCTGAATACCCAGATTTCCACCTCAGGTTTATCGGCGAACAGCGCCAATGCGGTCAGCGCTGCGGTCGCCGGCAAATAATGAGCGGCTAACAGACTGCCATCCGGATTGACGATGGTCCCGCCGTTGAACGCCGCCGTCGGCAGATCAACGCCCAAGGCTTCGATCTGCTGCAGCATGGCTTTCGGTGGACGCCCGGTGGCGAGGCTGAACAACACGCCCGCCTCACGCAACGAACGCACCGCATCAATCGTGCGCTGGCTGAGGCTGTGATCGGGCAGCAACAGCGTGCCGTCCATGTCGCTGAGCAGAAAACGGATCGGTTCGCTCATCCGAGACCATGCCAGACGCGACCATCGCGAGTCAGCAGTTCATCGGCGGCTTGCGGGCCATCGTCACCGGCGGCGTAGGTCTGCACGCTCGCATCCTGCTGCCAGGCATCGAGGAACGGCTGCACTGCGCGCCAGCCGTTCTCAATGTTGTCGGCGCGCTGGAACAGCGTCTGATCACCGGTCAGGCAGTCGTAGATCAAGGTTTCGTAGCCGGTCGACGGCTGCATTTCGAAGAAATCCTTGTAGGCGAAACCCAGTTCGATGTTGGCCATGTTCAGTGCCGGCCCCGGCCGTTTGGCCAACAGGTCGAACCACATGCCTTCGTTGGGCTGGATCTGAATGCGCAGGTAGGTCGGTTGCAGCTCATCGACCTCGGTATCGCGGAACTGCGCATACGGCGCCGGTTTGAAGCAGATGACGATCTCGGTATCACGCACGCTCATGCGCTTGCCGGTGCGCAGGTAGAACGGCACGCCGACCCAGCGCCAGTTGTCGATCATGACTTTCAGTGCGACGTAGGTTTCCGTGGTGCTGTCGGGAGACACGTTGGTTTCTTCGCGATAACCGGGCAGAGATTTGCCGCCGACTTCACCGGCGCTGTACTGACCGCGCACCGAGTTGGCGCGCGCTTCTTCGGTGGTCCATGGGCGGATCGCGCCGACCACTTTGGCCTTCTCGCCGCGTACTGCATCGGCGCCGAATGCGGCCGGCGGTTCCATCGCGACCATCGCCAGCAACTGGAACAGGTGATTGGGCACCATGTCACGCAGAGCACCGGTGTGTTCGTAAAAACTGCCACGGGTTTCGACGCCGACGGTTTCGGCGGCGGTGATTTGTACGTGGTCGATGTAGTGATTGTTCCAGAACGCTTCGAACAGGCTGTTGGAGAACCGGCTGACCAGAATGTTCTGCACGGTTTCCTTGCCCAGATAGTGATCGATCCGGTAGATCTGCTTCTCCGACATGACTTTGAGCAGGCAGGCGTTCAACGCTTCCGCCGTCTGCAAGTCGGAGCCGAACGGTTTTTCGATCACTACCCTGCGGAACGCTTCGGGGGTTTCTTCGAGCAGACCGGCGCTGCCGAGACGGCGCACCACTTCGCTGAAGAACCGTGGCGCGGTGGCCAGGTAGAACACCGCATTGCCGGTGCCGCTGTCGGCGATTTTCGCCGCCAGCGCTGAATAAGTGCTGTCGTCCAGAAAGTCGCCCTGAACGTAGCTGATGCCTTTGGCGAGCTTGGCCCACAAGGCCGGATCAAGAATCTGATCGCCCTTGCCGACCTTCGCCGCCGCTTCGGTACGGATGAAGTCTTCGAGCTTTTGCGCGAACGCTTCATCGGTAATAGCGTTGTGGTCAACGCCGATGATCCGCAGGCCATCGTCGAGCAGGCCGTCGCGACTCAGGTTGTACAGCGCCGGCATGAGCAAGCGCTTGACCAGATCACCGTGGGCGCCGAACAGAAACAGCGTGGTCGGTGGCGCGGGGTCTGCCTTGGATTTCCTGCGGATCGTGTGGGTCATTTTTTTGGTGTCTCCACATGGCCGCCGAAGCCAAAGCGCTGGGCCGAGAGAATCTTGTCGCCAAAGGTGCCTTGGCCACGCGAGCGGTAGCGGGAGAACAGCGAGTTCGACAGCACCGGAACCGGCACCGCTTGCTCCATCGCCGCTTCAATAGTCCATTGACCTTCGCCGCTGTCGGCTACCGAACCTGAGAAACCGTCGAGTTTCGGATCGCTGGCCAGCGCGTCAGCGGTCAGGTCGAGCAACCACGACGAAACCACGCTGCCACGACGCCAGACTTCGGCGATGTCGGCCACGTTCAGGTCGAAACGCTGATCTTCCGGCAAGCGCTCGCTGGACTTGGTCTTGAGGATGTCGAAGCCTTCGGCGAAGGCGGCCATCATGCCGTACTCGATGCCGTTGTGGATCATCTTGACGAAGTGCCCGGCACCGGCCGGGCCGGCGTGGATGTAGCCGTGCTCGGCGCGCTGGTCATCGGACTTGCGGTCCTTGGTGCGCGGAATGTCGCCCATGCCCGGAGCCAGCGCGGCGAACAGCGGATCCAGACGCTGCACGGTCTCGGCATCGCCGCCGATCATCATGCAGTAACCGCGCTCGAGGCCCCAGACACCGCCGGAGGTGCCGACGTCGATGTAGTGCAGGCCCTTCTCGGCCAGGGTTTTCGCGCGACGGATGTCGTCCTTATAGTTGGTGTTGCCGCCGTCGATGATGGTGTCGCCGGCTTCAAGCAGATTGCTCAGGGTTTCGATGGTGTCTTCGGTCGGCGCGCCGGCCGGCAGCATGACCCACACCGCACGCGGTTTGGCCAGGCCGGCGATCAGGCCGGGTAGATCAGCGACGCCGGTGGCGCCCTCGGCGGCCAGGGTCTCGACAAAGGCGGTATTGCGGTCGAACACAACGGTGGAATGACCGTTGAGCATCAGACGCCGTGCAATATTGCCGCCCATGCGGCCCAGTCCAATAATCCCGAGTTGCATGTGCTGATGCTCCTTACTACAAATAAAAGTGTGTCAAAGGTTATAGCCCAACGCGACTAATGGAGGTTAGTCCAGAGCACTGGGGTGAAGTTTCCGGGCATTGTGCCCGATCCAGACAGATAACGTCGGGAATCGTGCCGAAGACACACCGACCATGAGAAATAAAAAAGTTCCATTCATGGGCAAAAGAAATCAAAATCGTGGCCGATAGTATGTCAGCACCCGAAATCGGGGCTGATCTACAGTTGAGACAATCCATTTGCGAGGTGAGCAATGGGCACAGTACACACAGCAATCCAGCCACAAACTCTGTACGTCACCATCCGTCGCGATGAATTGCGTCAGTTGAAAGATGAACGCGATCAACTCAAGCACGAACTTGCGCAACTGCGCCAGCTGACCCAAGGCGCGCAACCGCAGCCCTTGCCGCGCGTACAGCGCGCGCCACACGCCTGATCTCCCCGCCCGCTTCGGGAACCGCCGACGCTGTTCCCGACATGCTGCACGCTTGGCAATTTTCGACAACTAACAAAGTTTTCACACTCGCTTTTCGATACTCTGGCGCATTCTGGCCGGGCGTATGCGCTCGGCCTTCGTTCGTCGGCTTCATGCTCTGGTTTTCCGGACGCGTCCGGCGGTAGGTGTGACGATTGAGCTGGAGTGCTGAATGGCATTGTTCAAACGCAGCAAAACGACTGCGACGGGTTTCGACTGGGCCGGGTTTCTCTGGCTGTTCGTGTTCTTCTGGTACTTCTCCGGCATCACCCAGCTACTGATCCAGTTGACCGGCACCTCAGGGTTCACCGGTTTCCGTCAGGCGTTCGTGATGAGCGCCGTCTGGCTCGCGCCGATGCTGCTGTTCCCGAAACGCACGCGCCTGATGGCGGCAGTGATCGGTGTGGTGTTGTGGGCCTGCTCCATGGCCAGCCTCGGCTACTTCTTTATCTATCAGCAGGAATTTTCGCAAAGCGTCATCTTCATCATGTTCGAGTCGAACATCTCCGAAGCTGGCGAATACATGACTCAGTACTTCGCCTGGTGGATGATTCCGGCGTTCCTCGCGCACACTGCATTCGCGTATTTCCTGTGGACCCGCCTGCGCCCGGTGTACCTGCCCCGTGGTCAAGCGTTTGTCGCCGCGATGGCAATTCTGCTGGCTGTGGTCGGTTATCCGCTGATCAAGCAAACCATGCGCACCGGCAGCCTCGCCGGCGGTTTCGAGAAGTTCGAAACCCGCATCGAGCCCGCCGTGCCGTGGCAGATGGCCGTGGCCTACCACCGCTACCTCGACACGCTGGCCGACATGCAGGGCATGTTGCACAGCGCGAGCAAGATCCCGCCGCTGCACAACCTCAAGGACGCCGGCGCCAATCAGCCTGCGACGCTGGTGCTGGTGATCGGCGAATCGACCAACCGTCAGCGCATGAGCCTTTATGGCTATCCGCGTAACACCACTCCTGAGCTGGACAAGCTCAAGGATCAGTTGTCGGTGTTCGATAACGTCATCACCCCGCGCCCGTATACGATCGAAGCGCTGCAACAGGTGCTGACCTTCGCTGACGAAGAAAATCCCGATCTGTACCTGTCGACGCCGTCGCTGGTGAGCATGATGAAACAGGCGGGTTACAAGACCTTCTGGATCACCAACCAGCAGACCATGACCAAGCGCAACACCATGCTCACGACCTTCTCCGAACAGGCCGACGAGCAGGTGTATCTGAACAACAACCGCAATCAGAACGCCGCGCAGTACGACGGCGATGTGATCGAGCCGTTCAACAAGGCCCTGACCGATCCGGCCGAGCGCAAACTGATCGTCGTGCATTTGCTCGGTACGCACATGAGCTACCAGTACCGCTATCCGCCGAGCTTCGACAAGTTCAAGGATCGCCAGGGTGTGCCGGCCGGTGTGCGTGACGATCAAGTGCCGACTTACAACAGCTACGACAATGCCGTGTTGTACAACGACTTCGTGGTGTCGAGCCTGATCAAGGATTACGCCAAGTCCGATCCGAACGGTTTCCTGTTGTACCTCTCCGATCACGGTGAAGACGTGTTCGATTCGGTCGGCCATAACACGCTGGGCCGTAACGAAAACAAACCGACCGCGCCGATGTACACCATTCCGTTCATGGCCTGGGCCTCGCCGAAATGGCGCGAAAACCATGACTGGAGCTTCGCTGGCGACCTGAGCCGACCGTACAGCAGCTCGCATCTGATTCACACCTGGGCGGACATGGCCGGTTTGAGTTTCGATGAACTGGACCACAGCAAAAGCCTGGTCAGCGACAGCTTCAAGCCACGTCCGTTGATGATCGGCAACCCCTATGAGCGTCAGCAGCGGCCGTTGATCGACTTCAGCTTGATGAAGCCTAAACCGCCTGCTGAAGCGACCACTTCGGTGGTTCAGCAGTAACTCAAAAAGAGGCCGGAAACGGCCTTTTTTTACGCTTGCGCGACACACAGAAATAACAATATTTCTCGTTTGATACTAAATCGCATCCATACGCTTCGTCTTTGAACAAACGGAATTTTTCCCTCGAAGACAAGGAGTCGGCTGCGATGTTCGCGCCCATCACCCGTTCCATGACCCTGACCCTCGGCCTGTGCAGCGCTGCGCTGAGCCCTGAGTTGCTGGCTGAAACCGACGCCGAAAAACGCCAGGAGCCAGCGGCCCCGGCGCTGGAACTGGCGTCCACCAGCGTCACCGCCCAAGGGCTTGGCACCACCACCGAAAACACCGACGCCTACACCACCGGCGCCATGAACAGCGCAACGCGGCTGAACCTGTCGATCAAGGAAACCCCGCAGTCGGTGTCTGTGGTCACGCGCCAGCAGATGGACGATTTCAAACTCGGGACATTGTCCGAGGCCATGAGCCAGACCACCGGCATCGTCGTCCAGCATCTGGATTCGGATCGCGTGAGCTATTCATCACGGGGTTACGAGATCGACAACTTCCAGATCGATGGCATGCTCAATACCTTCAGCCGCATGAAATCTGACTCCGACACGATCATCTACGACCGCATCGAAGTGGTCCGCGGCGCGACCGGCCTGACCACTGGCGCGGGTGATCCGTCGGCCACCATCAACATGGTGCGCAAGCGCCCCACTGCCCAGTTGCAGGCGCTGGCCGGAGCCAGCGGCGGCAGTTACGACGATTACTACAGCTACGTGGACGTCGGCGGGCCACTGGCGTTCGACGGTCGGTTGCGCGGGCGCAGTGTGCTGGCCTATCGCGACAGCAAGTCGATTCGCGACCACTATGCGCAGCAGCGCGAGGTCGGTTACGGGATTCTCGAAGCCGATTTGACCGACAGCACAGTGTTGGCGGTGGGTTACGACTATCAGGACAAACAGGTGCAGGGCACCGCGTGGGGCACGATTCCGTACTGGAATGCCGAGGGTGGCAAGGCTGGCCTGGGCCGCTCGACCAACATGGCCACGTCCTGGAGTTCCTGGCCGCTGCGCGACAAAACCGCATTCGCCACGCTGGATCAGCAACTGGCCGCTGGCTGGCATCTGAAAGCCGCGTACACCCATCGCAAAAGCGACAGCGACGGCAAGACCTACTACGGCGGTGGCGGTTTCCCCGAAGCTGACCGCAGCGGCATGAGCGCCTACATGGGCCACATGATCGGCGATCAAAGCATGAAGGCTTACGACTTCAATCTGGCCGGTCCCTACTCGCTGTTCGGTCGTGAGCACGAATTGATGTTCGGCTACGGTGAAGCCGAGCGCCGCGAGAACTCTCCGTACACCGTCGATGGGCCGGTGCCGGCGGGTTACGGTCAGATTCGCGACTGGAAATACATGGGCGACATCGCCAAATTTCCGGATACGGTCACGGGCCTGACCGGCTCCAAAGCCAGCACGCGGCAGAAGGCCGGCTATCTGGCGACGCGCCTGAGTTTCACCGATGACCTGCACGCGGTGCTCGGCAGCCGTTACGGCAGCTGGGAAGGCTCGAAAACCGACAACAGCTACAACGCCAACCTGCAACTGAGCGGCGTCGAAACCACCCGCCAGCAACACAACGACATGTGGACGCCTTACGCCGGTCTGCTTTATGACCTGACGCCCGAGTACACCGCGTATGTCAGCTACACCGACATTTTCAATCCTCAGGAGCAGCGAGACGCCAGTCGCAAATACCTCGATCCCATTGTCGGCAGCAACTATGAAGTGGGTCTCAAGGGCAGCCTGCTGGAGGAGCGTCTGAATCTGTCAACAGCGGTGTTCTGGAGCAAGCAGGACAACGTCGCCGAAGTCGACGACTCGGTGGCGCCGGACCCGGTGACGGGCGAGGAGTTCTACAAATCCGGTGGCAAGGGCAACAAGGTCAACGGCTTCGAAGCCGAAGTCTCCGGCGAAGTGCTCGACGGCTGGAACATGACTGCCGGGTACACCTACACCCACTCGGCCAACGGCGAGAAACAGCGCAGCAACACCAATCAGCCGCTGAACATGCTGCGTCTGTCCACGGCTTATCGCCTGCCGGGCAACTGGCGCGCACTGACGGTAGGCGGCGCGGTGAATTGGCAAAGTGACGTCTACGGCAATTCCAGCCGCCCGGTCGGGCGTGGCGCCAACGGGCGGATCATCACCGAACGCGCGCGCATCAGTCAGGACGCCTACACCGTGGTCAAGCTGATGTCGCGGTATGAATTCGACAAACACCTGTCGGCTTCGCTGAACGTCGACAACCTGTTCGACAAGAAGTACTACGACAACGTCGGCTTCTACAACGGCGTGTTCTGGGGCGATCCGCGCACCGTCACGCTGAGTCTCGACTGGAAGCTCTAAGCCTCGCCTCGCCTCGCCCTGCGCGCGCGGCGTTCGTCCGGTTTCCGTAGGAAACAATCAGTAAAACCTACACTGAACGGGCATTAACCCCGAGTTAATGCCCTCGGCGGACACTGCGCCCCGAGACCTTGATTCATGGACGAAAGGCTCCGACATTTTTTCGTAGGAGGCACCATGAAAACCACGACTGCAATCCTTGCCGGTCTACTCACCCTCGCATCGGCCAGCGCTTTCGCTGAAGGCGGCGCCGAGCGCATGCGACATCACTGGGAAAACTTCCCGGTCCATTCCGCGCAAACCCAGACTGACAGCAGAGCCAGTGAGCTACGGGTTCCGGACGACCAGACCGCCCAAGTGACCGAGTCCTACCGACCTGATTGAAACGCTTTACCGATGAACCTTCGATGGCTCCGCTCTGGCCTCGGAGATGACAGTTTGGCGCCCTTCTGGGGCGCCTTTTTTATGCCTGCAGATTCTTGATCCAGAACAGCATGCGCCCGTGCTCCGGGTCGAACATGCCCGCCGCAAAGCCGAACTTGGCATAAGAACCCTGAGCCACGGCGTTACCTTCGAGCACTTCCAGAGTGATCTTGCAGCAGCCGCGTTGGCGGGCGATCTCTTCGACTTTTTCCAGCATCTTCTGACTCAGTCCCAAGCCGCGAAACTTGCTCACTACGGCCAGGTCATGCACGTTGACCAGCGGCTTGCAGGCAAACGTCGAAAACCCTTCGAAACAGTTCACCAGCCCCGCCGGCTCACCACCGACGAATGCCAGAACACTGAAGGCATGCGGCCGCTTGGCCAGCTCCTCCGGCAGCCGTTGCAGCAGCTCAGGCGCCAGCGAATGACCGCCGCCAAACGGGTCTTCAGCGTAATGATTGAGCACCACGCCGATGGCTTCGGCATGCACTGGATTGGTGTAACTGGCTTGCAACACGAGTATCTCAGCGGAATCCATTTCCAACCTCTAACGCATGGGCCCCGGCGCGCTCGATACGCGCTGATAGGCCGACAGACCTTACCGCGCCTGACGACCGTTTGTCAGTGGCCCCAGACCAATTCTTCAGTCCAGCCCAATTCAGCGAAATCCTCGGCACGCAGTGCAGCCTCGCCGACACAGAAAAACTCATCCAGTTGCGGCGGTTTGACCGAGGTGCCGCTAAGCATCGCGTGCACCTGGCCGCGATGGTGCAGCTGATGCTCGAACAGATGCGAGAGCATGCGCAAACGGCTGTCGTGTTGCGGCGTGTCGCGCGCGATGGTGACCAGGCGTGGCAGCTCGCTGTCGCGCATCTGTTCGCAATAGGCGATCAATCGGCGGTCGACGTGGGCCTGTTCACTTTGTAGCGCCGCGGCTTCGGTAAACGGCTCGTCAATGTTGAAAAACACATAGCAATCGGGATGTGGTTCGTCGCCGCGCAACTCGCGTTCCAGCGCGTCGACGTAGAACCAGTCGCAGGTGAGGATGTGATTGAGCGTCAGGCGGATGCTCGGGAAGAAGCTGACTCTGGGCGCTGCCAGTTCCACGTCACTGAGCTGATTCCACGCCTTGGCCAGTCGATGATTGGCCCAGGCGTTCTGGTAGGCCATGGTCAGCAGATGATGCGACAGTGGCTGCGGCATGTGGCGCCCTCCTTGCTTTCAGTCTTCGGCGAAACGTTGCAGCTGCATCTCCTGCAAACGGCTGAGGGTGCGGCGGAACGGGAATTCCAGATAACCCTCGGTGTACAACGCGTCCATCGGCACCTGGGCTTCGATGTACAGCGGCACCTTGCGGTCGTAACACTCGTCGACCAGCGCGATAAACCGGCGTACGCCGTCATCGTGAACCGACAATTGCGGCAGTTCGCGGTCGCCAGCCACTACCCGTTCAGCGCCATCCTCGGTGCCCCGAGCGATGCGCCCTTCGCGTTTCTGCGCACTCAGGTTGGGCAACTCGCTCAACAGAATAGTCCGGTAACGGTCGCACAGCGCGATGAAGTCCATGGCGGCGAACGGTTGCTCGCACAGGTCGGCGTAACGGCACCACAGCACCGCGTCACTGGCGCGCACCACGTTCAGGGAACGGTAGCCGACCGGCACCGGTTCGGCACTCGAGGTTTGCCCCGCCGTGAGCGTCTGGAATATCGGCTCCAGCGCACTGCCCGCGCCCGGTGTCGCCACCCAGTAGCGCTGTTCGATCACACCCGGATGCAGCCGATGATCCTCGGCGCCGTTCACCGCGACCACTTGCATGTGCTTTTCAATCGCGGCAATCGCCGGGACGAAGCGGTCACGGTTGAAGCCGTCGGCATACAGCTGATCCGGCGGCAGATTGGAAGTGCAGACCACCACCACGCCTTGGTCGAACATCACCTGAAACAGTCGGCCGAGGATGATCGCGTCGCCGATGTCATTGACGAACAACTCATCGAAGCACAGCACGCGCACTTCTGCCGCCAGCTCGCGGGCGAGCGCGCGCAGCGGATCGGCAATCCCGGTCAACTGGAACGAGCGCTGATGCACCCAGCCCATGAAGTGATGAAAGTGCTGACGCCGCGCCGGCACACGCAGGCTCTGATAGAACTGATCCATCAGCCAGGTCTTGCCGCGCCCGACCGGGCCCCACAAGTAAACGCCGGTGACCGAACGGGCACCGGCGTGCAAGGCTTCATGGCATTTTTGCAGCGCCCAGACTGCATGTTCCTGAGCTTCGTCCTGGACGAAGCCTTTCTGGTCGATGGCGTGTTGCCAGGCGCTTAGGGGGGAGTCAAAAGTCATGCGCCAGAGTATGCCTCAGACGTCGACTTTGTGTCTGGCGGCGTACAGGCAGAGCATTTCCATGGCCAAGGTCGCTGCCGCCAATGAGGTGATATCCGCATGGTCGTAAGCCGGTGCGACTTCCACCACGTCCATGCCCACCAGATTGATCCCGCGCAAGCCGCCGAGGATTTCCAGCGCCTGCACCGTGCTCAAGCCGCCGCATACCGGCGTTCCGGTGCCGGGCGCAAAAGCTGGATCAAGACAATCGATATCGAACGTCAGGTACACCGGGTTATCGCCGACTCGCGCACGAATCGCTTCGACAATCGCCGCGCAACCCTGGCGATGCACTTGCCGCGCATCCAGCACCTGAAAGCCCTGATGATCGTCATTGGTGGTGCGCAAACCGATCTGCACCGAGCGCGCCGGATCCACCAGACCTTCACGCGCCGCGTGCCAGAACATGGTGCCGTGATCGACCCGCTTGCCCGCCTCGTCCGGCCAAGTGTCGCTGTGCGCGTCGAAGTGGATCAGCGACAACTTGCCATGTTTGCGCGCATGCGCCTTGAGCAGCGGATAGCTGATGAAGTGATCGCCGCCGAACGTGAGCATGGCGCTGCCGGAACTCAGAATATGCTCGGCGTGCGCCTCGATGCTTTCGGGGATGCTGTGCGGCGAGCCGTAATCGAAATCGCAGTCGCCGAAATCGATCACCGCCAGATGATCGAACGGATCGAACGTCCACGGCCAGTGGCGTTCCCAGGCGATCCCGGTGGATGCCGCGCGAATCCCGCGCGGCCCGAAACGTGCGCCGGGACGGTTGCTGGTGGCGGTGTCGAACGGTACGCCGCTGACCGCCACATCCACGCCGCGCAAATCGCGACTGTAACGGCGGCGCATGAAACTGGTGATGCCAGCGTAGGTGCTTTCGGCGGCGGTGCCGTAGAGACTGTCGCGGGTCATGGCCTGATCGTTTTGCATTGGCACGTCCATCGGTGTGCTCCTGTGTTATTGGCGGCTACGGAAAGTGGTCCACAGGCGGGTGCGCTGACGCAGATCCTTGAGGCTCATGCTGCGGTCGGCGTACAGCCGCTCGCGTACGTCGGGCTTAAACAGCAAGTCCAGACTGTTGAGCGGCACGGGAGCCATGACCAGCACCTGACCGGAGGAAGTGGATGCACAGTGCGCCGTCGGATACATTCTCGAAATATCAAGTTTGTTAACCTGACTTTATCGATAGGTAATGTGATGCTCGGCCAACTCCACGATGTCGATCTGCAATTGCTGCGCCTGTTTATCGGCGTGGTCGAATCCAAGGGGTTCAGCGCTGCGCAAGGAGAGCTGGGCCTGAGCCAGTCGAGCATCAGCCAGCAGATGGCCAAACTGGAAACCCGCCTCGGTTATCGGGTGTGCAACCGGGGCAAGGGCGGGTTTAGCCTGACCGCCAAAGGCGAGCAACTGCTGATCGCGGCGCGGGCGTTGTTCGAATCGATCGAGACTTTTCGCCATCAATCCAACGGCGTCGCCGGGCGTTTGATTGGTGAGGTACGGCTGGGGCTGTCGGAAGCGCTTGATCAATCGGTGCTGCAACGAGTGGCCGAGGCGATCCGGCGCTTTCGTGAGCGCGATGAGTCAGTGCGCATCGAGTTGATCAGTGCGATGCCCGGTGAGATGGAGCGGTTGCTGCTGCAGCGGCGGCTGGACTTGGCGATCGGTTATTTTTCCCAAGTGCAAAATGCGTTCGACTATCACCAATTGTTCAGCGAAACCCAGCATTTGTACTGCGCCGCCGGACATCCGCTGTTTACCGACGACGCACCGGATGACGCGGCGTTGCAGGCCTGTGACCCGGTTGATCATCCGTACCGGTTTTTACGCAGTGACGAGCCGTTTCAAGGCAAGGCCAGTTCGGCGCGTTCGGAACAGGTTGAAGGCACACTGGCGTTCATTTTATCGGGCAAGCATGTGGGTTATCTGCCGAGCCACTTTGCGCGCAGTTGGCAGGACAAGGGTTTGTTGCGCTCGGTGCGCGAGGGGGAATTGAGCTTTGAAGTGGCGTTTCACCTGGCCCGGCACCGGACGCAAGTGCCGGGGGATGCGCAGAAGGCATTCGAAGAAGATTTGCTCAACGCATTTACCTGATTCAACACAACCCCTGTGGCGAGGGAGCTTGCTCCCGCTGGGCTGCGAAGCGGCCCTCTAATTTGACTGACAAGCCAAGGCGACTGCTGCGCAGCCGAGCGGGAGCAAGCTCCCTCGCCACAGGTCTGCGGTAAGCCCGCAATGTTTGATTAACCCGTTCCAGCCCGCAAAAGCTGACCTTTCAGGCAGTTTTAATGCGTTGCCCTCGCCGTCCTGTTCCGGCATCCTGCGCCTCCATTTTCTGACCCGGCCCCGCTTCGCGGCACGCAAACCACCATGACCGTCTCTGAAAAAGCCTTGCGCAACAACGATTTGATCTACGGCCTCGACGACCGTCCGCACCTCACCGCGACCGTGTTTGCCGCGCTGCAGCACGTGTTGGCGAGCTTCGTCGGCATCATCACCCCGACCCTGATCATGGGCGGCGCCCTCGGCCTGCAAAGCGAAATCCCCTACCTGATCAGCATGGCGCTGTTCGTCTCCGGCCTCGGCACCTTCGTCCAGGCTCGGCGTTTCGGGCCGGTAGGCTCAGGTTTGCTGTGTCTGCAAGGCACCAGTTTCTCGTTTATCAGCGTGATTCTCAGCGCCGGTTTCATGGTCAAGGCGCGTGGTGGCGGCACCGATGAAATCCTCTCGACGATCTTCGGCGTGTGCTTTTTCGCCGCGTTCATCGAAGTGGTGCTCAGCCAGTTCATCGGCAAACTGCGCATGCTCATCACCCCGGTGGTCACCGGCACCATCATCACGCTGATGGGCCTGTCGCTGATCAAAGTGGCGATGACCGACATTGCCGGCGGTTTCGGCGTGGCGGATCTGGGTGCCTCCAGCCATCTGTTTCTGGCGGCACTGGTGCTTGGCACCATCGTGGTGTTGAACCGGGTTGATGTGCCATTCCTGCGTCTCGGCGCCATCGTTATCGGCCTGACTTTCGGCTATGTGGTCGCGTGGCTGATGGGCGTGGTCGATTTCGCCAACATGCCCGAGGTGCCGCTGTTCAGCGTGCCGGTGCCGTTCAAGTACGGCTTCAATTTCGACTGGGTGGCGTTCATCCCGGTGGCGGTGATTTTCCTCGTGTCGCCGCTGGAAGCCGCAGGCGACCTGACCGCCAACTCGATGATCTCGCGTCAGCCGGTCAAAGGTCCGCTGTACATCCGCCGGATCAAATCCGGGCTGCTCGCCGATGGCCTGAATTCGGCAATGGCCGCTGTGTTCAACAGCATGCCGATGGTGACCTTCGCGCAGAACAACGGCGTGATTCAACTGACCGGTGTGGCCAGTCGTTACGTGGCGTTTTTCATTGCCGGTCTGCTGGTGCTGCTCGGGCTGTTCCCGATGATCGGCGCGGTGCTGCAACTGATGCCAAAACCGGTGCTCGGTGGCGCAGAGCTGGTGATGTTCGGCACCGTCGCCGTGGCCGGCATCAAGATCCTCGCCGAGGCTGGCCTGCATCGGCGTAACATGCTGATCGTGGCGATCTCGCTGGGCATGGGCCTGGGCATCGCCGCGGTGCCGGAAGTGCTGCGCGATCTGCCGCAAGCGCTGCGCAACATCTTCGAATCGCCGATCACCGTCGGTGCGTTGTGCGCCATCCTGCTGAATATTTTCCTGCCGGAAGAATTTATCGAGCTGGAAGAAGACGACTTCGACCCGGAAGCTTCTATCCTGCAAGTGATGGAAAACCCCGCCCAGGCTGAACCCGCGAACGCTGAAGCGGTCGCACAGTTGAGCCGCTGACTCTCCGCCCCTGACACAAAGGGCTGAGCCGGCAACGGTTCAGCCCTTTTTTGTCGAGAGACTGTTTATGCGCCGCTTGCACGCCGTCATCCTGTCCCTGCTCATGCTGTCCCTCAGCGCCTGTGCGCTGTTCCCCAACCGCGACCCGGTGAACATCAACGTGGTCGGCCTCGAACCGCTGCCGAGTCAGGAGCTGGAAGTGCGCTTCGCGATCAAGCTGCGGGTGCAGAACCCCAACGACACCGCCATTGATTACAACGGCATCGCTCTGGACCTGGACGTCAACGGTCATTCGCTGGCATCGGGTGTGAGCGATCAGAGCGGTTCCATCCCGCGTTTCTCGGAAACCGTGGTCAGCGTGCCGGTGAGCATCTCGGCATTCTCGGTCCTGCGCCAGACCCTCGGCCTGAGCCAGACACAAACCCTCGACAACCTGCCCTACGTGCTGCGCGGCAAACTCGCGGGCGGGTTGTTCGGCACCATGCGTTTTGTCGATACCGGCAAGCTGAGTTTGCCCAAAGCCACTGCGGCCACTTGGTAAAAATGCGTTAGCCTGCGTCGTTTAATACGCAAAGGAATGGAGGCCGCAGGCTTATGGACGAGACACCCACGTTGTACACCGAACGGCTGATTCTGCGTCCACTCGTGTTGGCGGATGCCGACGCTGTCCAGCAGCAATTTCCACACTGGGAAGTGGTGCGTTATCTGAACGCCTTCGTGCCTTGGCCGTATCCGGAAAACGGCGCCCTCACCTACCTGCGCGATATCGCGCTGCCGGCAATTGCTGCCGGCACGGAGTGGCACTGGTCGATTCGCCTGAAATCCGCCCCCGGGCAAATGATCGGCAATGTCAGCCTGATGGACGCGCCGGATAACAACCGTGGGTTCTGGCTGGCGCCTGCGTGGCAAGGTCAGGGTTTGATGACCGAAGCCGCTGCGGCGGTGACGCGCTACTGGTTCGAAACGCTCGAACGGCCGCTAATGCGCGTGCCCAAAGCTGCGCCAAACATCGGCTCGCGCAAACTGTCCGAGCGTGCCGGCATGCGCATGGTTCGCAGTGATGACGGCGACTTCGTCAGCGGGCGATTGCCGAATGAAATCTGGGAAATCACTCGGGATGAATGGTTGCAACGGCAGTGACTGTTTCCCGAATGTGATCACCGCCCCCTGTAGGAGCTGCCGAAGGCTGCGATCTTTTGATTTTGCTTGTAAAAAAAAGATCAAAAGATCGCAGCCTCGTTGCACTCGACAGCTCCTACACAGTTTTCCCAGAGTTAAATGTTGAAACGCACGCCCGGTTTCGCGCGCTCGTCGACGCTGAGTTCGAACACGTCCGGCCGCGCATAGTGGCCGACCACGTCGTAGTCGTAGCGGGCGCGGATCAGTTCGTCGGTGTCGATTTCAGCAGTCAGTAACCCGGCCTCACCGCGTAATGGCCCTGCGAGAATGTCGCCCATCGGCCCGACGATCACGCTGCCGCCGGCAATCAGCGGGCGATCCTGTGGCCAGTTGGCAATCTGCACCCCCAATTCCTCAGGCGAAGCCTGCACCTGACAGGCGCTGACCACAAAGCAGCGTCCTTCATGGGCAATGTGGCGCATGCTCACCTGCCACATTTCGCGCTCATCAACCGTAGGCGCACACCAGACCTCGATGCCCTTGGCGTACATCGCCGTGCGCAGCAGCGGCATCATGTTTTCCCAGCAGATCACTGCGCCGAGCTTACCGACCTGAGAGTCGAACACCGGCAGCGTCGAGCCGTCGCCCTTGCCCCAGATCAGCCGCTCGGTGCCGGTTGGCATCAATTTGCGGTGCTTGCCAATCAATCCATGTTGCGCATCGAAATATAGCGCGGTGCAATGCAAGGTGCTGCCGGCGCGTTCGATCACGCCGATCACCAGATTGGCGCCAGTCCGTGCGGACAGTCCGGCCAGCGCTTCGGTTTCGGCGCCGGGCACATCGATGGCGTTGGCGAAGTAGCGCGCATAAGCCTCGCGTCCTTCAGGCAAGCGGTAGCCGAGTTGCGTGCCGAATGTCTCACCTTTCGGGTAACCGCCGAGCAACGCTTCTGGCATCACTACCAACGCCGCCCCGGATTCGCTGATCGCCGCCTCCCAACTGAGAATCTGTTCCAGGGTTTCCCCCTTGCCACCGGGCAAGGCGCCGATTTGCAGGGCTGCAACGATAGATTTGGGCATTACTCTTACTCCGTAAGCTTCAGGGTTGCCCATTCTCCGGCCGCACGCGATCATCGAGAAAGCCCGATTCACTGCTGAATGATATGAACCAAATGAATATCGCCAATATCGATCTCAACCTGCTGAAAGTCTTTGAAGCCCTGCACGAAGAATCCAGCGCCAGTCGCGCCGCGCTCAGGCTCGGTGTTACGCAATCGGCCGTCAGCGCGGCGTTGCGCCGCTTGCGCGAGGTGTATGGCGATCAATTGTTTGTGCGCACCGGGCGCGGCCTGGCGCCGACGCTCAAGGCCAATCAGTTGAAACCGGTGGTCAGCGAGGCGCTGAACAAATGTCGGCAGAGCCTGGCGATGGTTGATCCAGCGGCCGATCATTTCGAGGGGCGCTCGGTCAGCGTGGGATTGTCGGATGATTTCGAGATTGCCTACGGGCGGCACCTGATTGAGGAAATCGCAGTTCGCGCACCGAAGCTGCGACTGATCTTTCGTCAGACTCACAGTCAGATCGTCGCCGAGGCTTTGATGGAGCGCAGCATCGATCTGGCGATCACCGCCGGCGGGTTCGCTGAACGCCTGCTCAGTCGTCAGGTGCTGGGTGAAGGGGGTTACGCGTGTCTGATGGATCCGGCGAGCCTTGCGCCTGGCCAGCAGCAGATCAGTCTGCAAGAGTTCGTGGCTCGCGAGCACATTCTGGTGTCGTCCGGCGGCTTCATTGGCATCACCGACGAAGGCCTGGCGACGCTGGGTCTGAGCCGCCGGGTGTGCGCCTCGACCACGCACTTCGCGGCGTTGCCGCATCTGCTCAAGGGCAGCGCGGCCGTCGCCACCATCCCGGCACACGCGGCACAGGCCATTGCGTCGATGAGCGGGCTGGCCTTACTGCCCTGCCCGCTGGCCCTGCCGCGTTACCCGATCGAACTGGGTTGGCGCACCAGCACGCAGATCGACCCGGTGCTACTGAAAGTACGCGAGGCGATTGCCGCCTGTTTCGTCAGAGACTGACAGCGCGTTACTTGCTCGCAGCCATCAGGCGATTGACTTCACTGCGCACCATGTTGGCGAATTCCGGCGGCGACATGCCGTCCAGTTCGGCCCGCACCCACTCCGACCACTTGCCCTTGCGCTTGGCGCGCTCACCGAACAAGCGAGCAGCTTCGCCTTTGGCTTTGCCCAGATTGTTCTGCCAGAGTTCGAACAGACGGGATTTCTCGTCTTCCAGCGCGGCGCGCTCGGCGAGGGATTTGTCGGCCAGATTGAAACTCATGGGGAAATACCTGCTGCGTAAAATGGCGACATCTTACACGCTGAACGGAAATCTCCCGCGCTGGTTTTTCTTTCAGGCACAAAATCGCTGCAACTTTTTGCACCGCCAAACACTCCATTGTTCACTGTCCATTCAACTGCAAGGAGTCACCCAATGGCCCGGAAAACCGCCACGCAAGCCGCTCAAGACCAAATCAAGGATCAGGCCTTCAGCGAACTTCAGGCTCTGATCGAAGAGTCGGAAAAACTGCTCAAGAGCAGCGCCTCACTGGTTGGCGAAGAAGCGGAGTCGCTGCGTGGGCAAGTTGCCCTGAAATTGCAGCAGGCGCTGGATTCGGTGTCCAGCGTGCGCGAACGCACCAAACCGGTGGTGGAAGCCACAGAAAGCTATATCGGCGGGCATCCATGGCAAACCGTGGCGATCTCGGCCGGTTTTGGTCTGGTGGTCGGTTTGTTGCTTGGCCGTCGCTGAGTAACGCACGAATAAAAAAGGCGAGCCGGTTGGCTCGCCTTTTTCATATCCGCGATCCCTTATATCCCGGCCAGTCCACGCAGTTGCGCCAATGTCTGCGCATCCAGCACGATTCCTTCGGCCAACGATTTCGCCCGCTGCAAATGCCGCCGATCACCCGGCAAGCGCTTGAGCCCTACCCCATGCATCTGCCTGACCAGTTCCTGACTGCGTTCGGCAAAACTTTGTCCGGCGGTTTTGTCCGGATCGATGACGATCAGCAATTGTCCGGTCCACGGCGTCTTGGCGCCTGGATGCTGCGACCAGTCAAATTCGAACGAGAAATTGCCACCGGTCAGTGCCGCTGCCAACAACTCGACCATCATCGATAACGCCGAGCCCTTGTGCCCGCCAAACGGCAGCAGCGCGCCGCCCTCGAGAATGGCTTTCGGATCGCAGGTCGGCTGGCCGAGACTGTCGACGCCCATGCCGGCCGGCAGCTTCTCGCCTTTGCGCGCAGCGATCTGCACGTCACCGTGGGCGATGGCGCTGGTGGCCAGATCGAAGACAATCGGTGCGCCAACGGCACGCGGTGCAGCAAAGGCAATCGGGTTGGTGCCGAACAGCGGCCGGTCGGCGCCATGCGGCACCACGCAGGTCATGCTGTTGACCACGCTCAGCGCCACCAGCCCTTCATCGGCGAACGGCTCGATGTCCGGCCACAGCGCGGCAAAGTGGTGGGAGTTGCGGATCGCCAGCACCGCGATCCCGGCACTGCGCGCCTTCTCCACCAGCAACCCACGCGCCGCCGCCAATGCCGGCTGGGCAAAACCGTTATCGGCGTCGACGCTGACAAATCCCGAGGCAACGTCCTCGACCTTGGGCACTGCCTGGCCATTGACCCAGCCGCTGTCGAGGGTCGAGACATAACCGGGAATCCGGAACACCCCGTGGCTGTGGGCACCGTCGCGCTCAGCATTGGCGCAGTTCGCGGCCAAAGTACGCGCGACTTCGGCAGAGGTGCCGTGCCGGGTGAAGATTTTTTCGAGCAATCGGGTCAGCTCGTCGAGGGAAAGCGTCGACGAATTCGCATGATCGTGTGGCGCAGACATCTGAAGCTCCAGAATAATTATTGGAGGGAACAACAGCGAACGAGCAAGCCGCGAGGGGATTAATCACGTGCGGCCCGTGGCCTGTCAACCCCGCAATATCTATCTACCACCTGCGCGGTCATCGCCGGTTCTAGCCTTGAGCCTCGACCCACGGTGCGTGCGAACGTGCCCCCTGCGAGACTCGACCATGTCAGCACCGAGCAAACCGTTGTTATTCCCCGAAGCCTTCAACTCCCCCGGCCTGTGGCGCGAACTGGGGCTAACCCACGACCTGTCGGAACAGGATTTCAAGTGGCTGGCTCACGCCAAACTCAGCTCCGCCACCCTGCGCAGCGAACAGACTCCGGCGATGCACGCCGAGCGCATCATGCTCAACTTCGGCGACCAGATTCCCCTGCCCCTGCCTGGCGCGTTTGTCCTCGGCGAAACACCAGGCGACAAAGGCCTGATCCTCTACACACCGTACGACGGCATCAAGAAATACGCCGACCGTGCGAGCCTCAAACTGCAGCTCGAACAACGCCTGAACGACGCCGACGATCAGGACAATCTGCTCGCGTTTCTGGCCATGGCCCAGCGCAAACGCCTGCTGGACGCAGACAGCCTTTCACTGACGTTCAGTACCATAGAGGGTGATGTATTCGAAGATCAGACCTCGGCCATCCGCCAAGGCCAACTGCTGAATGCACAAGCGATGCGCGAGGAACTCAAGCAACTGCCTGCCCTCACTGCGCTGTTGGACAGCGTATTGGATGAACTGCTTAAAGCGCACTTCGGGGCCTTGCAGCAGAGCCGAACGCGCGTCAGTTTTTACACGGTCGGCGACGCCGCCGGGGCGACGGACAAACATTGGCTCGAATCAATGAGCCTGAGCGACGCGGTGTTGCTGCATTATCGCCACCAACGCTGGCCGGGCGCCGCGCTGCGCGAGTTCGCCAATCCCGCCCGGCAAGCGGCGGAAAAAGATCAGGAGCAATGGGAGGACGCCGTCAAAAGTGCGTCAAGCAAATTGCCGGCACTGTTGTTTCGGCAGTTGGAGCGTTACTGGGACGCCCCGTCTGCCGACGGTTCGCCGCGACGGGATTTCTTCGCCCAGGTGCTGCAGGATCAGGCCTGCGCCGAATGGATGGGCAAACGCGAGACCGGCATTCTTGAGCCGGCGCAGTTCGATGCGCTGCATCAACTGATCAGACCGATGGCCGATGGCCCGCATCGGCCCCTGACGGAAACCGTGCGGCTGTGGGAGCACCCGGCCAACTACGTCGAACTCGCCGGTTCATTGTTGATCAGCGGCGCCAATGCCTATCTGTACACGCCGGCGCAGGGCCTGCAACTGCTCAACGATTACCAGGATCTGAAACAGACGCTGCAGAGCAAGTTCATGGCCAAGGGGCACGAAGAGGAGCTATATGGCCTGCTCGGTCTGGAGGAGCGTAAGCGTTTTATCGGTTTCCACGAGCCGCAGGTATCCGGCGAGCGCATGGCCGGCGCAACCTTCAAAATGCTTTTTGAATTGATCATCACCAAGCAACGCCAGAACATCGACTACGCCTTGCAGGTATTTCGCCACAGCGATGGCCACGTCAACCTGCAGGCGCTGTTCGACAAGAGTCTGGACATTCGCTCGATGATTCATCAGCGCTTGCTCGGACTCGACAGCGCAGGACGCTGGAGCACCCATCCGGTGTTGTCCGGCAATCAGCAGCCGTCGTTGGTGCTGGCGGACAAGGCCCTCGCCGCGATCAAGACCTTCGCCAGCCTTGAAGGCCCGCTGGAGGAAATGCTCAAGACGCAACCCATGGCGACCATGGATGTCCAGCGGCCATTTCTCGAACAGATGCGCGCGGATCTGGCGCATGCCTGGTCTGTCGGGGTAAACGCTGAAGCCCGGCTTCGCGCGCTGAGCGGCACTCTTGCGGCCTCAGTGCAGGCGATCGTCAACACGGTCATCAATGCCGATCAGCCGAGCCGCGCATTGCGCCCGGCGCTGGATGGCTTTCGCCCGGATGCCTATGCGCTCACGCTCAAATCCGTCGGCCAACAGAGCTTGCTGCCACTCGCTCATTGCCTGCTGATGACCGAGCGCGGCGGCCTCGACGTGCAACACTCCGGGCGCGCGGTGCTATGGACGCCCGCGCTGGGTCTGGAGGTGTTTGCCACCGTGGCGGTCGCCCAGCGCATGCTTGACCGGCGCTTGCTGCACAGCGTGCAACGTTTGTCACTGCTGGAAAACCTTATGCCCGCGCAGCATCTGCCCCATCAGCGCTACACCTTGGGCGAATTTCAATTCATCGAACACAACGTACTGCACAACCGCATGCAATCGACCATCGAGCACTTTCTCGGTCGCTGCGAACAATTGCGCAAGCGCGTCACCGATACAGTCAAGCGCAACGCAGCCCTGGCCTTACTGCGCGACGTGCCGTTGCACACTAACCTCAAGCGCTCCACCGAACATGCCCGGGCCATCGCCACGCAGCAGACTTATCCCGCATGGCTGGGCATGGCGCCAGTCGCCGAGCAAAAGCTGCACGTCGAGCTTCTTGAGCAGTGGCAACAAAGTGTCGTCGACGCCAAGGATTACCTGAGCGGCGTTCCGTCGCTGGTCGGGCATGTCGAACAAGCGTTGCAAACGCTGCTCGACAACCGCTTCCCCGGCAGTCAACTGAACCCGCACCACATCGAAATCACCCCCAACCTGGCATTGGCCGGGCCGGCCCGCACGCTGGTGGAGTTCGCGCTCAATCACATTAACATCGCCCAAGGGACGGGGTTCAAAGTGGCCTCCAAAACCACCGACGCCTTGCCGGCCGGGCTGGATCAGAGTGCGGTTACGCAGCTGCTGTTGTCGCTGGCAATACCCGCAACCTTTGGCAAAAAAGTCACCGATGCGTTGTCGGTCGGCACTGTCGACGGCCTTGCGCGCAAACAGCGCTTCTTCCGTCAGTTGCCGTGGCAACTGCTGCAACATGCGCATGCCCTGAAACTGCAGCAACATTTGTCTGATACCGCGTTCAGTTTCATCCGTCAGGTACTCGACATGCCCGACGCCATCGCCCGTGCCGCCGTGGCGGGTGCCCACGCGATTGCCTGTCCGCTGGCGCTGGTGAAAACCGTCGGTGCGCAGGCGGTCAGCGCACTGGGTTTGTATGTGTTTGCTCCCGGTGCCGGGCACAAGGGTCCATTGATACTTTATGCGCCCTATACCGAGCAGGCTTTCCATGAATTCGCCGATGAACAGACATTGATCAGCGCGCTCAACACCAGCGGATTTCTGCAAAACCTGCTGCTGCGGCGCTTGCCCGAAGCGCAGCAAGCAGTGTTTCGCAACTTGCTCACCGCCACACTCGGTCAGACCAGCGAGATCAAACTGGCCAATGTTGCGATCGGTGGCAATCTGCTCGAGCAGCTGTATCAGGACAATCTCGGGTTGTTGACGCAGATGCTCGGGGCGCAGAAGCACAGCGACGGGCAATTTGACTGGGAGACCGCCAAAGTCCTGTTCAGCGATGAAATCAGACAATCCTCGGAGATGCTCCAGGGCAAACTCGCGTATTTCCGTTTTCTCTGGCAGGCCTACGACGAATTCAAAGACTCCGCCGAGGCGCTGCAGAACCATCACTGGAAACGCGCACTGAAGTCGTTCATCGAAGGCGCGGCGCAAATGGTGCTGGTGGGCCTGCTGCCGGAATTGTCTGCCGATTCCGGGCTGGCTGAAGCAACCGTTGACGAGACCCAGACACCCCTTGCCCCGAACCTGGCGCAGATTGAATCAACCGCGCCGCAACGCACTGCGCTGCAATCTTTCGAAGTCACCGACGTCGCACTCAAGGATCTGAAGCACAGTGCCACCGATGCGGTTTACCGCCAGACCTCGAACAACCGCAATTACGCGGAGGTTGATGGCAAGGTCTATGGGGTGGTCAGCAGTAGCGAGGGCTGGCAACTGGCGCACGATGACAAACGCGGCCCGATGCTGGTCAAGAGCGGCTCGCGCATGGTGCAGGTCACGGCGGGGCAAACCGTGCATTACGGCAAAGCCATCTCGAAAATGGTCAACCGCAGCACCTACTCAACCGTGCGCCGGACCATGTTGAATATCGAAGCCGAGGGAATGGAAGAAATCAACCAACGCTTTCCGGAAAAGGCCAGAGTGCTGGGGCATGCGGTCGATCTCGCGCGGTACTATGCGTTCAACTGCCTGCACAACCTGGCCATCCTCGACATCGCTGTCTCTGAAGGGCGAGTCAACCGTTTTCTCATGGATCTGTTTGACGTGCCGCAAATCACCGCACCGATTCTGGTCAAGATCAAAAACACCATCGAGCCGCTTTGCAACGCGTTGGTGGACCCCAATGATGAACTGCTCAACACCAAGCGCTTTATCGTCGGCTCGACCCGATATATGCATGACGTGATTGCCTTCGTGCTGGATGGCGACCAACAGAAAAAAGTGCATTTCACCCAACATTTTTTTGACCAGCAATTGCATGACTACGCAAATGTCACTGCGCGCTGGTTCGATATAGACGGCCATGCACAAGCTGCAACCTTGATCCACGAGTTTGCCCATCAGTTCAGCAAAGCCTGGGACATTGCCACGGTCAGGGCACGCGAGCCCTTTGCTGACCTCATTTCGAGCGCAACCCGCAACGGCTCGAATATGAAGATCGATTTGCAGGACGCGCAGAAAATGGCCTTGTCTCTGGCAACGCCGCGTGCACAGTTGTTTGCGCAGTGGAACACCAAGGTCAAGGACTGGATCAGCTTCGAAAGCGTTCCGGATGTAAAACACATGAGCAGCGACATACTGAAACTGACCAACAGCAAGACCATGAACGAGGCGCGCAATGCCTTCCTCGATCGACAGTCACCGGACGTGCGCATCGACGTCATCTTGCGCAATGCCGATTCCATCGCGCGGTTGATCTGCGAAGTCGGCCGGCAACTGGATACAGTGCCGACACCTTGATACAGGCAAAAAAAATGCGCAGGTGCAATACCTGCGCATTTTGCTGGTGATGCGCTGAATCAGTCTTTCTGATCGCGCAGTACATTGCCGGAGGCGCCGTCGATGCGGAACTCGTAGACCACGCCGTCAGCTTTGCGCCCCTCGCCTTTCCAATAGCCGTTGTTGTCGGCTTCAATCTCGTAGACCTCAACATAACCGGCCTTGGTCTTGACGATTTCGATGGCTTTTTCGATGGTGATCCAGCCGGCGCCCGGGCGGTCGGCCAGCGCGACACCGGCACTCAACAGACTGGCAGTAGCAACCACGGCAGCCAAAGTTCTTTTGATCATTTTTTCACTCCATTTGTGGATAGTGGTAACAGGACGTCCTGGTTTTTGGGCGCCTGAGTGAAAAATAAGTTCCACTTTGATGGGTAATTGCCATGAGTGATGTTCTCGGCAGACTCCGCTGAAGGGTAGAATGCGCGAAATCAGGATGAGTCAATGACCCAAGACACCCTCTCGGAAGCCGAATACGATGCCATTACCGATGCCGCCGCGCATTGGTGTATGCGTATGCATGCCGTCGATTGCAGTGCTCAAGAGCGCCACGCCTTCGAACAGTGGTTTGCTGCGCATCCGCTGCACGCATTCGAGTACGAAGCCATGCTGGAAATCTGGCAAGTCGCCGAGCACTTGCCGCGCCCGGAGTCTGCGCTGGTCGCGCCAATCGGCAAACCGCTGAAATCCTGGCGCCATTACGCGTTGGCAGCTTCGGTCTGTGCGCTGGCATTGCCGCTCGGCGCATTCGCGGGATGGAATCTTGGCTGGCTGCCCAACAGCTTCGAGCATTTCGCCGCCACTGATAATGTCCGTCACGTAACGCTCGGCGACGGCAGCCAGGTCGAGCTTAACCTTAATACCGAGCTGACCTTCAGCAACTACAAGGATGAGCGCCGGGTCACCCTGAAAAAGGGTGAAGCGTTCTTCGAAGTCAGCCACGACATGAGCCATCCGTTCATCGTCAAGGCCGGCGAAGGCCGGATTCGGGTCACCGGCACACGTTTCAACGTCTGGCTGTACGAAGATCAGGTCAAGGTCAACCTGGTCGAAGGTTCGGTGCTGGTGGCCAGCAATTCGCAGTTGTCCGGCGATGGTCTGCGCCTCGGGCCATCGATGCAGGCTCGCTACAAGCCTGGCGACTACATGCCGCAAATCAGCCAGACCTACGCCAATGACAGCTCATTGGCCTGGCGTAACGGCAAGCTGGTACTGGATAACCTGGCGCTGAGCGAGGCGCTGCCGCTGATCAACCGCTATCTGGACAAGCCGCTGATGCTTGGCGAAAGCAGCGTGGGCAATATCCGCGTGGGTGGGATCTACAACGTCAAGGAACTCAACAGCCTGGTGAGCTCTTTGCCACGCGTGTTGCCGGTCTATCTGACGCGCAACAAGGAAGGCAACCCGGTGATCAATTCAATGCCGCAACAACCGCCAAAAAGCTGAAGGCCGCGTCCCGAGAGGGAGGCGGCCTTCTTGCGCAGCTGGTCTAACCGTTACTGACTGACCACCTTCCCCGCTACGTCTGACGCTTCGCGCACGGACTGCACCTGATACTGCGGATCAGCCTTGATCTGCTGTTCAGTGAAGGGCAGTACGCTCCACTGCTTGTTCGAGAACGCTTCGGTCTGATCGCGCGAGTATTTTGATGCCGGATCGCTCGACAGCGAAAACGCCAACAGGCCCTGAGCGTGCGGCCCATCCTTGTCGAACGTCACCACTTGCAGATAACTGGTGCCACTGACCACTTCGAGTTTGCCATCTTCGCGCGGCACGCTCTGGATCGCGTTGTAGATCCCCAGCGTACCCGGACCGCCATGAATCGGCGTTTGCTGGCCGCCGCTGCTGACCACTTGCACATCCCCCCAACGGGTCGTAGGTTTCAAGCCCGTTTTTTCGCTCGAAGCGACTGACGCCAGCATCGCTTCGCGCACGGCTTTGGCCACTTCAGGTTTTTCGACCGCCAGCCCGCGCGGGGTGTGTTGCGCATCCTTCGGATCAAACGCCACGCGCCAGACATCAGGGGATTGCTGCAACGTCTGCATGATGCTGTGGAAGTGCATCAGCCCGATTCCCGAATCCAGGTTGGCCCGACCGTCCCAATTCTTGAGGCTCACACACACCGGTTTTACCGCAGGCGCATCCGCGCCCAGATCACCGGCGCAGAACTTGAGCAGATCCGGCACCACCTGAGTCGCGAGGTACACCTGATCGTCCATGACCATGTGTTGCAGGTCTTTAACCGACACAGCGCCGTGTTTGCTCAAGACACCCAGTCGATCCAGTGCAAAACGTGAACGCAAGCCCAGCGGCTGGCCTTCCTGGCTGATCAGCGGCGAAAATCCGGTCAACGGCTGCGCCGGGTTGGCCAGCCAGGCCGAGTCGTTGGAGTGCTGCACGAAATCTTTACGCAGCAGCTGCGGCAACTGGCTGGAGGCGTAGATGCCTTTCTGCGCCGCTTGCGGATCGATGTCCCAGGCACAGGCGCTATTGGAGCCGTCGAGCACGATCATCTCCAGGCCAATACGCGGATCGCTGCACTTGGCCAGTTTGTCGGCGCTGACGTTCGGCACCACCGACAGGTTCATGTACAACGTCTGGCCCTGATCATCCACTGCCAGGGTGTTGACCCACGGAATGCCCTGAATCTTGTGTACCGAATCCTGCAAATCCTTGAGATTGGCGGCGCGGTTCATCGAGTACCACTGTTTGAGCACGCGGTCGTTGTCGAGGTTGGCGTCGCGCAGGCTGTAGGCGTATTGCTTGTCCCAGTCGAGTTTGCCCGGCCACTGCACGATCGGGCCGAACTGTGAGCTGTAGATATCACGCGCCACCGGCACGAGCTGGCCGTCGGGCTGTTTGACCTGCACCGTCACGGTTTGCTTGGTCAACGGCAGGGATTTGCCGTCGAGCAGATAATGCGTTGGATCCTTCGGATCAAGTTGCAAACGATACAAGGTGAAATGCTTGGACGAGTCAACCGTATGCGTCCAGGCAACATGCTGGTTGAACCCGATGTTGATCATCGGCAACCCCGGCAACGCCGCACCCATCACATCGAGCTTGCCGGGAATGGTCAGGTGCATCTGATAGAAGCGCATGCCACCGACCCAGGGAAAGTGCGGGTTGGCCAGCAACATGCCGCGGCCGTTGAACGAGCGCTCGCTGCCCACAGCCACCGCGTTGCTGCCCCGGTCCAGTGCAAAGCGTTGCATGCGCGCATCAGCCAGTTCATAGGAACGAGTGTGGTTTTGAACCTGAGCGGTCGCCTGCGGTGGCGTTGCACCTGCCAGTGCTTCGGCGAACTGGCCGACACCGCCTTCGACCAGCAGCCGCCGGGTCAGCTTGACCAGATCTTCGGCGGCGATGTCGCGTACCCACTCGCCCTGACATTGCTGCGGCAGTCCCTGCTGACGGCGTTCGGCGAGATAGCGGTTGTAACCGGCGGCATAACCTTCCACCAGATCACGCACCTCGACAGGCTGCGCCTGCCAGAAGGCCTGCACCGCTTGCGGGGTGTTGAGCCAGGTGAAAAAAACGTCGCTGACACGGTTTTCGCGTTCTTCAACGGTCAACTGCTCTGGCCCGAAGTAGCGTGAACGTTCGCCGTTGACGGTGACGATCTCGTTGGCCAGCAGGCAAAGGTTGTCCTGCGCGTAGGCATAGCCGATGCCAAAGCCGAGGCCGCGTTCGTTTTCAGCGCGGATATGCGGGACGCCGAACGCTGTCCGGCGGATATCCGCGCCGGTCTCGGTGGACGGGCTGAACGCCTGTGCGGACAGACTCAGTCCTAGAAACATGCCGGCTACGGCCACGCCGGTTAACTGTCTGGTATTGATCACGCTCGCTCCTGATGAAGAATGCCGAAGGGCGTGTTGTGCTCAAGTACGAGGGCACGCCGGATCCGTTCTGAAAACACCCACGCGTCCACGCGCCATGAGCCTTCCCAAGAAACGAAGCCGGAAAAAAAAATTTAGCCCCCAGGCCCGGGGTTTTGCGCCGTGATTACGGAGAAACGACGAATCGGCGACAAATTTTCTACATGTTGCCGTTCATGATTTTGCGAGCTGATTCGTCTTATACCCAGAGAGCAACCAAAAAACTTTTCCTGAGCAGGCTCTGAAAGGAGTAATCGCATGTACACCCCACACCTACCAACGGACGGTAGCCAGGCGCCGCAAGGGGCTTCAATGGGTTCCAGCGCCAGCGTTTTCAAACATCGGGTCGAACGTCATGGTAATGAGCGCATTCGTGTGCTGCTCAAGAGTTTCGGCCTGCGCACCAGCCTGATCCGGCTGAAAGTCCTCGATGCCTTGCTGGTCGCCGCCGAGGACGAGCGTCGTCTGGGCGTGCGCGGGGTGCATACCCAGTTGCTCGAGCTGGACATTCCGCTGTCGTTTCTCAGCGTGCGCGAAGTACTCAAGCGCCTGTGCGCCGAAGGCGTGATCACCTTCAATGCCGACAAGAGCTACAGCCTGCACCCGCAGGCTGCCGCGGTACTCAACAGCGATTGATGCCTGCGACAGGCGCCGTCAAGGCTTGACCTTGCGGCGCATCACGCCATTGATTACTACCACGATTACCGCCACGCCGATGGCGACGTACTGAAACATCTGCTCAGTGATTTTGCCGGCGTTTTGCAGCCAGGACAGGCCGAGCATGATCGCCAGTACCGTCAGGGCAATCAGAATCGAATATTTCAAGCGTTGCGAGTTGGTCATTACAGGCTCCTGAAGCTTGGAAATGTATCCGGTTTGTATCGGCATGCACGCCATGCGCTTACCGTGTTACGGGGATGCGCCGCCGCAAACGGGTCTCATGTTACAGCCGACGAAGAGCTTTGGCTTCATGCGGGGTTAAATCCGGCAGCAACTGCAAAAAAATGTTTAGCACCTCAAGCTCTGCCTGCATGAATGTGGGCAGGGTTTGTGGCTCCATCATCCCCGGCCTGTAGTCCCATTCGCCCACCTGCGTGCGACTTATGTACATTGCAACACCAGGCAAACTGAAGACATTTTTTGTCGTACCTGCAGCGTAGGAAAATCCGCACCTGCGCCCCTACCCTTTGTGCTCCCAATCAAACGACATGGAAGCGTATGCAAAGGACACTGATCACTATCCCGCCGTTACAAACGCTCGGCTTTTGCCTGGCCATCACCTTGTTCGAGTTGCTGACTTATATGGCCAGCGACGTGATCATGCCTGCCATGCTCACGGTCACTGCAGAATTTGCGGCCGACCCCGCGCATATCCCCAACGCCTTCAACCTTTACCTGATCGGCGGCGTGTGCCTGCAATGGCTGATCGGTCCACTGTCCGATCATTTCGGCCGGCGTCCGCTGCTGTTGATCGGCTGCGCACTCTTCGCGGTGTCCTGTGCAGCCGCGATCGCTGCACCCGGCATCGCAGTGTTCAACACACTACGACTGGTGCAGGGCATGGGCATCGGATTCGTCGTGGCGGTCAGCTATCCGGCGCTTCAGGAAGTGTTCAGCGAGGCAGATGCCGTGCGCCTGATGGCCCTGCTCGGCAACGTCACCCTACTGTCGCCACTGCTCGGCCCTCTGCTCGGCACTCTGTTACTCCAATGGCTGAGCTGGCGTGGACTGTTTCTCGGCTTGGGCCTTGCCGCAGCGACAGTCTGGCTGTGCCTCTACGCCTGCATGCCGGAAACCATCGGCGTCATGCGCCGCGATGGCGGGCAGCAGGCACCGATGCGGTTTTCCGGGCAGGCGTTGCGTCGACGGTACCTGGCGCTGTTGCGCAACCGCCAATTCCTCGGCGCGTGCCTTGCCCTCGGTCTGATGAGTTTGCCGCTGATAGCCTGGATCGGACTTGCGCCGCTGTTGCTGGTGCAACTGCTGGGCTTGTCCACGCTGGAATATGGCCTGTGGCAAATCCCGATTTTCTCGGCAGTTATCTGCGGCAATCTGATCCTTGACCGTTTACTGGCTTCACGCGAACTGGCGCATTTGATTCGCCTGGCCTTGTGGCCGTTCTGCCTTGGCTTGTTGCTCTTGCTCGGCAGCGCACTGTTCGGCACATCCCTCGGACTGCTGATCAGCGGTCTTGCGGTGTATGCCGTGGGGCTGGGAATGAGCAACGCCGCACTGTACCGCCTGGCGTTGTTTTCCAGTGATGACAGCAAGGGTTTGGTCTCCGCCGCAGTCGGCATGATTTCGATTGCCGTGATGGGGCTTGGCGGTTCGCTGATTGCAGTCATTGGCGGCGCAACCGGCCTCGAATCCTTTGCGCTGTACGCCGCATTCAGCGGCCTGTCGAGCCTGCCGCTGCTTTACCGTTTTCTACAGAAAACTTCCCCGCCCATCGCATCTACCGAATAACAATAAGGACTCCCATGACTCAACTCCCCCATAGCGACGCGCTGTGTGCGTTGCCGCATCCCTATTGCCCGGATTCCGTGCCGGAAGGTTTGTTTGACCAGGCGATGGCCGAAATCTGCCGGTTTCACAGCCAGCACACACCGGGTTATGTGCACTGGCTGAAGGCCAATGGGCTCGCCGTGCAGGATCTCGACGGCCTCGATGACTGGTCGCGATTACCGCCGATCTATGCCAACTTTTTCAAGCAACAACAAGTGCTCAGCACCGCCGGCCGCGACGCGCTGGAGCTTACCTCGTCCGGCACCAGCGGCCAGCAGAGCAGAATGCGCTACGACGAGCGCAGTCTGCGGGCGGCGCAGTACATGGTGCAGCGGATCTTCGATCATTACGGCTGGGATACCCCGCAGACACCGTGCAACTACTTGCTGCTGAGCTATGAACCGGAAGGCGACATCACTTTGGGCACCTCTTACACGGACCAGTTTCTATGTCGATTCGCGCCGGTCAATCAGGTGGTTTATGCACTGCGGCGCACCGCCAGCGGGCATGAATTCGATGGTTTCGGGGTGATCGCAGCGTTGCAGGCATTCGCTGCTCAAGGCTTGCCGGTGCGGATCATCGGCTTCCCGGCGTTCCTCTGGCAGGTGCTGCAACGCATGCGCGCCACCGGGGTGGCGGACCTGCAACTGGCGCCTGATTCACTGGCGTTGTTTGGCGGCGGCTGGAAAGACCGTGCCGCGCAAGAGATTCCCCGTCAGCAGTTGTACCAGCGGATGCACCAACAACTGGGCATGGATCTGGCCCGCTGCCGTGACGGTTACGGCGCGGTCGAGCACCCGGTGCCTTATGTCGAATGTGCCAACCATCATTTTCATGTGCCGGTGTATGCAAAGGTGTTTGTGCGCAGTCCATACGACGCGGCTGTCCTGCCCTACGGCCAGCCGGGTTTGCTGAGTTTTGTTTCACCGTACATTTCATCCAGTCCCGCACATGCAGTAGTCATGAGCGATCTCGCCACTCTGTACCCGGGCGAAAGTTGCGGTTGCGGCCTGACTGGCGACTGGTTCGAACTGCATGGCCGCGCCGCGACCACGGCGGGCAGAAGTTGCGCGATGGCGGCATCCGAACTGCTGGGGAGACACTGATATGTACCTTATCAACGGCCAACTGCACGACGATTGCAACCTCGAGTCTGTACTCGAGCAGCTGCACCTTGAACTGCCGCAGCATTTGAGTAGCGAGCTAAACAGTACGACCGTGATCACGGCAGTCACCGCCTTCGCTGCGCGACTACAGACAGCAGAAACCGCACTGCCCCTGGATCCGGAACAACGTCTGGCACTGATCGAGTTCTGCCAGCCGCAAGCACTGCTGCGCAAGCTTCGACGCGAGCTGGGAGAGCATCCCGAGTCATTGCGGCGAATCGACTATCGGCAGTCGCGCTTCGAACGCTGGAGTCCTTTGGGACTGGTGGTGCATATCACACCGGGCAATGCCCCGCTGCTGGCATTCTGCGCGGTGGTCGAGGGTCTGCTGGCGGGCAATATCAACTGGCTGCGGCCCAGCAGCAGTGATCGGGGTCTGACCGCGCAACTGCTCCACGCCCTGCTGCAGTGCGACCCCAGCGGCCAATTGGCCGGCCACATCGCCGTGCTGCCGACCACCACGAACCAAATCGCCGAACTGTGCAAAATGGCCAACGGCGTATCGGCATGGGGTGGCGAGTCGGCGCTGCAAGCGATACGCCAGCAAATTCCGGCGGGCTGTCGCTGGATTGACTGGGGGCACCGCATCAGTTGCGCGTATCTGACGCCGGACGCAGTCGCGCCACAGGTGTTGGATGGCGTGGTGGATGAAGTTTGCCGCCTCGATCAGCAAGCCTGTTCCAGCCCGCAGTGGCTGTTGGTGGACAGCGACGACGAGGCTGTATTGCGCGCAATCGGCGCGGGCCTGGCCGCTGCTTTCGAGCGCCGCGCCGCGCAATGGCCGGCCCTGCTGCCTACGCTTCAGGAAGCCTCGGAAATCACCACCCGCACTGCCCTGGCCAACCTTGCCCGGAGTTTCGCCGGGACCGCCGGCCAGGTCTGGCACGCAGCGGGATGGCGGGTGATCTGGGCGCACGACCGGCAACTAGAGCCCTCGCCGCTGTTTCGCACCTTGCTGCTCAAACCGCTGCCGCGGGCACTCATCTGCGGCACTCTGCTGCCCTGGCGCAATGTCCTGCAAAGCTGTGCACTGATCTGCGCCGAGCAAGAATCTGCCGAATTGTCGCGCACGCTGATTGCGGCAGGCATCACCCGCATCACGCCGATCGAGGCGATCCATGATGGCTACGATGGCGAGCCGCACGATGGCGTCTACGCCCTGCAACGCTTGAGCCGACGGGTGTCGGTCAGCCTGTCGCCAGCGATATTGCCCCGCCATGCCACACTTGACGCGTTGCCATCAGCGCCCTGCGTCATCGGCCAGCCGATCCTGAGCAAAGAGGCGTTTGCCGCGCACCCGATCAATCCGTCGGCGCAGCTGTACTTCCGCTCCGGGGGCAGCAGCGGCGTGCCAGCGTTGGCGGGCTACAGCTATCGCGACTTCTACCAGCAAATGCGCGCCGCGGCCGACGGTTTGTTTGCCGCCGGTCTCGATCCAGCCCGGGACAGGGTGATGAATCTGTTCTTCTGCGGTGGCTTGTACGGGGGGTTCTTCAGTTTCGCCAAGGTCCTCGAGCAACTGGACGTGACGCATCTGCCGATGGGTGCGCCGGCCGACGACGATTACAGCGAAATTGCCCAACTGATCGTCGATCAACGTGTAACAACGCTGGTCGGTATGCCCAGCACCCTGCACCGCCTGTTTCTCAATGAGGGGCAGCGACTGCGCGACTATGGCGGCGTGGAAAAAATCTTCCTCGGCGGCGAGCACATGGGTGAGCAAAGCCGCCAGCTGATGCACAGTTGCGGCGCCACGTTGATTCGCTCGGCGATCTACGGCAGCGTCGATGCCGGCCCGTTGGGCCATGCCTGCGCGGCTACGGGTGATGGTGTGTTTCACCTGATGAGCGACGCGCAGCATCTGGAAATAGTCGCGCTCGAGGCAGATCAGCCAGTCAGCGGCGATGAAATCGGTCGACTGCTATTTACATCAATCGCTCGCGAAGGCCAGCACGTTCACCGTTACGACATCGGCGACAGCGGCCGCTGGGTCAACGGTCCATGCGCATGCGGCCTCACATCGCCACGCTTCGAATTGCTGCAACGCCACGGCAAGCTGCTGCGCATCGGCACGGACTTCATCTCTCTGACGGAACTGGCGCAGCACCTGCAAACACCGTTTCAGTTGGTGCTGGATCACGCGGATGACGGACTCGAACGCATGCTGTTGCGCAGCGCAACAGCGCCAGACGAGGTGCATGCGCGACTGCTGAACTACCCGACACTGGCCACGGTGATTCAGACCGGGTTGCTGCGCGTGGACGCTGAAGTCTGCGACGAAGGGCAATTCGCGCGAAATACCCACAGCGGCAAGACACCGCTGGTGATCGATAACCGGCGCCCGCCGCGATCTGCACCCGCCACTCGCACGGTCGCTCTGGAGCAAACGTCATGAACGACTTCATTGAACTGAACGAGCTGGTCGCTTTCGCGCGTGAGCATTCAAGTTTTTACCGCGAGCATTTCACCGGCGTACCCGAACACATACGTTTGCTCAGCGAACTGCCGATCGTCGACCCGGTTGCCTATTGGAAAGACAGCCATGATCTGGACCAGTGGCCAGTGCTGAGTTGCGCGATAAGCAACGCACTGATCTACAAAACCGGAGGCACCACCGGCGAAGGCCGGTTTTCGGTATTCGACCGGGAAGAATGGCGAATGCTGGTGCAAGACTTCGGCAACAGTCTTGCGCAGCAACTGAATGCAGGCGACCGCGTGGCGAACCTGTTCTTTGTAGGCGACCTGTATGCCAGTTTCATATTTGTGCATGATGCCTTGGCACACGCAGGGCCGGGGGTCGTCGAATTTCCGTTTACCGGCATGGTCGAGCCCGCAGTTCTGGCCGAAGCGATTGCGCAGCAACGGATCAATGTGTTGGCCGGCGTACCTGCACAGCTACTGACATTCGCTGCGTGGCTGGATCAACACGACCAGACGCTGTACGGCGTTGAAACCCTGCTCTACGGCGGCGAAAGCCTGTTCCCCGCGCAACTGCAATTGCTCGGCCGGGTCTTCCCCAACGTGCGCGTTGCCTCGATGGGCTACGCCAGCGTCGACGCCGGGTTCCTCGGCGCCAGTCATCTTGATTGCATCCTGGGTGAACACCGAACGCCGGATGGCCACAGCGTTCTGGAGATCATCGACGAGCACACCGGCGAAGTGATTACTGAATGTGATCGCATCGGCATGCTGGTGACGACCAACCTCACGCGGCGCCTGATGCCAATGATCCGCTACCCGGTGGGTGATCGGGCCTGCTGGCGCGAGCCTTGCGCGACGCCGATGCGCAAATTCGCGTTGCTGGGCCGCAGCGCTGACAGCCAGCGTGTGCGCGTGGGCATATTGACGCTGCTGACCCGCACGCTTGGCGAGCTCGTGCAACGCTGCACTGGCAGTGTCGACTGGCAATTGGTCATCGAGCAGACCGGGCGCAAAGATGTACTGAGCGTGAAATGGGCGCCGGTCGGCACCACGCTTACACCTGCCGAGGCCAATCGCGCACTGCGCCAGGCGTTGATCGAACACTACCCACTGATTGACCAACTGCGCGCCGATCAGCTCCTCGATTTGCACACGCAGTGCTGCCCGGTCGAAGCGCTGTCACGCCATCCGCGTTCGGGCAAGCACCGCCAGGTAATCGATCTGCGCGAGTACGACAGTTCGCCTCAGGAGCTTTCATCATGCAAAGCGTGATTCTGAGAAGCTTCCGCAAGAGCGACGCTTCGGCCGTTACCGATTTGTTTCGCAAGGTTTATGGCGACTGTTACGTGCAACCTCAGGTCTACCTGCCATGCATGATCAACCAGAACCACGCGGCGGGTCGCTGGCACTCACTGGTGGCGGTGGCCGATGATCAGATGCTGGGGCATGCCACGCTCGTGCGCGCCAAAGGGTCATGTATCGCTGAACTGGCATTGACCGTGGTTGACCCGGATACCCGCGGCCAGAGCATCGCTACCCGGCTGTCACAGCACCTGTTGATTCACGCCCAGGCGCTGGGCTGTCAAGGCGTGACGATCAAGCAGGTCACCCACCATGACTACACGCAACGCATGGCTGCCCGCCTCGGCTTTCACAACATCGGCGTTTTGCCTGACTACGCCCGATCTCCGTATGGCGAGTCGGAGCCGGTGACGCTGCTCATCGGTTATCAACCCATCGACGGTTATCAACGCGCAATTCCGGCGTTGGCCTGGCCCGTGGCGTGTCGCGATTTCATGCTGCGCCAATGCGCAGTATTCGGAACGCAGCCGACCGCGTCGCCATGGATCGGTGCCCCGGTGCATCTCGAACAGAATGCCGACCGTTACGACGGGACGTTCAAGGAGCTGGACGCCAGTCTGCTGACGCAGCTAGAGCGTCTGCCCGCGCACTGGATGATCTCGATCCGGCTCAGGTTGGCACAAGGTTTCGACACCGCAGAACACACGCTATCGAACATGGGGTTCGTGTTCACCGGACTGGCGCCCGACGACAGGGGGGGAGGATGGCTGGCGTTGTTTCATCGCGGCTATCAACCACGGCCGATGGCGCTGCGCTGTACGCACATGCAGGATCTGCATGACCGGATGGGCATCCAGTCATCATCTGTGGAAACCACGCGGTTTGAAGGAAGCTGATCGGAGGACAAGGCCCGTTCCGTCATCGGACGGGCCACAAACCAGCATCAGGCCTTGGCGCTGACGCCCTTGTCGGTAGGCGGAAGGCGCTCGCCACCCTGGCCGTAGGTCTTCAGGTTCTGCAGCACATAAATGGCTTTTTTATACTCGGGGATCAACGCGTTGGCGTACTTGTTGCCCTGGATATTGTTGCTCTGGATGTTGTCCAGTTGCGTGGCGAAATACTCCAGCGCGTTGAACTTGGCGTCGATGTCCTTCGGCACGCCGAAGCGATCGAACTTGTCACCGGCATTGAACAGGTTGATCGACGTGATCTCGGAGATCAGGCCGCGGCTGCGCAGCATCTCACTCAATTTGCCCATCTGTTTGGTCGAAACGTTTTCCGGATCAAAACCCCTGATTGCCTTGTGCAACCCCTGCTTGTCCATCTCCGCGGTGTTGATCGCTGTTGGATCGTTACCGACCAGGGCCAGCATTTGCTTGACCTTGAGGTTTTGCGACACCGGTTTGCCGGAAACCGAAGTATCGCGCACCAGCAAACCTGCCTTGGGTTGCCAGGTTCCAGTAAGGCCGATCGTCATGAGCGGGTTCCTTGCGAGAAAGACATGGGTATTTCCTTATTGATCGACTGCAAATTGCGGCGAGTATCGGTCGATGAACAGATGGATCCAACTCTTTTCTCATATTTTTTACAAATCTTGTACATTCCGGATACAAACCAGCCTCCCCTAGCAATCATTGACTTTTGTCGGCTCTGACCGGATCACCAGATTGCAGCTTTAAGACTCGCGAACCGTCTGGTTAGTCCGCATGTATCGATCTCGTTACCTGCCACTGGTCTTCAAAGCACTTTTTAGTACTCGAGTACCTCAAGCTTCTTTGCGCCACGACGATAAGTAGTAGAACCCCGCGCTGTTTTCTCTCCGCCGATAATAAGAATCCCTGCTCAAGGACCGGTTTCCATGCCCGCATTCCGCACTATTCAGGCTCGCTACACGCTGTTTCTGGTTCTGTTCATTCTGCTGCTGTCGGTGCTGACGGTGGTTGGCATCAGCCAACTGGTTGCACCCAAGCTGCGCCACACCGAAGAGCAGGTAGTGCTCAACCGCATCGCCGAAGTCGCCGAGCAGATCCAGGGCGAACTGAACAAGGTGCAGTCGCAGCAGCGCAGCATCACCCAGACTATTCCGCTGCTCGACAGCGCAGCCATCGACACGGTGCTGCCGGGGCTGGTGGATCAGTACGGCGAGTTGAAGGTGTTCGGTGGCGGGATCTGGCCGTTGCCGGGACAGCGTGAAGCCGGGCGCAATAAATTCAGTACGTTCTGGCACCGCGATGCCTCGGGCAAACTGGCAGTCAACACCTTCTGGAACAGCGACGCGGCACCCAACTATTACGATCAGAGCTGGTACAAGGGCGGCATGCAGACCCCGCGCGGCCAGTGCGCATGGGCCGCAGCCTATAAAGACGACGCCAGTGCCGAACCGCGCACCAACTGCGCCATGGCCATCCAGAAAAACGGCAGCGCGTGGGGCGTGTCGACCATCGACGTTACGTTGGGCTTCTTCAACGACCTGGTGGCGCGCAAGGAAAAAGACCTCAACGCCGAAATGCTCATCGTCGAAGCCGACGGCAAGGTCATCAGCAATAGCTCGCGCATCAGCGGCCCGATCGTTCTGAAAAACATCAGCGAACTCGCCGCCAGTTCGACCTTCGCCAGCCAGGTCAAGGCCGGACTGCAAAACCGCGATCAGGCGCAGCGTGTCGAATTCGACAATAACGGCGAAGCCAGCACCTTCTTCATGCGTCCGATCGAAGGCACGCCGTGGTTCCTCGCCACCGCCCTGCCGACCCGCCTGATCACCGCTCAGCGCGATGACGTACTGAGCACGCTGAGTCTGTTGCAGATTCCGATGGTGATCCTGCTGGTGCTGTTGCAGCTCTATGCGATCCGCCAACTGGTGCAGCGCATGAAAGCCCTCAAAGCCAACATCGATCTGCTGTCCAGCGGCGACGCCGACCTGACCCGACGCATCACCATTCGCGCCGAAGACGAACTGGGCGCCATTGGCCACTCGGTCAACACCTTCATCGTTTACCTGCAAAACATGATCGGCGAAGTCACCCAGGCCACCGGCGCGATGGCGTCCGGCCTTGACGATCTGCAACGCACCTCGGCGCACACCAGCCAGATCCTGCTGCGCCACGCCTCGGAAACCGACCAGACCGTCACCGCCATCACCGAAATGAGTTCGACCGCCGAAAGCGTCGCGCAGAACGCCGCCGAAACCGCAGCCTTCACCCAGCGCGCCAACGAAAACGCCGACCGCTCGCGGATCGTCGTCGGCGAGGCCTCCAACAGCGTCGTGGCCTTGATCGACGAAGTCGCCAGCGCCACGCGCAAAGTCGAGAGCATGCAGCAGGACGCACAGCGCATCACCGAAATCCTTGGCGTGATCGGCGCCATCGCCGGTCAGACCAACCTGCTGGCGCTGAACGCCGCCATCGAAGCGGCCCGCGCTGGCGAGCAGGGTCGCGGCTTCGCAGTGGTAGCTGACGAAGTACGCGCCCTCGCCGCCCGCACCCAGGCCAGCACCTCGGAAATCAACGAGATGTTGACCCGTTTGACGCAAGGCGTGAGTTCGTCGGTCAGCGCCATGGAAAACACTCAGGTCAGTTGCCAGTCGGCCGCCGACGCAACCGCCCGGGTCAATTCCGGCCTCGACGAAATGGCCGGTTCGGTCAGCCACATCAACAGCCTGAGCACACAGATAGCTACCGCTGCCGAACAGCAAAGCGCGGTGACCGAAGAGATCAACCGCAGCATGGTGCAGATCCGCCACATGGTCGAAGAGCTGGTGCAGAGCGGCCACACCAGCGAACTTAACACCCGTCAGTTGCTCGAAGCCAACAGCCGCGTCAGCGCAATCATGGGACGCTTCAAGGTTCGCTGACAGATTTGTCATCTGCCACTCAGCGGCCTGTCAGGTTTGATCTACGATCATCCTGGCAGGCCTGCCTTGAATTAACTGGAAACACTCCGTTGAAGCCCTGCAGGAAAACCAGGTCAAAATGCGTTCTTTTCTGACCCACATTCAAGCCGAGAGCCCTGTATGCGAAACCCTCTGCGTCTGGTCGCCCTGAGCGCCCTGTTCATTTCCTCCCTGGCGCAAGCCGCCGACCTGATCCCGATTGAAGTCCATCGTGACGCCAATTGCGGCTGCTGCAAAAAGTGGATCAGCCACCTCGAAGCCAACGGCTTCAAGGTCGAGGATCACGTCGAAAGCAACATGAGCGAGTTCAAGCTCAAGCACGGCGTGCCGCCACGTCTGAACTCGTGCCACACCGGAATCATCAACGGCAAATTCGTCGAGGGCCACGTGCCCGCGGAACAAGTCCTCGCCCTGAGCAAGCGTGACGACCTGCTTGGCGTGGCCGCACCGGGCATGCCGATGGGTTCGCCCGGCATGGAAATGGACGGCATGAGCGATGCGTATCAAGTCATCGGTCTGAAAAAGGACGGTACTGACGTGATCGTGGCGGACTACCCGGCGCATTGATGGCGGCGGCTTACACCGGGCTGTTCTTCGCCGCATTTGGTGCCGCGACGTTGCTGCCGCTGCAATCCGAGGCATTGCTGGTCGGCTTGATTGTCAGCGAGCGCTATTGGCTGTGGGGACTGCTGGCTGTGGCAACGCTGGGCAATGTGCTCGGTTCGCTGGTCAATTGGTGGCTGGGGCGCGGGCTTGAGCGGTTTCAGGATCGGCGCTGGTTTCCCGTGAGCGCCAGACACATGGCGCGAGCACGCAAGCACTATCAGCGCTACGGACATTGGACGCTGCTGCTCAGTTGGCTGCCGGTGATCGGTGATCCACTGACGCTGGTTGCGGGCGTGATGCGCGAGCCACTATGGCGTTTTCTGTTGATCGTCACGCTGGCCAAAGGTGCACGTTATGCGGTGGTCGCGATGCTCACGCTCGGCTGGCTCGGTTGAACGTTCGGGCGCGGGTATTGCCTGTGGTTAACGTCGCCATAATCCGGCCGATCAAGCATCGGCCGATTTCCTACGGAGTTGCCCCTATGTCTGTGTCGCTTTCCCGCTGGCTGCCCGGCCTGCTCCTGACCGCCACTCTGCCGCTGGTTGCGCATGCCGAAGGCGCGCAATACGGCCCGGAACTGCAAGGTTTCGACTATCCCTACACCCTCAAGCATTTTGAATTTCAATCCCAGGGCAAATCCCTGCAAATGGGCTACATGGACGTCGCCGCCGATGGCAAGGCCAATGGTCGTTCGGTAGTTCTGATGCACGGCAAGAACTTCTGCGGCGCGACCTGGGACAGTTCGATCAAAGCCCTGAGCGAGGCCGGTTACCGGGTGATCGCACCGGATCAGATCGGTTTCTGTAGCTCCAGCAAGCCCGAGCACTATCAGTACAGTTTCCAGCAACTGGCGACCAACACCCAGCAATTGCTCAAGGCGCTGGGTATCCAGAAAGCCACCCTGCTCGGCCATTCCACAGGCGGCATGCTCGCCACCCGCTATGCACTGCAATACCCGGATCAGGTCGACCAGTTGGCGCTGGTCAACCCGATCGGTCTGGAAGACTGGAAAGCCCTCGGCGTGCCGTATCGCACCGTAGACCAGTGGTATCAGCGTGAACTGAAAGTCACCGCCCAAGGCATCCGCGACTACGAACGCACAACTTATTACGACGGCCGCTGGAAACCTGAATTCAACCGCTGGGTAGACATGCTCGCGGGTCTGAGCAACGGCCCGGGCAAGACACAAGTCGCATGGAACTCGGCGCTGATCTACGACATGATTTTCACCCAGCCGGTGTACTACGAGTTCAAAGACCTGAAAATGCCGACCCTGCTGTTGATCGGCACCTCCGACACCACGGCCATCGGCAAGGACATCGCGCCGCCTGAGGTAAAGGCGAAGATCGGGCATTACGAAGTGCTCGGCAAGCAGGTAGCGAAGCTGATTCCACATTCGACGCTGGTGGAATTCCCCGGAATGGGCCACGCCCCGCAGATGGAAGAACCAGCCAAATTCCACCAGGCATTGCTCGGCTGGCTGGCGCAAAACAAACTCGCTCCTTGATGAGGTAAGGCTGATGGCGTTGCAAATCGCAGTGATCGATGACTGGCAGGACGTGGCTCGCGATGTGGTCGACTGGTCGGTGCTGGACAGCCTGGGCGAAGTGAGTTTTGTGCATGAGTATCCGGCGGACAACGCCACACTGGCCGAACGTCTGGCACGCTTCGAAGTGATCTGCGTGATGCGCGAGCGCACGCGGTTCGATGAGGATTTGCTCAAGCGACTGCCAAACCTGAAGTTGCTGGTCACCGGCGGCATGCGCAACGCCGCGCTGGACATGCCAGCCGCTGCGAAGCTGGGCATCCGCATCTGCGGCACCGACAGCTACAAGCACGCCGCTCCGGAACTGACCTGGGCGCTGATCATGGCCGCCACCCGTAACCTGGTGACCGAGGCCAATGCCCTGCGCGACGGCCAGTGGCAGCAAGGTCTGGGTGGCGACCTGCACGGCAAGACCCTGGGGATCCTCGGGCTGGGCAGCATTGGCCAGCGGGTTGCGCAGTTCGGGCAGGTGTTCGGCATGCGCGTGATTGCCTGGAGCGAAAACCTTACCGCCGAACGCGCGTCCGAGGTCGGCGCTACTTATGTCAGCAAGCAGCAACTGTTCGAACAAGCCGATGTGTTATCGGTGCATCTGGTGCTCAGCGAGCGCAGCCGTGGGCTGGTTGATGCTCAGGCCTTGGGCTGGATGAAACCCACTGCGCTGCTGGTCAACACCGCACGCGGGCCGATCGTCGATGAAGCTGCGTTGATCAAGGCGTTGCAGAAACAACAGATCGGCGGCGCGGCACTCGATGTGTTCGCTCAGGAGCCTTTACCAGCGCTGCACCCGTTTCGCACGTTGGAGAATGTCTTGGCGACACCGCATGTGGGCTATGTCAGCCGGCAAAACTATGAGTTGTTCTTTTCGCAGATGATCGAAGATGTTCAGGCTTGGTCAGCTGGAAAGCCGATTCGACTACTGAACTGATATTAATACTGGAATCACCGCTGGTTTTACCGCCGTCATCGCGGGCAAGCCCGCTCCCACAGGTTCCGAGGTGATACGCGACATTGGTGTTCACCACGTACCCTGTGGGAGCGGGCTTGCCCGCGATGAGGCACTGACTGACACCCCAACAACAAAACTGTCCGCACCGCAACGGTGCACCCGGACGCCTGCCGCGCCCGAAACGGTGACTGATCAGTCACCATTTTGACCCGCCCGATACTGAAAACCTGCACTTCGTCGGTGCGTACCCCCGCTGCAACCCGCGATTTACCTGACGCTGAAACAGATTGTCGAACAATTCGTCCGATTGCCCTCGCCCGCTCTAGGATCTGGCCTAGACTGGTTTTCGCGGGGCGAAATCTCGCCGTCACATAGCAGAAAATTAATCGAAACTTTTGCTGAAGGCGGCGGGTCATCTGAAAGGCAAGGCCAACGCGAGTGGTTCAACTTTTGCAATGGCCTCCTCACCCATTCTGCTTGCACGTGTTGGGTAGCGTTTGCTCACCGATGCGTGGCGCGTTTGCGCCCGGCCACAGGACTTGGCCATGGTCATCGGGTGTTCCAGACAAGAATCAGATCAACGACGGGAGATTCATATGATCAGCGTGGCATTGGATATTCAGGGAGAGCGTGTGCAGCAGTCGATCGGTGAATCGACCACAGTGAGCGTTCCCGGCACCCGGACAATCAACGTCCCGGGTACCAAGCCACTGACGCCGGTAATCCGCCAGAATCCCAACAAGAAGAAAGTTTTGTTCGTTACCTCGGAAATCGCCGACCTGGTGAAAACCGGCGGTCTGGGTGACGTTTCTGCCGCCCTGCCACGGGCCATGGCCCACTTGCATGACGTGCGGGTGTTGATCCCCGGCTATCCGCAGGTGATGAACAGCGAAAACCCGATTCATATTATCGGCGAGCTGGGCGGGCATGCCGCGTTGCCACCCTGCAAGATCGGGCGCATGGACATGCCTGATGGTCTGGTCATCTATGTGCTGATCTGCCCCGAACTCTACGAGCGAGAGGGTTCACCTTACGGCGCCAACAACGGTCGCGACTGGCCGGACAACCACATTCGTTTCGCCCGTCTGGGCCTGGCCGCTGCCGATATCGCCGCCAACCTCGCACAAATTCACTGGTGCCCGGATCTGGTGCACGCCCATGACTGGCCGGCCGGTCTGGCGCCTGCTTACATGCACTGGCGCGGGCAACGCACACCGACCCTGTTCACCATTCACAACCTGGCCTATCAAGGCGTGACCAGCCTCGGTTCGTGCCCGGAACTCGGCATTCCCAACCATGCACTGCAACAGGAAGGCATGGAGTTCTACGGCAAGATGTCGTTCCTCAAGGCTGGCATGGCTTATTCGAGCCACATCACCACCGTCAGTGCGACCTACGCGCAGGAAATCACCACCCCGGATTTCGGCTGCGGCCTCGACGGTTTTCTCGCCGCCAAGACCCAGCAAGGTTTGCTCAGCGGTATCCCGAATGGCATCGATGAGAGCTGGGATGCGGCTACTGATCCGCACTTGTTTGCGCCATTCGCCATTGGTGACTGGGAAGGCAAAGCGGTCAACGCCGCGCATGTGCGCCAGTTGTTCGGCTTGAAAGATTCCACCGGCCCGCTGTTCGCCGTGGTCTCGCGTCTGGTTTACCAGAAAGGTCTGGATCTGACCGAAGCAGTGTCTGAGTACATCGTGCAGAACGGTGGCCAGATCGCGATCATCGGTCGTGGCGAGCCAGAGGAAGAACAAGCCATGCGCGAACTGGCGCTGCGCTTCCCCGGCCAGATCGGCGTGCGCATCGGCTTCAATGAAACCGACGCCCGACGCATGTTCGCCGGCAGCGATTTCCTGTTGATGCCATCACGTTACGAACCTTGCGGCCTGAGCCAGATGTACGCCCAGCGTTTCGGCTCGTTGCCGGTGGCACGCAATACCGGCGGCCTGGCTGACACCATCGAAAACGGCGTCACCGGTTTCCTCTTCGACGAATCCACTGCCGACAGTTACCGCGAGGCCCTGAGCCGCGCATTCAAAGTCTTCGCTTATCCCGAACTGCTCAACGCCATGCGTTGCCGGGCGATGGCTGCACCGTTCAATTGGTCCAAAGCGGTCGAACCCTACGCTGAACTTTACGAACAACTGGTCGCCAAGGCGCTAGGTAAAGCCAGCCACAGATAAACAGAGAGATTTTCCACAATGCCGTCACGGTCTATAGCAACCTGGCCCCACGGCGCGATCATGCTGGACGCCGAACACACACAGTTTGCGTTATGGGCGCCGGATGCGTTTTACGTCAGTGTCGAACTGGCCGATGGGCAATCCTTACCAATGCTGCCGCAGGATGACGGCTGGTTTGTAGTCAAGACTCGCTGCCCCGCTGGCAGTCAGTACCGCTTCAATATCGATGGCGAACTGCAAGTGCCGGACCCGGCCTCCAGGGCGCAAAATGGTGGCCTCCAAGGCCACTGCGTGGTGGTCGACCCCCTCGCCTATCAATGGCGAAACACATCCTGGCAGGGTCGGCCGTGGAGTGAAGCGGTGATCTACGAGCTGCACGTCGGTGCGCTTGGCGGCTTCGCCGAAGTCGAACAGCACCTCGCGCGCCTCGCCGAATTGGGCATCACGGCCATCGAACTGATGCCCATCGCGCAATTCCCCGGCGAACGCAATTGGGGTTATGACGGCGTCCTGCATTACGCGCCGCAAGATTCCTACGGCACGCCCGAACAACTGAAACACTTGATCGACAGCGCCCACGGCCATGGCCTGGCGGTGATCCTCGACGTGGTTTACAACCATTTCGGTCCGGACGGAAATTACCTGCATCGCTACGCCGAGAGCTTCTTCCGCGAAGACAAACACACGCCGTGGGGCGCCGCGATTGATTTTCGCCTGCCTGAAGTGCGGGATTTTTTCATCGGCAACGCGCTGATGTGGCTGTTCGAATATCGCTTTGACGGCCTGCGTCTGGACGCGGTTCACGCGATAGAAAGCGAGGATTTCCTGCCGGAACTGGCGCAGCGCATTCGCCAGCAGACTGACCCGGGCCGCCACATATGGCTGACCCTGGAAAACGAACTCAACCAGTCGAGCCTGCTCGAAGAGCACTATGACGCGCAGTGGAACGATGACGGCCATAACGCTCTGCACGTGCTGCTGACCGGTGAAACCGACGCTTATTACGCGGATTACGCGCTGCAACCGACACGCCAGTTGACCCGCTGTCTGAGTCAGGGCTTCGTGTTTCAGGGCCACATCACGCGCCACGGTGAACCGCGCGGCGAGCCTAGCGACCATTTGCCAGCGACCGCTTTCGTGCTGTTCTTGCAGAACCATGATCAGATCGGCAACCGCGCGTTTGGCGAACGCTTGCATCAACTGGCCGACCCACGAGCCCTGGAAGCGGCTACGGTGCTATTGCTGCTGTCGCCGATGATTCCGCTGATGTTCATGGGCGATGAATTCGCCGCCGAGCAGCCATTCGTGTTTTTCACCCACCATCACGATGAACTGGCCGAGTTGGTGCGCGATGGCCGTCGCAATGAATTCGCCGGTTTCAGTGCCTTCGCTGACCCGGAAAAACGTCAGCGAATTCCCGATCCGAATGCCGAAAAAACCTTCCTTGCCTCGCAACCGCGGCTGATCGGCAACGGCTCACCCAAGCAACAAGCGACGTTGGCGCTGTACCGGCAACTGCTGAAACTGCGCCATCAATACATCATTCCGAACCTGCCTGGCACCCAGGCACTCGGCGCGCAACTGCTTGATCGCGCCGCCGTCAGCGCGCGCTGGCGACTGGGTGATGGCAGTGAGCTGCGAATCGACCTGAACCTCAGCGACAAGCCAGTGGTCAACCTTCCACGGACCGACGCGGTGTGGCGCTTTCAGCAGCCACCCGCCGACGAGACGGCGGATGAGGGCCTGCTCCCTCCGTACTGCGCACTTGTCAGCCTCACGGCCGCAACCCCTTTGCAACCTTTGGATGGAGAGCGCCTATGAGCGATGCGCAACTGGAAATTCTGGCAAGCCGCGCGGGCCTGGCCGTCGACTGGATCGATGCCAACGGCCGTCCGCAGAAAGTCGCTCCGGCAGTGCTGCGCAATGTCCTCACCGGACTTGGCCACCCGGCCAGTACCGCACAGGAAATCGACGCCAGTCTGCTGCAACTGCAACAAGTGCAGCAGGATCGCCACCTGCCGCCGCTGCTGACCGCCGACGTCGGTGTCGGCGTGGATCTGGCACGTTACTTCAAGCCTGAAACGCCTTGCGAAATTCACCTCGAAGACGGTTCGCGCATGGACCTCAAGCTCGACGGTGAAGCACGCTTGCCCGGCCTGATCCCGGTCGGTTACCAGCAAGTGCACATCGACGATCAGCATTTCACTTTGGCCGTGGCCCCTGAGCGTTGCTACAGCGTTGGCGATGCGGTGGACAGTCCGATCCCCCGCGCCTGGGGTTTGAGTGTTCAACTTTATGGGCTGCGTCGCCCCGGCGATGGTGGCTTCGGCGACACTCAGGCGCTGGAAGAACTGGCCCGAGTGGCGGGTGAACGCGGTGCCGAAGCGCTGGCGATCAGCCCTTTGCACGCGATGTTCAGTGCTGACACCGGGCGTTACAGCCCGTACTCGCCTTCCAGCCGCTTGTTCCTCAATCCGCTTTACGCGGCGCCAGGTGCGATTCTCGGCGAGCGCGCCCTGCGTGATGCAATCGAGTCCGCCGGGCTGACCGAGCAGTTCAAACAGCTCGAAGAGCTGAAACTGATCGACTGGCCAACCGCCGCCGAGGCCAAGCAAAAACTCCTGCACGCCTTGTACGAAGGCTTCACCAGCGGCGCGCATCCGCTGCACGAGGACTTCGCCAGTTTCCGTCACGTCGGCGGCGCGGCGCTGGAAAACCACTGCCGTTTCGAAGCCATTCAAGAGATGCGCGCCGCCCGCGGCGAAAGTCTCGACTGGCGCACCTGGCCAGAACAATGGCAGGACCCGCGCGGCACCGCCCTTGGCGAGTTTGCCGAAGAGAATGCCGCGCGCATCGGCTACTTCGCCTTCTGCCAATGGCTGATCCACCGCTGCCTCGAGCGTGCACAAACCGCCGCGCGCAGCGCCGGGATGGGCATTGGTCTGATCGCCGATCTCGCCGTCGGCGCCGATGGTGGCGGCAGTCAGGCCTGGAGTTTTCAGGACGAGCTGCTCGCCTCACTGACGGTCGGCGCACCGCCGGACATTCTTAATCGCTCCGGTCAGGGCTGGGGAATCTCCGCGTTTTCCCCGGAAGGTCTGGTGCGCAACGGTTTCCGCGCGTTCATCGAGATGCTCCGTGCCAACTTTGCCCACGCAGGCGGTCTGCGCATCGACCACGTCATGGGCCTGCAACGTTTGTGGGTGATTCCCAACGGCGCAGCTCCGGCGGACGGCGCGTATCTTTATTACCCGGTAGACGATTTGCTGCGCTTGCTGACCCTCGAGTCTCACCGCCATCAAGCGATCGTACTGGGCGAAGACCTCGGCACCGTACCCGACGGTCTCCAGGAAAAACTCATCGCCCGCGCCATGCTCGGCATGCGCGTTCTGTTGTTTGAACACGACAACACCCGTTTCAAACCGATCCTCGACTGGCCGGACAATGCCTTGGCGACCACCAGCACCCACGACCTGCCGACGCTCAATGGCTGGTGGCATGGCCGCGACATCGACTGGAATTCGCGCCTGGGTTTTGTCGATGCCAATGGCGAGATCGAATGGCGCCATCATCGTGCTCGCGAACGCGAAGGCCTGCGCAGCGCGTTGAGTGAAGACCCGCAAAACTTTCGCGAAGAATCCCACGAGGCCGACCAAGTGGTGGACGCGGCCGTACGTTTCCTCGGCCACACTCGCGCACCACTGGTTTTGCTGCCATTGGAAGACGCCCTCGGCCTCGACGAACAGGCCAACCTCCCCGGCACTATCGACACTCATCCGAACTGGTCACGACGGCTGCCGGGCACCAGTGAAGCATTGCTCGATGGCGCTGACGCCGCGCGCCGTCTGGAACTGCTGGCCTGCGCCCGCCTGCAAGCTGCCGAGCGTGACCAATGAGCACGCCAATAACCCAACCCATACGCGCCACGGTGCGCCTGCAATTCCATAAAGATTTCACCTTGGATCAAGCGGTGCCTTTGGTGCCGTACTTCGCCAGGCTCGGCATCAGCCACATTTATGCTTCGCCGCTGCTCGCGGCCCGCGCAGGTTCGATGCACGGCTACGACGTGGTTGATCCGACTCAAGTCAATCCGGAACTGGGCGGCGAAGTGGCACTGCGGCGCTTCGTGAAGACGCTGCGCGAACACGATATGGGGCTGATCCTCGATATCGTCTCCAACCACATGGCGGTTGGCGGCAGTGACAACCCGTGGTGGCTGGACCTGTTGGAATGGGGACGCCTCAGCCCGTACGGCGAGTTCTTCGATATTCAATGGCACTCGCCCGACCCACTCATGGAAGGCCAGTTGCTGCTGCCCTTTCTCGGCAGCGATTACGGTATCGCCTTGCAGGATGCGACGCTGCCGCTGTGCTTCAACGCCGATACCGGCAGCTTCCATGTCGAGCACTACGAGCATCACTTCCCGATCTGCCCCAAGGACTACGGCGACCTGCTCAAGCCCGACGCGGCTGTCGATAGCGAACGCGCCCAGGCACTGAACAACCTAGCCGATCGTTTCAACAGCCTCAGCCATCAGACTGACGCGCATGCACTGGCGATTCCGTTGAAAAAGGAACTCAGCGAACTCGTCAGCGATGCGCAGGCACTTGCAGCCATCACACGTAACCTCGCGCTGTACGACTCGAAAACCGCACAAGGCTTCCAGCGCCTGCATCAACTGCTGGAGCGCCAGAGCTATCGCCTCGCCAGCTGGCGCACCGCTGCCGATGACATCAATTGGCGGCGCTTCTTCGATGTCAATGAACTCGGTGGTTTGCGCGTCGAGCGCCCAGCGGTGTTCGAAGCGACTCACGGCAAGATTTTCCAGTTGATCAGCCAAGGTCTGGTTGATGGTTTGCGCATCGACCATATCGACGGTCTGGCCGATCCACGCGGGTACTGCCGCAAACTGCGCCGCCGTCTCGACCTGCTCGCCCCGGATCGGCATCTGCCGCTGTACGTCGAAAAAATCCTCGGCGAAGGCGAAACGTTGCACGAAGATTGGGCGGTAGACGGCAGCACCGGTTACGAATTCATGAATCAACTGTCGCTGCTGCAACATGAGCCGAGCGGCGAGCAAGTGTTGGGCGATTTGTGGCAACGCCATGCCGAACGCCCTCCTGCTTTCATTGAAGAAGCGCAGCTCGCTCGTCGGGAAATCCTCAACGGCTCGCTGGCCAGTGATTTCGAAAGCGTTGCTCAAGCCCTGCTGCAAGTGGCGCGCGACGACTTGATGACCCGAGATTTGACACTCGGCGCGATCCGCCGCGCACTGCAAGCCTTGATCGTGCACTTCCCGGTTTACCGCACTTACATCGGCGCCATGGGCCGTTCGGCGCAGGACGACGCATTCTTTCAGCAAGCCATGGACGGTGCGCGCCAGACCCTCGGCGAAGGCGACTGGCCAGTACTCGACTGCGTGGCCGCGTGGCTTGGCGGCGAACCATGGCGCAACAAACCGCGTGGCCGCTCACGCAAGATTCTCAAGCATGCCTGTGTGCGTTTCCAGCAACTGACTTCGCCCGCCGCCGCCAAAGCCGTGGAAGACACCGCGCTGTATCGCTCGGCGGTGCTGCTGTCGCGCAATGACGTCGGCTACAACACCGAACAATTCAGCGCGCCACTGAGTGATTTCCACGACATCTGTCAGCAGCGCTTGAAGAGCTTCCCGGACAACTTGCTGACCACCGCTACCCACGACCACAAGCGCGGCGAAGACACCCGCGCGCGACTGGCAGTGCTCAGCGAACGCAGCGCCTGGTATGCCGACCAGATCGAATTGTGGCGCGTGCTGGCGCGGCCGCTGCGTGGTGATGAGCAACAACCGTCAGCCGGTGACGAATTGATCCTCTATCAAGCCCTGCTCGGCAGTTGGCCCTTGGATTTGCGCGCGGATGATCAGAACGCCCTGAGCGATTACGCCCGGCGCATCTGGCAGTGGCAACAGAAAGCTTTGCGCGAAGCCAAGTTGCAAAGCAGTTGGAGCGCGCCGAACGAGGCTTACGAAACCAGCGCCAAAGACTTCACCGAACGCCTGCTGTTGTCACCCGAGGGCCGACTGCTGCGCGGCAAACTCGCCGATACGGTCGACCACATCGCCGCGGCGGGTGCGCTGAACAGTCTGGCGCAAACATTGCTGCGCATGACCGTGCCGGGGATTCCCGATCTGTATCAGGGCAACGAGTTCTGGGATTTCAGCCTGGTCGATCCGGACAACCGGCGGCCGGTGGATTACCCGGCGCGCTTACAGGCGTTACAGCAAGTCGCGCCGGTGCCAGAGCTGCTGGCGAACTGGCGCGACGGGCGCATCAAGCAGGCGCTGATTGCACAGGTATTGAACCTGCGCGCCGAACAGCTGGAGTTGTTTCGCCGTGGTTCGTACCAGGCGCTTGAGGTACTGGGCAGCCAGGCACACAGAGTGCTCGCGTTCAGTCGCGAACATGCAGGGCACCGGGCGATCGTGGTTGTTCCAGTCCGTTGCGCGACACTGCTGGAAGACAGTGCCGTACCTCAGATAGATGCGCTGCGCTGGGGCGATACGCGGGTGGTTTTACCGTTCCTCGCCTCTGACGCAAATCTGAAGGGACTTTTTTCCAGCGTCGCAGTCACAAAAAACAGGGAGCTGAACGTCAGCGCCGCGCTGGGGGATTTCCCGGTCAATCTGTTTATCCAACACTTATAGAAGCACTAGTTCAGTTCAGGAGCATTGCGATGAGTACCGACGATAAACGCATTCGCGAATTCGCCTATCAGATCTGGGAATCCGAAGGTCAACCCGAGGGCGAAGACGCTCGTCATTGGGAGATGGCACGCAAACTGGCCGAAGCCGAAGCACTGGCACCGAAGAAGTCACCGAAGGCTGCTGGCAGCAAAACTGCTGGCAAAACCGCGACCGCCAAGACTGCTGACGCCAAGCCCAAGGCGGCGGACAAGGCCAAGCCTGCCGGCGCTGCCAAAGTGATTCCACCAGGCGAAAAAGCCGCCGAGAAGAAACCGCGCACCTCGCGCAAACCGGCGAACTGACGCTACTTAGAACTTTGATTTGAACCACCGGGTGGCGAGCTCGCTCGCCACCGAGGACAAATTCGTCCCGGATTTCCCCGATTTTGCAGGAGCAATTGTATGACCAGTCCAAAAAAAGCCGATCCCGCCGCACACGCCGAGCCTTCGAGAATCCGTGAAGGCCTGCCCTTCCCGCTCGGTGCGACCTGGGACGGTCTGGGGGTCAACTTTGCACTGTTTTCCGCCAACGCCACCAAGGTCGAACTGTGCATTTTCGACGATGCTGGCGAAGTTGAACTCGAGCGCATCGAACTGCCGGAATACACCGACGAGATCTACCACGGCTACCTGCCCGACGCGCATCCGGGGCTGATCTACGGCTACCGCGTGTACGGTGCTTATGACCCGGCCAACGGCCACCGTTTCAACCACAACAAACTGCTGATCGACCCGTACGCCAAGCAACTGGTCGGCGAGTTGAAATGGTCGGAAGCGCTGTTCGGCTACACCATCGGCCACCCGGACGCCGACCTCAGCTTCGACGAACGCGACAGCGCGCCCTTCGTGCCCAAGTGCAAAGTCATCGACCCGGCGCACACCTGGGGCAACGACCAGCGCGTCAGCGTGCCGTGGGACAAAACCATCATTTACGAAACCCACGTACGCGGCATCAGCATGCGTCACCCCTCGGTGCCGGAAAACGTACGCGGTACGTTTGCCGGTCTGATGAATGACGATGTGCTCAAACACATTCGCAGCGTCGGGGTTTCTTCGGTCGAGCTGCTGCCGATCCACGCTTTCGTCAACGATCAGCACTTGCTGCACAAAGGCATGACCAACTACTGGGGCTATAACAGCATCGCGTTCTTCGCCCCGGACCCGCGTTATCTGGCCAGCGGCAAGATCGCTGAATTCAAGGAGATGGTCGCGCACCTGCACGAAGCCAACCTCGAAGTGATCCTCGACGTGGTCTACAACCACACCGCCGAAGGCAACGAGCAAGGCCCGACCCTGTCGATGCGCGGCATCGACAACGCGTCGTACTACCGACTGATGCCGGACGACAAGCGCTACTACATCAACGATTCCGGTACCGGCAACACGCTGGATCTGAGCCACCCGTGCGTGCTGCAAATGGTCACCGACTCGCTGCGCTACTGGGCCAGCGAAATGCACGTCGACGGTTTCCGCTTTGACCTGGCGACCATTCTCGGGCGTTATCACGACGGGTTCGACGAACGCCACAGCTTCCTCGTGGCCTGCCGTCAGGACCCGGTGCTGCGTCAGGTGAAAATGATCGCCGAGCCGTGGGACTGCGGCCCAGGTGGTTATCAGGTGGGCAACTTTCCACCGGGCTGGGTCGAGTGGAACGACAAATTCCGCGACACCGTGCGCGCGTTCTGGAAAGGCGACGACGGCCAGGTTGCCGATTTCGCCAGTCGCATGACCGCCTCTGGCGAAATGTTCAATGAACGTGGGCGCCGGCCATATTCCTCGGTGAACTTCATCACCGCCCACGACGGCTTCACCCTGAATGACTTGGTGTCGTACAACGACAAGCACAACGAGGCCAACGACGAGAACAATCAGGACGGCAGTAATAACAACCTGTCGTGGAACCACGGCGTCGAAGGCCCGACCGACGATCCGGAAATCAATGCGCTGCGCCAGCGGCAGATGCGCAATTTCTTCGCCACCCTGCTGCTGGCCCAAGGTACGCCGATGATCGTCGCCGGCGACGAGTTCGCGCGCACTCAGGACGGCAACAACAACGCTTACTGCCAGGACAGCGAGATCGGCTGGGTCAACTGGGACCTGAGCGAAGACGGCAAGGCCCTGCTGAAATTCGTCAAACGCCTGATCAAGCTGCGTCTGGCCTATCCGATCCTGCGTCGCGGGCGTTTCCTGGTCGGCGAGTACAACGAAGACATCGGCGTCAAGGACGTAACCTGGCTGGCGCCGGACGCCACCGAGATGACCACCGAGCACTGGCACGACGCGCACAACCGTTGCCTCGGGATGTTGCTCGATGGTCGCGCGCAGGAAACCGGGATTCGCCGCAAAGGCGCCGACGCGACCTTGCTGCTGGTGGTCAACGCGCATCACGACATCGTCAACTTCACGCTGCCGGAAGTCCCGGAAGGCAGTTTCTGGACCTGCATGATCGACACTAATCAGCCGGCAATTCGCGGCCAGGAGCGCTTCGAGTTCGGCCATGAATACTCGGTCACCGGTCGCTCGCTGTTGATGTTCGAACTGCAACGCGAAGAAGAAGATTGATCATGGACCTGCACGGCTATTTATCCGCGCGCACGGCGGATTACGCCGACCCCGAAGCCCTCGGCCAGTGTCTGCGCGAACTGGTCGAGGCCGGACTGGATCGCCTGCCACTGCCGGGCAGTGGCCACACCCTTGAGCGTTTTCAAGGGCTGGCGCTGGTGGGCGGGCATGATCTGGGCGTGTGCAAACTCTATGAAGGCCACACCGACGCATTGTCGATCATCGAACAACTGGGTGGCGCGCCGACTCCTGGCAGCACCTGGGGCATGTGGGCCGCCGAGCCACCACAGGCGCGGGTCAAGGTCAGTCCATCCGGGCACATGGTGGTGCTGGACGGGCGCAAGGCGTGGTGTTCCGGCGCTGCCGTGCTCAGTCATGCGCTGCTGACGGCGTGGGATGAAGCAGATCGCCAGCAACTGGTGGCGGTTGCGCTCGATCAACCGGGCGTGACCATCACCGATCAAGGCTGGCAAGCGGTCGGCATGGGCGCCACCGGGTCGGTTGAGGTGTTGTTTGACAGGGTCGAGGGCCAAGCGATTGGCAGTCCCGGTGACTACCTGCAACGGCCGGGTTTCTGGCAAGGCGGAATCGGCATCGCCGCCTGTTGGTACGGCGCTGCGAGGGGGATAGCCGAACGTTTGCGCCAACACTGCACACAACGCGAGGAGCCGCATGCATTGGCGCATCTGGGTGCGGTCGATGTGGCGTTGCAGGCTGCTGCCGATGTGCTGCGTTTCAGCGCGCTGCACATTGATGCTCATCCGCAGGCCAATGCCGAACTGCTGGCCCGCCGTGCGCGGGCGGTGGTCGAGCAGTCTGCCGCACAAGTCATTGATCATGTTGGTCGCGCATTGGGCGCCGGGCCGTTCTGCAAGGATCGCCAGTTCGCCCGTTTGAGCGCTGATCTGCCGGTGTTCCTGCGTCAAAGCCATGCCGAACGTGACCTCGCCGCCCTCGGGCAATTGATCGCAGCGCAACCCACGGAGACATGGACGTTATGAAAACCAATCCGATTGTCGGCCAGGGCACGACCCTGCACCAATGGCAGAGCTCGCAGCATTTGGCCGGACTGGACAGCATCGACATTCTCAGCCTGGTGCCGCCCGGTTCGCGCGCGGTGGTCATCGCGCCGCATCCGGACGACGAAGTGCTCGGGTGCGGCGGCTTGCTGCAATTGCTCGCCGCTGCCGGACGTCCGCTGCAATTGATCTCGGTCACCGATGGCAGCGCCAGCCACCCCGGCTCGCAACGTTGGCCGGTCGAGCGCCTGAGCGTGGTCCGTCCGCAGGAATCCGCCGAAGCCCTGCGTCGCCTCGGCCTGCCGATGCATCGCTTGAAATGGCTGCGCGGCGGCTTTGCCGATACCCAAGTGGCAGCGCGTGAAGCCGAGTTGTGCGAATTCATCCAGCGCCATTTGCGACCCAACGACGTGGTGTTCACTACATGGAGCGAGGACGGTCACTGCGACCATGAAGCGGTTGGCCGCGCGAGTAGCGAAGCGGCTCGTCGCACGGGCGCAACCTGTCACGAATTACCGGTCTGGACGTGGCACTGGGCGACGCCCGAAGATGCCTTCGTGCCCTGGCAGCGCGCGCGCAAAATCAATCTGACGTGTGCGCAAGTCGCGCGCAAACGCCACGCGGTGCATGCGTTCGCCAGTCAGTTGGAATGCGACCCAGTGGCTGGACTCGGCCCGGTGCTGGCACCGTACGTACTGGATCGACTGCTGCAACCGTTTGAGGTGATCTTCCTGTGAGCGTCGACGACCGCTATTTCGACGGGCTGTTTGCCGGCAACGACGACCCTTGGGCGTTTCGCCAACGCTGGTACGAGCAGCGCAAACGGGCGATCACGCTTGCGGTACTGCCGCGCCCGCACTATCGCGCAATCTTCGAACCGGGCTGCGCCAATGGTGAACTGAGTGCCGAGCTGGCGCAGCGCTGTGACCGCTTATTGTGTTGCGACACGGCTGCCGCTGCGGTGGGTCTGGCGCAAACACGCTTGAGCTTGTTCGATCACGCCGAGGTCCGCCAAAGCCGCCTGCCAGATGACTGGCCGGAAGAAAAATTCGACCTGATCGTATTTAGCGAAATCGGCTACTACCTCGATGGCGATGATCTGACAGCCGTGATCCGTCACATCAGCAATTGCCTGACCGCCGACGGGCAACTGCTGGCGTGCCACTGGCGCCCGCCGATTGATCAATGCCCGTTGAATGCGCGTCAGGTGCACGATCAGATCCACGACCAATTGGCTCTGCCGAGGCTGGTTTTGCATCAGGAAGCAGACTTCATTCTCGAGGTCTGGAGCCGCGAACCGCGCTCCGTCGCGGCTTTGGAAGGTTTGCGTTGAATCACTGATGTCGCTCAACGTTTCTGCGCCGGTCTGCGACCTCCAACACAGCTATAACAAAAAAACACAGATCAGATTGCTCGCCGACGCGACGAACCGCGCGCCATAAGCAATACTCTCCTGCGCGGCAATCCAGGGTTCGGAGCGCCGCATGGTTTTCCACCAGCCTTCACGGGTCGAAGCGCTTGAGCGATGCTCGCCGCGCGCGATTGAGGGCGAGACACAACAAGGACGTAGCACTCATGAAACCGTTATCCCTAAATGAAGGCAGCCTGCCGGCGCAAATCTGGAACAGCGCCGCGCAACTCGACAACATTCCCGTCATCAACACCCGCAGTCTGGTGCCGGCCGGCGCACGTGCCGTGGTCATCGCCCCGCATCCCGGCGACGAGGTAGTGACCTGCGGCGGCCTGCTGCAACTGCTCGCCAGCCTCGGTCACCCGTTGCAACTGCTCTCTATCACCGACGGCAGCGCCAGCCATCCCGGCTCGCGTCAATGGTCGGAAAAACGCCTGAGCGTGTTCCGCCCGCAAGAGAGCGTCGAGGCGCTACGGCGTCTGGGGTTGCCGATGCACAGCCTGAAATGGGTGCGTGGCGGCTTTACCCACAACGCCCTGTTCGACAAGGAACTCCAGCTCAGCGAGTTCATCATGCGTTACCTGCGCCCTGGCGATGTGGTGTTCAGCACCTGGTGCAAAGACGGCAGCGACGACCATCAAGTGGTAGGTCGCGCCAGTGCCCGCGCCGCCCTGCAGGCCGGTGCTACCTACCATGATGTGCCGGTCTGGGCCTGGCACTGGCCGGAACGCGATCACGCGCAGATTCCCTGGCACCGCGCACGCAAATTGCGTCTGGACACCTGGACTGTCGCGCGCAAAAGCCACGCGACCCACGCCTACGCCAGCCAGCTCACAGGCGAGCCGGCCATCGGCATTGCCCCGATGCTGCCGCGGGCGATTCTTGAACGCATGCGCCTGCCCTATGAAATCGTGCTCGTCGACTGAAACACTGAACTGCGCGTTCGCACGTCAGTCGCATGCACAGGCAGTCATGATTCATAGGAGTAAACGTGTCCAGTGAACCCCAGCGTCACGCTATCGACGCTCAACCCCTGGAGCCGTCGGCCATCCATCGCTTGCGCGTGCTGACGGTTAATACACACAAGGGTTTTACCGCACTCAATCGGCGTTTCATCCTCCCCGAGCTGCGCGAAGCAGTGCGCAGCACGTCAGCCGATCTGGTGTTTCTGCAGGAAGTGGTTGGCGAACACGAACGCCATTCCAATCGTTACAACGAATGGCCGCAAACCTCGCAATACGAGTTTCTCGCCGACAGCATGTGGGCCGATTTCGCCTACGGGCGCAACGCCGTTTATCCCCATGGCCACCACGGCAACGCCCTGCTGTCGAAGTACCCGATCCGCGAGTACCGCAACCTTGATGTTTCGATCACCGGCCCCGAGCGACGTGGACTGTTGCATTGCGTGCTCGACGTACCGGGACATGCGGAAGTCCACGCGATCTGCGTGCACTTGAGCCTGCTGGAAAGTCATCGGCAATTGCAGTTGCAGTTGCTCTGCCAACTGCTCGAGTCGTTGCCCGAAGATGCCCCGGTGATCATCGCCGGCGACTTCAACGACTGGCAATTGCAGGGCAACGCCGCCCTCTCCCGCCGCGACTATCTGCACGAAGCCTTCGAACGTCATCACGGTCGACCTGCGAAAACCTATCCGGCGCGTTTTCCACTGTTGCGACTGGACAGGATCTACCTGCGCAATGCCAGCAGCCACGACCCACAGATTCTCGGCAACAAGCCGTGGACACATCTGTCGGATCATTTGCCGTTGGCGGTGGAGGTGCATCTGTAGTCGCAGTTTTGACAGCGGCGCGCACCGGTGGTCAGTTGCCCAAGCGCTCTGAATCACGGACTCGAGGCCGTTCTTCCATACAAACAAGAACTTAGATATGTACGGATAAACAAACACTTGCATTGCCTGTTTTCCCCCTACCGCTCATCGTTCATTTTCTTGACGCATGGGCGCGGGTCTTCTTGAATCTAGGTTACTACCCCCGGAAATACTACTCGGGGCTAACCCACGGACACCCGCGAAAACGGGCGCCCGGCGGTTCGCCCCGTCTCATTCGGTCGCCCCTCATTCGGGGTAGGAGAGACGACAAGGCGAGAGTGCGCATGCGATAGCAAGGTAGACCTCCATGAAAACTTCATTCACTGCTCAAGAGATCAAAACAACCTTCTGCACTGTTTCGAGTTCTATCTTGCTGTGCTCATCCATGGAGGCGCAGGCCGGTTCTGCGGCGGATGAGACAACGTCCTGGTACCGAGAGAACGTGCCGGTCATGACCTTGCCTGCCACCGTCATCACACCCGAGCCGCAACGCCTGAGTCCGCGCCCCGATCTGCGCGGCAATCACCTGATTACCGAAGACATATCTCCGACAGCGTGGGATCAGCTTTACGGACCGAGTTCACGCCAGGCACAAACCGACGTCCTCAGCCCCGGTTTCGCGATGCCCGGCAGCGGCGACTTCAAAGGCCCTGCCGTGTTGACCTTGCAAAGTAGCAGCGGCCACACACAAAAAATCGGCCTGATCGGCGGGGTCAATCAGATCCAGGCCAACGGCAACGGCCTGATCAGCAGCCGCGCCCTCGCCGACCCGAATTCCGACACCCTCAACCTGCAAGGCCAGAGCCTCGGCGCTTACTACAGCCTGACCGGCCCGCAAGGCTGGCACGTCGATCTGTCGGCCAGTGGCGGCCGCGTCAGCGGTTTCAGCCGCAACCAACAAGGCGCACGCCAAGCCACCGAAGGCAGCGCAATGACGCTGTCGGTGGAAGGCGGATTCCCCATCGGCATCAGCGAAAACTGGGTGGTCGAGCCGCAGGCGCAATTGATCAACCAACGCATCACCCTCGACACGCCGTATGCCGGCTCTGGCAACGCGTCATCGAGCGATATCTCATCGTGGAGCGGCCGGGTCGGCGCGCGCTTGAAAGGCAGTTACGATCTGAATGGTCTGCCAGTCGAGCCGTACGTGCGCACCAACCTGTGGCACACGGTCTACACCGGCAACACGGTGACGCTGGATCAGGTGGACAAGATCAGCAGCAGCCGCAAATCCTCGACCGTGGAAGTCGGATTGGGACTGGTGGCGCGGGTGACACCGACGGTGAGTCTGTACGTCAGCGCGGATTACAGCAGTGACGTGGATGACAACGACTTGAACGGGTTGATCGGCAGCATGGGCGTGCGCATGCGCTGGTAAGTGGATTCGCCGAGACCCTGTGGGAGCTGCGGTGCGACGATTCGACTTGCCAGCGATAGCGTTGGCACATTCAGCGATGATATTGAATGTGCCGACGCTATCGCTGGCAAGCCAGCTCCCACATTTTGATTTGCACACGCCCCATGCGGCGAAGCCGCCCCACTCAACACAATGAGCGTTAGCTCGAGTACCGCTCTTGATCTCGAGCGCCCGTCGGCAGGCTGAGTGGAGGGATTGATCCGGGGGGTGGGAGCGAAGCGACCGTTTGGCGCAGCCAAACACATCGAGAGGAGGTGCAGCGCAGCAAACCGGAGGCGATGCCCCCGGATCAATCCCGGAGCGAAGGAACCCGAGCCTAAGCGAGGGCCGAACGTCAGGGAAAAGCCTTTTGGGTTACCTTTTCGGCGTTTGGAAAAGGTGACCCGCCGTCAGGGCGGAACCCCAAGAAGCCGTTACCGCAGCAACGGATATGTACACCGCCAGAAAAATCCATCGCCTGACCCGTCGCCATCGCTGGCAAGCCAGCTCCCACAGGTTCTGGGTACATCCACCATAGCTTCAGCGCCTGAAAGATAGCCTGCTAGCGATGGCGGCGAGCCGGTCCAGGATCAGCCCTCAGGTTTCAGGATCAACACCGCCAGCGGCGGCAAATTCAGCTCCAGCGACAACGACTGACCATGACTCGCCACCTCTTCAGTAAACGCCCCACCACCATTGCCATAATTGGAACCGGCATATTGCTCGGCATCACTATTGAGCAATTCCTTCCAGCGCCCGGAAAACGGTACGCCGACCCGATAAGCCTGACGCGGCACCGGCGTGAAGTTAGCCACCACCAGCACCGGCGTACCGTCCTTGCTCCAGCGCAACCAGGCGAAAACGCTATTGATAGCATCGTCACCGATCAACCACTGGAAGCCCTGCGGCGCGTCATCCTGGTCATGCAGCGCCGGCTCCTCGCGATACAAACGATTGAGGTCGCCGACCAGCTTCTGCACGCCTTTGTGCTCCGAATACTGCAGCAGATACCAATCAAGCTGCTGATCATGATTCCACTCGCGCCACTGACCAAACTCGCAGCCCATGAACAACAGCTTCTTGCCCGGATGGGTCCACATGAAGCTCAGATACGCGCGCAGGTTGGCAAACTTCTGCCAACGATCGCCGGGCATCTTGTCGATCAGCGAATGCTTGCCGTGCACCACTTCGTCGTGAGAAATCGGCAGGATAAAGCGCTCGGACCACGCGTAAACCAGACCGAAACTCAGCTCGTTGTGATGGTGCGCGCGGTACACCGGATCCTGCTGAATGTAGTGCAGCGAATCGTGCATCCAGCCCATGTTCCACTTGTAAGCGAAACCGAGGCCGCCCTGCTGGGTGCTCTGACTCACGCCCGGCCACGCGGTGGATTCCTCGGCAATCACCAACGCGCCCGGCGCTTCCAGCTCGACCACGTCGTTCAAATGCCGCAGGAAGTCGATGGCTTCAAGATTCTCGCGACCGCCGTGACGGTTCGGCACCCACTCGCCAGCCTTGCGCGAGTAATCGCGATACAGCATCGAAGCCACCGCATCCACGCGCAGTCCGTCGATATGGAAATGCTTCAACCAGTGCAACGCCGAAGCGAGCATGTAGCCGTGCACTTCGGTGCGGCCGAGGTTGTAGATCAGCGTGTCCCAGTCCTGATGGAAACCTTCCAGCGGGTTGCCGTATTCGTACAGCGCGGTGCCGTCGAACTGCGCCAGACCATGGGTATCGGTCGGGAAATGCGCCGGGACCCAGTCAAGGATCACGCCAATTTCAGCCCGATGGCAGGCGTCGATAAACGCAGCAAACTGCTCGGGCGTGCCGTAGCGCGCACTCGGCGCGAACTGCGAGAGCAATTGATAACCCCACGAGCCACCGAACGGATGCTCCATGATCGGCATCAGTTCGATGTGGGTGAAACCGAGTTCCTTGACGTACGGGATCAGCCGATCCGCCAGTTCCGGCCAGGTGTACTGGCGCGCCACTTCACCAAGATCATCCAGCTCGCACTGCCACGAACCGGCGTGCAGCTCATAAATCGACAGCGGCGCGGCATGCGCGTGGCGCTCGCGGCGGCTGTTCATCCAGTCTTGATCCTGCCAGTCGACTTGCAGAGGCGCGGCGACTTTCGAAGCGGTGTCCGGCGGCAGGCTGGTGGCCAGCGCCATCGGATCGGCTTTCAACGGCAGAATGCCGTGTTCGCCAAGAATCTCGTATTTGTACAACTCCCCGGCTTGCAGGCGCGGAATGAACAGCTCCCAGACCCCGGACGGGTGACGCAGGCGCATCGGGTGCCGACGACCATCCCAGACGTTGAAATCGCCCACCACCGAAACGCGTTTGGCGTTCGGCGCCCACACGGCGAAGCGCACACCGTCAACGCCATCGACGCTGGTCAGCTGTGCGCCGAGGCAACTGCTCAGGTCGCGGTGATTGCCCTCGGCGAACAGGTACAAGTCCATCTCGCCGAGCAACTGGCCGAAGCTGTACGGATCTTCCGCAACCTGCTCGCCGCCAGCCCAACGCGTGCGCAATAAATATGGACGTGCCTGCGGGAAGTGGCCGACAAACAGCCCCGCAGTTTCAGTCGCCTCCAATGCGCCGATTTCTTCGCCGCTGTCCTTGTCCAGTACCGCAACGCTTAACGCGCCGGGCAGATACGCGCGGATGAACTGCCCGCCAGCACCATCGCCATGCGGGCCAAGAATCGAAAACGGATCGTGATGCACCGCGCGCACCAAGGCATCGATGTCCCTGGCCGCGGGCAGCAACCTTTCTTTAGCGTGACCCTGTTCCTTGTTTGAGAAACTCATGACTACTCTCCACCAAGATCGGAAAAGGGTTTAAGCCCCGACAACAACCCGTACAGACCGTGCAACGGCACGGGCAGCCAGGTAGGGCGATTTTCGGCTTCATAGGCCACTTCGTAAGCCGCTTTCTCCAGGCCGAACAACGCCAGTGCGGCGTCAGCACCTTCAGGGTCCTGCCAAGCATGATCAAGACTAGCTGCCGCTTGGCGATATGCCTGAACAAATGCCTCACGGGCCTCACGCAAGTAGCGATCAGCGACTCGTTTGCGCGCCGCCTCGGACTCGGCGCTCATGTCGACCGTATGCACATTAATGGTCATCGCCGCCGCGTAATCGAAGGAGCGCAACACACCGCTGACATCTTTATACGGGCTGTGCTTGCCACGACGCTCGGACAACGGCCGCGCCGGTTCGCCCTCGAAATCGATGAGGAACGCATCGCCTTTGATCACCAGCACCTGACCCAAATGCAGGTCGCCGTGCACGCGGATGCGCAGGCCGCCAGCAGATTTTTTCGCCAGATCCTGCACATGGCTGAGGATGGCTTTCTTGTTGTCTTGCAGCCGCGTGACCAGTTTCTGATCCGCGGCGGTCAATTCGCCCTGATGCTGCTTGAGCAGTTTCAGCGCGTGCTCGACCTGCGCCGCAACGTCTTTGGCGGTGGTCTGAGCGTCCTTGGCCGAGCTGACTTGCGGCGCGAAGTCCGGATCGTCGGTCTTGGCTGCCAGCACCTGATGCATCTCGCCCAGACGCTGACCGAGCATGCCGGCGAAATCTCTCAGTTCGCCGAGCGCGTTGTAATGTTGCTCCTGCTCGGACATGGCGTCCGCCAGCTCATCACGCAGCGCCCGTTCGAGGTTGTTCTGCGTCCATTCCCATGCATCGCCCTGATTGCTCAAATAGCCTTGGGCGATCATCAGCAAGTTGTCTTCACCCTGCGCGTCTCGACGAATCACCGAACCCAGCAACGGCGAGATATTGGCGAAACCGGCAGCGGTCAGATACGCGCTCATCTCCAGTTCCGGGTGTACGCCAGAGGCGACTTTGCGGATCAGTTTCAGCACCAGGCTGTTGCCGATCACCACCGAACTGTTCGACTGTTCGGCCGACAGGTAACGCACCTCGGACTCGGCGCCAAGGCCAAGCGCGTCCAGTTGCGGCGTGGACTCAAAGCGAATCTCGCCGGCGTCCGACGCCAGCACCGTGTTGGCCTGCATGCCTTGCAGCACGGCGCGAACAAACGTTTCGAGGCTGAAGGCATCGGTGATCAAGCCGACCTGACGCACACGTCGTACGCGGGCAAGGGCCAATTGTTGCGGCAGCGCCGGGCCGACGTGATCTTCGCCAATGAAACCGAACGGCAGTTGATAACGGCTGGTCTGCCCGCCGCTGGTGACTTCGATTTCGCTGAGCAGCACCGGATGCTGAGCATCGCCGAAGCGCACGCCATAAGTCAGATTGACCTTATCGATGGCTGCGTCCTTGCCGGCGAACCAGCGACGGTTCTGCAACCAGTTCGGCAGAATTTGTTGCTCCAGCGTAGTGCGCGATGGCGCTTCGAGCAGTTCTTCCATGCGCTTTTTCAGCACCAGCGTGGTGAAGTCCGGCAGGCTCTGCGCCGGTTCCACGTGCCAGCTCGGCATCTGATTTTCGGCGGCCAGTACAAACCAGTAAAAGCCGTATGGCGCCAGCGTCAGCAGGAAATTCAACTGGCCAATCGGCGGGAATGCGTTACCACCAAGCATCTCCACCGGCACCATGCCGGTGTAGGCCGACAGATCCAGCTCCGCTGCTTGCGAGCTACGCGAGACGTTGGCCACGCACAGAATGATCTCGTGCTTGCCATCCACGTCGGTAAATTCGCGGGTGTAGGCCAGGATCCGTCGGTTGCTCGGCGAGAGCATTTTCAGCGTGCCGCGACCGAACGCCTTGGACTGCTTGCGCACGGCGAGCATGCGCCGAGTCCAGTTGAGCAGCGAATGCGGGTCACCGGCCTGGGTTTCGACGTTGACCGACTGATAGCCATATTGCGGATCCATGATCGGCGGCAGCACCAGACTCGCCGGGTCGGCGCGCGAGAAACCGCCGTTGCGGTCGATCGACCACTGCATCGGCGTACGCACGCCATCGCGGTCGCCGAGGTAGATGTTGTCGCCCATGCCGATTTCATCGCCGTAGTACAAAGTCGGCGTGCCGGGCATCGACAGCAACAGGCTGTTGAGCAACTCCACACGACGACGGTCGCGCTCCATCAATGGCGCCAGACGTCGACGAATACCGAGGTTGATCCGCGCGCGACGGTCAGCCGCGTAGTAATTCCACAGGTAGTCACGCTCTTTGTCGGTGACCATCTCCAGCGTCAGTTCATCGTGGTTGCGCAGGAAGATTGCCCATTGGCAATTGGCTGGAATCTCCGGAGTCTGGCGCAGGATGTCGGTGATTGGGAAGCGATCTTCCTGAGCGAGCGCCATGTACATGCGCGGCATCAGCGGGAAGTGAAATGCCATGTGGCATTCGTCGCCATTCAGGCCATGTGCGTCTGCGTCACCGAAATACAGCTGAGTGTCTTCCGGCCATTGGTTGGCTTCGGCAAGCAGCATGCGATCCGGGTAATTGGCGTCGATTTCGGCACGGATCTGCTTGAGGACGTCGTGGGTCTCCGGCAGGTTTTCGTTGTTGGTGCCGTCGCGCTCGATCAGGTACGGAATCGCGTCCAGCCGCAGGCCGTCGATGCCCATGTCCAGCCAGTAACGCATCACCGAGATCACCGCTTTCATCACTTGCGGGTTATCGAAGTTCAGGTCCGGCTGGTGCGAATAGAAGCGGTGCCAGAAGTATTGGCCGGCGACCGGATCCCAGGTCCAGTTGGACTTTTCGGTGTCGAGGAAAATGATCCGCGTGCCATCGTATTTCTGGTCGTCATCCGACCATACATAGAAGTCGCGAGCCGCCGAACCGGGTTTGGCCTTGCGCGCACGCTGGAACCACGCGTGTTGGTCAGAGGTGTGGTTGATGACCAGTTCGGTGATCACCCGCAGGCCACGTTTGTGCGCCTCGGCGATGAAGCGCTTGGCGTCGGCCATGGTCCCGTAGTCGCTGTGCACGCCACGATATTCGGCAATGTCGTAACCATCATCGCGGCGTGGCGATGGATAGAACGGCAGCAGCCAGATAGTGTTGACGCCGAGTTCGGCGATGTAATCGAGTTTGGCGATCAGCCCGGGAAAGTCGCCGATGCCGTCATTGTTGGAGTCGAAAAACGATTTGACGTGAACCTGATAAATCACCGCATCCTTGTACCAGAGCGGGTCTTTGATAAAAGTGGCAGCCTTGGGTTTCTTCGCCATGTGTAACTCCTGAAAAATTCACTGAAGCCACATGGACTGGAATGCGCCCCTGTGGCGAGGGAGCTTGCTCCCGCTGGGTTGCGAAGCAGCCCCATTGCATTTCTTCGTACAAACCGCATGCACCGGATTGACGACTGCTGCGCAGCCGAGCGGGAGCAAGCTCCCTCGCCACAGTGCTGTGCAGCAAATTCAAGAAGTGGTGATGCGCCAGATACTGAACGGCTGTTGCGCCGGGTCGAGCCGCATGAACTGGTATTTGCCATGCCAGTCCCAACGATGCCCGCTCATCAAATCCTCGCCGTGGGTGGTGGCATCGTCCGGCAGGCCCATTTCCCACAGCGGCAACTCGAAATTCGCCTCCTGCGCGTTATGCGGATCCAGGTTCACCGCCACCAGAATGAAGTTGCTGCCATCCGCGCTGCGTTTGCCGAAGTACAGAATGTTGTCATTCCACGCGTTGTAGACCGTCAGCCCCAGATGCGTGTGCAGCGCCGGGTTCTGCCGGCGAATGCGGTTGAGCTGAGCGATTTCGGCAATGATGTTGCCCGGCGCATTGAAATCGCGGACGCGGATTTCATACTTCTCCGAATCGAGGTATTCCTCCTTGCCCGGCACCGGCGCCGCTTCGCACAGTTCATAGCCGGAATACATGCCCCACAGGCCCGAGCCCATGGTCGCCAGCGCCGCGCGGATGAGGAACCCGGCGCGCCCGGATTCATGCAAAAACGCAGGATTGATGTCCGGCGTGTTGACGAAGAAGTTCGGCCGGTAGCATTCGCGCCACGGTGACTCGTTGAGTTCGGTGAAATAAGTCGCCAGCTCGGCCTTGGTGTTGCGCCAGGTGAAATAGGTGTAGCTCTGGGTGTAACCGACCTTGCCCAGCCGCGCCATCATTGCCGGCGTGGTGAAGGCTTCGGCGAGGAAGATCACTTCCGGGTGCAGCGCGCGCACATCGGCGATCAGCCACTGCCAGAATGGCAGCGGTTTGGTGTGCGGATTGTCGACGCGAAAGATCTTCACGCCCTCTTCCACCCAACCTGTGACGATGTCGCGCAACTCGATCCACAGACTCGGAATCGCGTCCGGCGCATAGAAGTCGACGTTAACGATGTCCTGATATTTTTTCGGCGGGTTTTCCGCGTATTTGATCGTGCCGTCCGGGCGCCAGTTGAACCAGCCCGGATGCTGCTTGAGCCACGGGTGATCCTGGGAACACTGGATGGCGAAATCGAGCGCGATTTCCAGACCGTGATCGGCAGCTGCGGCAACCAGTCGGCGGAAATCCTCGCGGGTGCCGAGCTGCGAATGGATCGCCTCGTGCCCGCCCTCCTCGCTGCCAATCGCGTACGGACTGCCCGGATCGTCAGGGCCGGCGGTCAGGGAATTGTTGCGGCCCTTGCGGTGGCTACGGCCAATCGGGTGGATCGGCGTGAAGTACAACACGTCGAAACCCATGTCCTGAATCATAGGCAGGCGCGCGTGCACGTCATTGAACGTGCCGTGGCGGGCCGGATCATCGGTGATCGAACGTGGGAACAACTCGTACCAACTGGCGAATTCAGCCAATTGACGCTCGACGTCCAGCGGGAATTCCGGGCTGACACTCAGATAGGCGCGATGATCGGCCTCGGCCATCAGTTGCGCACTTTGCGGGTGCAGAAACAGCGCGACCTGCTCGGTTTCGAGCAGCCCGGACAGCTCATGATGCAAAGCCGCCAGTTGTTCGCTGAGCTGCCCTTCGCTGCGTTCGGCGGCCTGTTGCACCATGGTCCGGCCTTCCTGCAACTCCAGGCTGACCGGCACGGCTGCAGCGTGTTTCTTCTCCAGTTCGTACTGAAAACTGGCGAACTGGTCGATCCATGCTTCGATCAGGAACAGATAGCGGCCCATGCGTTCCGGACGGAACTGGCCCTGCCAGCCATTATTGCCCTGATCGGCCATGGCCTCGGTTTGCCAGGTCTGCTCGCCCTCTTCACGCCAGCGGATACGCACCGCCAGTTTGTCGTGACCATCGGCGAAGACCTTGCTGGTGACCACGACTTCACGGCCGGCAATCGCCTTGACAGCAAACTGTCCGCCATCAAGGGTCGGCGTAACGTCTTCTATTGCTATGCGTGGCAGCAAGAGCGCCTGCGACAGCGGAATATGCGGGTTGTAGCTCGAATCGGAACCTGTTTCAGCAGTCATTGAGCATCTCTCCTTAACGCCCCAAGGACGCTCGTTTGCCTGATAGATGTCCACAGCGAAGCACTTGTCCGCCACGAACTCACCTAGATACCGAGCGACCGGCGCGGGGAAAAGTTCACAGGGATTTGCCGCACAACAAAACTGGATCGAATTCGCTGCGAGGTGGTCAATCCACTTAAGCACTTCTCACGCCATGTGCCACACGGAGGTAGATCTGATGAACAACCCGTTCCCGGCCGAAACGCCAGATCCGAACATCGACAACCCGGTGATTCCGGAGACCGAGCCGCAACCGATCCCCGAGCAGGAGCCGCCAGGCACCACGCCGCCGCCCAAGGAAGAACCACCGACGACGATGCCTCCGGTGATTCTCTAGCCCTTGAATTACAACTTGTCGTTAGGTCGCTCGTCGTGATCCTTGTCGAAGATTTTCACGATCCTCGGCATGACATTGAAGATGCCCAACGCAAGCAATGTACTGAGCAACGCCGTCGCTTCGCGGCCCAGACCGGCCGCGACGCCGATGGCGGCGGTCATCCACAGACCGGCGGCCGTGGTCAGGCCTTTGACCCGACCTTCCTCGCCGTCCTGATTTTTCAGAATGGTGCCGGCGCAGAGGAAACCGATACCCGCGATCACGCCCTGCACCACTCGGCTCATTGCATCGGATTCGGACCCGGAGGTTTGCGGCACCAATACAAACAGTGCTGCGCCGAGCGCAACCAACATGTGCGTGCGTACCCCGGCAGCCTTGCCTTTGGATTCACGTTCAAAACCGAGAATCCCGCCCAGAATCGCCGCTACCAGCAAGCGCACGGTAATGCGCGTCAATTGCGACGCATCGCCGATTTCGGCGAACTCCGCCTGCAGGGTCACCCAGACTTCATGCCACCACGCATTCATTGCGTCATCCTTGTTTCAGATTGATGAACGGTGGACAGCGCCGACCATTAATCAGTTGCGTAGAACCATCGCCACGCCACGCGTCCTAACCTCTCAACACCCCTCGAAAAAAGGACAGCCTCATGACCATGCGCATCGAAAACCAGACCTGCTTCTTCGCCAGTGAAAACGGTGAGGAAATCCGTTTGTGCGGTGATCTGACGGTGATCACCGACAGCGACAAAGCCATGTCCGCCGTGGAAATCGATGGCCGGCGTATCTACATCACCGAAGCAGAAGCCGACGCATTGACCGTTGCAGGCGCCGCCGACGGGCGTAAGCATCTGAAGGCCGACAGCAGTGATTCGGTGATTTGACTGACCCTGATCAACACCCCGCGCAGACGTCTGGGATAGACATCTGCGCCTGTGCCTGCCGGCTGCTTCAAGTTGTCGCAGGCACGCCGCCAAGTCCCATCTGATCCGCTTTTTATTCATTTAGCTGAGTCTGTTATGCAAACAGATCGGCGCTCATAGTGCATCGGCCTGATGGAGGCTGATGAGCGACTGACCATGAGCGAACAAATCCCCGTCCGAACCCTAGAACCAGATTCCAAGCCGAAGATTCAGAATGTGCCATTGCGTCCAATGAAGACCAAGGCCGGCTCCAGCGACAACCAGATCCACACCCGCAGCTTCACCGGGCTGTTTCGAACCCTGCGCATGAGTGGCGCGGGGTTTCTGTTTTTGCTGTTCTTCGGCACGGTGTGGCTGACCTGGGGCGGGCGCCAAGCCGTGCTCTGGGACCTTTCCGAAAGCAAATTCCACATCTTTGGCGCGACGTTCTGGCCGCAGGATTTCATTCTGCTGTCGGCGCTGTTGATCATCGCTGCGTTCGGACTGTTCGCGATTACGGTGTTTGCCGGCCGAGTCTGGTGCGGTTACACCTGTCCGCAGAGTTCCTGGACGTGGATCTTCATGTGGTGCGAGAAGATCACCGAAGGCGAGCGCAATCAGCGGATCAAGCTGCAAGCCGCGCCCTGGAGCCTGAACAAACTCGCGCGCCGCGCGGCCAAACACACCATGTGGCTGGCGATCAGCGTCTTGACCGGCCTGACCTTCGTCGGCTATTTCACGCCGATCCGCCCGCTCGCCGAAGAGTTGCTGACGTTGCAAATCGGCGGCGTCAGCCTGTTCTGGGTGCTGTTCTTCGCCGCCGCCACCTATATAAACGCCGGTTGGCTGCGCGAAGCGGTGTGCATGCACATGTGCCCGTATGCGCGCTTCCAGAGCGTGATGTTCGACAAAGACACACTGGCGATTTCCTACGATGTGGCGCGTGGCGAAAACCGTGGCCCGCGCAAACGCGACGTCAAACCGCTTGAGGCCGGCCTCGGTGATTGCATCGACTGCCAACTCTGCGTGCAGGTCTGTCCGACCGGGATCGACATCCGTGACGGTCTGCAAATGGAGTGCATCGGTTGCGCGGCGTGTATTGATGCGTGCGATTCGATCATGGACAAAATGAATTACGCCCGCGGCCTGATCCGCTACACCTCCGAGCGTGAATTGCAGGGTGGCAAGACGCATCTGCTGCGCCCGCGCCTGATTGGTTACGTCGCGGTGTTGCTGGTGATGATTGGAGCGCTTGCGCTGGCACTGGTTGAACGGCCTATGGTGTCGCTGGACGTCACCAAGGATCGCGGCTTGTTCCGCGAGAACGCCTTGGGCCAGATCGAGAACATCTACAGCCTGAAGGTCATCAACAAGACCCAGCAGCGCCAGGACTACAAACTGAGCCTGGTGGATGGCGACGGCTTCCAGTTGCAGGGCAAGACCGAACTGAGCCTGGCGCCGGGCGAGATTGTTGATGTGCCAGTGTCGGTAGCGATGACCACGGATCGGCCGTCGAGCAGCTCGCAGACGGTGAGTTTCAAGATTGAAGACAGTGATGAGCCGGCGGTGAATAGCGTGGCGAAGAGCCGGTTTGTTGCGCCGATGAATCGTTGAGGCTTTAAGATGGCGGCGGTTTTTAGCGTTCGGGGTGTCAGCTCGATTGCCCCTCACCCTAGCCCTCCCGAAACGTCGGACCGCCCAAAGGGAGAGGGAACCGACCGAAGAGTCTTTCGATAATTGGCGACTTGAAATACCGGGTCGATTATGGATTCAGCAAAGCAACAGCAGGTCGATGTATTTCGTGAGCATCCCCCGATCAGTCCCCTCTCCCCCCGGGAGAGGGCTAGGGTGAGGGGCTTTTCCCTGCCACCCTACACATCCAGCAAGCACCAAGGCCCCCGATGAAACGCTACGAAAAATTCGCCGAAGACATCGCTGAACTGATCCGCTCCGGCGTTCTCGGCCCCGGCCAACGGGTGCCGTCGGTGCGCTACGCCAGCCAGACCTACGGCGTCAGCCCGTCCACCGTGTTCCAGGCCTACTACCTGCTGGAACGCCGGGGCCTGATCCGGGCGCGGCCGCGTTCCGGCTACTTCGTCAACACCCACGCACCGAGCCCATTCTCGGAGCCAGTGATCAGCAGCCACGTCAGCGATTCGACCGAAGTTGACGTCAGCGAGCTGGTGTTCTCGGTACTGGATTCGATCAAGGACCCGAGCACCGTGCCATTCGGCTCGGCGTTCCCTAGCCCGACGCTGTTCCCACTACAACGCCTGTCGCGTTCGCTGGCCAGCGCGGCGCGCGAGATGGACCCGCGCATGGTCGTCACCGATATGTCGCCGGGCAACCCGCAACTGCGTCGGCAGATCGCCCTGCGCTACATGGTCGGCGGCTTGATGTTGCCGATGGAAGAACTGCTGATCACTAACGGCGCGCTCGAGGCGCTGAACCTGTGCCTGCAAGCCGTCACCGAACCCGGCGATCTGGTGGCCATCGAAGCCCCGGCGTTTTACGCCAGCCTGCAAGTGCTCGAGCGGCTTAAACTCAAAGCCGTGGAAATCCCCGTGCACCCGCGCGACGGCATCGATCTCGGCGTGCTCGCGCAAACGCTGGAACGGCATCCGATCAAAGCCTGCTGGTGCATGACCAGTTTCCAGAACCCGATGGGCGCGACCATGCCCGAAGCCAAGAAGCAGGAACTGGTCGAACTGCTGCGCCGGCATCAAGTGCCACTGATCGAGGACGACGTTTACGCCGAGCTGTATTACGGCCAGCAGGCGCCAAAACCGGCCAAGGCTTTTGATACCGAAGGGTTGGTGATGCATTGCGGCTCGTTCGCCAAAAGCCTGGCCCCCGGCTACCGCATCGGCTGGGTTGCTGCGGGACGTTACGCGCAGAAGATCGAACGCCTGAAGCTGATGACGTCTTTGTGTGCTTCAATGCCGGCGCAAGCGGCCATTGCCGATTACCTGCAACACGGCGGTTATGACCGACACCTGCGCAAATTGCGCTACGCACTGGAAGAACAGCAGAGTGCGATGCTTGCGGCAATTGCGCGTTATTTTCCGGCGCAGACGCGGGTCAGCCAACCGGCGGGTGGCTACTTTCTGTGGCTGGAGCTGCCAGCGCAGATGGACTCGTTGAAGTTGTTTCAGATGGCGCTGGCGCAAGGCATCAGCATCGCGCCGGGGCCGATTTTTTCACCGACCCAGCGCTTTAGGAATTGCATTCGCCTGAATTACGGCAGCCCGTGGACTGAAGACACCGAAAAGGCGATGGAGACGTTGGGGCGGATTGTGCGGTCGTTCTGACGTTTCCGTGTTGTCTGATCTGACGCCATCGCTGGCAAGCCAGCTCCCACAGGTTTTAGTGCCGTACACAAAATTTGCGGCCAGCATAGAACACTGTGGGAGCGGGCTTGCCCGCGATGAGGCCCGCCCGGACAACACAGCTCTCAGAAATTAACGCCCACCACCCAAATCCACAAAAGTCCCGGTCGCATACGAAGCCTTGTCCGACAGCAACCAGACAATCGCTTCCGCCACTTCATCCGGACGCCCACCGCGGGCCATCGGAATCCCCGACTCAAGCTTGCTGACCCGGTCCGGATCACCGCTCAATGCGTGGAAATCCGTGAAGATGTAGCCCGGCCGCACCGCATTCACCCGAATCCCCTCGCCCGCGACTTCCTTGGACAAGCCGATGGTGAAGGTGTCGAGCGCGCCTTTCGACGCTGCGTAATCAACGTACTCATTCGGCGAGCCCAAGCGTGCAGCAACCGAGGACACATTGACGATGCTGCCGCCCTGCCCGCCATGCTTGGGCGACATGCGCAGGATCGCGTGCTTGGCGCAGAGGATCGGCGCCAGAACATTGGTCTTGAGGATTTTGAGGATGCGAAATTCGGACATTTCGTCGACCCGCGACTTTTGCCCGACGGTACCGGCGTTGTTCACCAGCGCGGTGACCCGACCCAACTCGCTGTCGACCCGTTGAAACAGCGCGATCACTTCGTCTTCGATACTGACGTCGGCACGAACCGCAATGGCGGTGGCGCCGCGTTCACGCACCTGTTCGAGTACATGATGCGCAGCCTGTTCGTCCGACTGGTAATTGATGCAGATTCGATAGCCCTGCTCGGCAGCCAACAATGCCGTGGCGGCACCGATACCGCGCCCGCCGCCGGTGATCACAATGACTTTATCCATGCTGGCTGCTCTCCGAAATGCACTGTTGACAGTCGGGGCCAAGAATAACCGTCACTGCCGGGTTTTGCATGGAGTCTGTGGCGACTGGCAGGACGCCATCGCGGGCAAGCCACGCTCCCACAGGTCCGCCGCAATCCCTGTGGGAGCGGGCTTGCCCGCGATGAACGATGACTCGGTCTGCTGTCAGACCTCGGCCAATTGCTCGCCGCGCACGATGTCGCGCATGAAGCGATCCGCCGGCAGCGGATGGCCAAGCAGATAACCCTGCAACGAATCACACCCCAGTTTGGTCAGGAAGTCCTGCTGCACACCGGTTTCCACACCTTCGGCCACAATGCGCAAACCGAGCGCCTGCCCCAGCGCCACGATCGCGGACACGATCGCCGCGTCATCACTGTCATGCTCCAGATCACGCACGAAACCGCGGTCGATCTTCAGTTCGTTGGCCGGCAGGCGCTTGAGGTACATCAGGCTCGAATACCCGGTACCGAAGTCATCGATGGACAGGTCGACGCCCATGTCCGACAACTCCTGCAACACCATCATGCTGGCGTCGGCATCGCTCATGGCCGTGGTTTCGGTGATTTCCAACGTCAGGCTGTTGGCCGGCAGATGATGGGTGGCCAAGGCTTTGGCGACGCTCTTCACCAGTCCGGCGTGACAGAACTGCAACGCCGACAGATTCACCGCGATCCGCCAATCGGTGTAACCGAGCACATACCACTCGCGCATCTGCCGGCAGGCTTCATTCAGTACCCATTCGCCAATCGGGATGATCAGGCCGGACTTCTCCGCCAGATCGATGAACTTGTCGGGCATCAGCATGCCGTGCAGCGGATGCTCCCAACGCAGCAGCGCTTCGGCACCCACCGGGCGACCGCCAACCGCATCGAATTTTGGCTGGTAATGCAGACTGAATTCGCCGTGTTCCAGCGCCGCGCGCAGATCCTGGAGCAGTTGCAATTGCTTGCGCGCGTTGCTGTTCATCGAAGCGTCGAAGAAGCTGTAGCCGTTTTTACCGCCGCCCTTGGCGTGGTACATCGCGGCGTCGGCGTTCATCAACAATTCCTGCGCGGTTTCGCCGTTACCGGGGTACAGCGCAATACCGACGCTGGCGGAAATCTGCAAGTCGTGGTCGGCGACGCGGAACGATTGCCCGATCAAGCTGACCTGGCGCGCGGCCAGACCCAGCGCATCGTTCGGTTCGCTCAGGCGTACCAGCAGCACGAACTCATCGCCGCCGATCCGCGCCAAGGTATCCAGACTGCGCAGATCTTCGCGCAACCGCACCCCGACTTCACGTAACAGCTGATCGCCCATGTGGTGGCCGAAGGCGTCGTTGACCGGTTTGAAGCCGTCCAGATCGATGAACATCAGCGCGAAACAGCCGCCCTGCTCGTTGACCTTTTTCATCGCCTGATTGATCCGGTCGTCCAGCAGCAGACGATTGGGCAGACCGGTCAACGTGTCGTGCAACGCCAGTTGGGTGAGTTCGCGGTTGGCCACGGTCAGCGAATGCGCCAGATCGGCAGTCCGTGCCTCGAGGCGCGCGTCGAGCACCGACGTCAGCAAGGCGATGGTCAACACTGCCAGCGTGGTGATCAGCACCAGGCTGTCGAGACCGTTACCGTTCAATCCGCTGAGCGCTGCACCGCAAAAACTGCCCTCGGGGAAACGCGCCGCCGCCATGCCGGTGTAGTGCATGCCGACAATCGCCACGCCCATGATGATCGCCGCACCTGCGCGGAACAGCCACACATGGGGCGAATTCTGTCGCAGGCGGAAAGCGATCCACAACGCTGCCGCCGAAGCGCCAACCGCGATCATCAGCGAAGCACCGAACAAGCTCGGATCGTAATCAATACCGGGCGTCATGCGCATCGCGGCCATGCCGGTGTAATGCATGGCGCTGATGCCAGCGCCCATGATCAACGCGCCGAACGCCAGTTGCCACGCCGGCAACTTCGGCTGACTGACCAGCCACAACGCAAAACCACAGGACAGCACGGCAATCACCAGCGACAGCGCAGTGATGCCGACGTCGTATCCGAGATTTATCGGCAGTTTGAAAGCCAGCATGCCAATGAAATGCATCGACCAGACGCCGATGCCCATGGCGAACGCACCACCCGCCATCCAGAAATGCACGGCGCGGCCTCTGGCCGTGGCGATGCGCCCGGTCAGATCAAGCGCGGTGTACGACGCGAGAATCGCCACACACAGCGAAATGAAAACCAGGGTGAAGGAATAACTACCGATGAGCATGCGAATTCTCGTGACCACCCCGCCGTACTGCGTCCGTTCTCAGCGGGGCCAAGGCGGCGATTGTACTGATTGCACGGAAGAACGCACTGACAAACTGAGCAATTGGCCATCAAGCCGATGAAACGCTTGTTTTATTGTTCTACAACGCTCTAGCACGGTGGCTCGGTTCATGTAGGAGCTGCCGCAGGCTGCGATCTTTTGACTTTGTTTGGCGTAATCAAGATCAAAAGATCGCAGCCTGCGGCAGCTCCTACAGGATCGGATCCAGCCTATGGGGTTTCGGTGGGTTCGAGCTCGCCGTCCCAGCCGCCGCCCAATGCGGCAATGAGTTGCACGCTGGCGATCAGGCGGTTCTGCAGGATATTGAGGACCGTGCGCTCGTTGCTCAGTGCGGTGGCCTGCACCGTGACAACGTCGAGGTAGGCAATTACGCCGGCCTTGTACTGGTTTTCGGTCAGGCGCAAGGAATCACGTGCAGCATCCAGCGCTTCCTGGCGTACGGCCGCTTCGTCTTCGTACACCTTCAATTGGATCAGATAGTTTTCAACTTCGCGAAAGCCGTCGAGCACGGTCTGGCGGTATTTGGCCACGGTCTGGTCGTAGACCGCTTCGGTGCGGTCGACTTCTGCCGAGCGGATACCGCCGTCGAACAGTGGCAGGGTCATTTTCGGGCCGACCGACCAGAAGCGGTTGGGCAGGCTGATCAGGTTCTGCGAGGTGCTGCTGCTGTAACCGCCACTGAGGCTGAGAGACAAGTCTGGGTAATAGGCGGCTTTGGCCACACCGATGTTGGCGTTGGCGGCGATGACCGAGCGTTCGGCCGAGGCGATGTCCGGGCGGCGTTCGAGCAATTGCGATGGCAGACTCAGCGGAATCTGCGGGAGCTTGGGAATGTCCTGGCTTTCGGCAATGCTGAACTGCGCCGGCGGCTGACCGGTGAGCACCGCGATCGCGTTTTCAAACTGCGCGCGCTGCCAGATCAGATCGACCAGATCACCTTGGGTGGTTTTCAGCTGAGTCTGCGCCTGCGCCACTGCATCACGCCCGGAAACGCCCGCGTTGTACTGGTTCTGAGTCATTTTCAGCGAGCGCTGATAAGCCGCGACGGTCGATTCGAGCAAGCGTTTCTGCTGATCGATCACGCGCAATTGCAGATAGTTTTGCACCAGTTCCGACTGCTGACTCAGACGCATCGCTGCCAGATCGGCAAAACTTGCCTGAGCGCTGGCCTGGTCAGCCTCCAGACCCCGGCGCAATTTGCCCCAGATATCCGCCTCCCAACTGACGCCCAATTCGGCGTTGTAGGTGTCACGAATGCCGCTGGAAGAACTGCTCAGGCTCGAACTGCTGCTGCCGGTGCCTTGGCTGGAGCGGGTCTTGCCGACGCTCAGATCAACGCTTGGGTAAAACGCGCCGCGCGCGCTACGCACCAACGCCTGCGCCTGACGATACTGAGCTTCTGACTGGGCGACGGTCTGGTTCGAGCTGTTGAGTTTCTCGATCAGTTCGTTGAGCTGGCGGTCGCCATAAAGCTCCCACCACGCGCCACGCGCCAATGAATCGCTCGGGTTGGCCTGACGCCAGCCCTCGGCCTCTTTGTACTGAGCGATTTCAGCGGTTTGCGGGCGCTGGTAGTCCGGGCCGACGGCGCAGGCACTGAGCATCACCACACACAGTGACAGGCTCAACAGACGCGAACCGCGAACAGTGGCCAGAGTGAAAAGCGAACGGTCGGTCATAGCGGAGTTTCCAGAGCAGCATCAGTACGCACGCCACGCCATTTGTTGAAGCGATGGCGCAGCTTGTCGAGATAGAGGTAAACCACCGGGGTGGTGTAAAGGGTCAGGACCTGGCTGAAAATCAGCCCGCCAATAATGGTCAGGCCCAGAGGCTGGCGCATTTCCGCGCCTTCGGCACGGCCGAGCAGCAATGGCAAGGCACCGAGGATTGCCGCCAGCGTGGTCATCAGGATCGGGCGCAAACGTTGCAGGCAGGCGCTGCGGATCGATTCCAGCGGCGACAGTCCTTGATGGCGCTCCAGTTGCAGCGCGAGGTCGATCATCAGGATCGCGTTCTTCTTCACCACGCCGATCAGCAGGAACAATCCGAGCAACGAGATCAGGCTGAATTCACCGCCCAGCGCATAGATCGACAGCAGCGCACCAACCCCGGCCGATGGCAACGTGGACAGAATGGTCAGTGGGTGAATGTAGCTTTCGTACAGCACGCCAAGCACCAGATACACCGCCAGCAACGCACCGAGAATCATGAACGGCTGGCTTTTCTGCGTGGCGGCGAAGGCGTCGGCGGTGCCGGCCATTTTCGCGATCACGTCTTCCGGCAATCCGACCTTGGCAATCGCCCGCTCGATGGCAGCGCCACCCTGCTCCACCGTCACGCCTTCGGCCATGTCAAACGCGATGCTTTCAGAGGCGAACTGGCCTTCATGGCTGACACGGTCGTTTTCCAGACTGTTTTCGTAATGGGCGAAGGTCGACAGCGGAATTCGCGCGCCATCGGCGGTAATCACTTGGACCTGCTTGAGCGTCACCGGATCCTGGGCATATTTCGGATTGACCTCCATCACCACTTGATACTGGTTGAGGCTGTCGTAGATCGTCGAAATCTGCCGCTGGCTGTAAGCGTTGTTGAGCACAGCGGTGACCATCTCCATATCTACGCCGAGACGTTTGGCCTGATCCCGGTCGACAATCAGCGTCACCTGCTGAGCCCCTCCGCCCTCGCGGGCATCGATCGCGGTCAGTTCCGGCAAGGCTCGCAGCGCGGTCACCACTTTCGGGTACCACTCGCGCAAGGCCCCCAGGTCACCGCTTTGCAAAATGTAGCTGTACTGCGACGTGGTCTGTTCGCGGCCACCGCCAAATTGCAGGTCCTGATCGGCCATCAGCATCAGTTGCGCGCCCGGCACCTTGGGCATTTCCTTGCGCATGCGCTCGATGACTTTCTGCGCCGAGAGGTTACGCTCCTTGATCGGTTTCAGACGCACCAGCATGAACGCATTGTTGGTGCCGTTGCTGCCACCAATGAAACCGGCAACGCTTTCTACTGCAGGGTCCTTGAGCACTTCGCGGCGGAAGATTTCCATCTTCGGCTGCATCACGCTGAACGAGAGTCCGTCATCGCCACGCACGAAGCCGATCAACTGGCCGGTGTCCTGCTGCGGCATGAAAGTCTTCGGCACCACCACATACAGCGCGACGTTGACCCCGACCGTGACGAACAGGCTGAGCAGGGTCAGGCGCCGATGGCGCAGCACCCAGTCGAGGCTGGTGGCGTATTTGCCGACCATCCAGTCGTTGGTGTGGCGGCTCCAGCGTTGCAGGCGATTTTCCTGACCGGGCGTATGCGGTTTGAGCCAGCGCGCGCAGAGCATCGGCGTCAGCGTCAGCGAAACCACCAGTGACACCACGATGGCTGCAGCCAGCGTGATCGAAAACTCGCGAAACAGGCTTTCGACAATCCCGCCCATGAACAGAATCGACAGGAACACCGCCACCAGCGACACGTTCATCGACAACAAGGTAAAACCGACTTCCTTGGCCCCAAGGTACGCGGCCTGCATCGGCTTGACGCCTTCGTCGATATGCCGGGAGATGTTCTCCAGCACCACGATGGCATCGTCCACCACCAGCCCGGTGGCGAGAATCAGCGCCATCAGCGACAGGTTGTTCAGCGAGAATCCGTAGAGGTACATCACGGCGAAGGTGCCGACCAGCGACACCGGTACCGCCAGCGTCGGAATCAACGAAGCGCGGAAGTTACCGAGGAACAGGTAAACCACCAGAATCACCAGCGCCACGGCGATCAACAGGGTCATTTCCGCTTCGTGCAGCGTGGCTTTGATCACCGGCGAGCGGTCCATCGCCAGATTCAGTTTGACGCTGGCCGGTAACACCGCTTGCAGCGCCGGCAACTGGGCTTTGATCTCGTTGACCGTTTCGATGATGTTGGCGCCGGCCTGGCGGTTGATCACCAGCAGCACCGCCGCGTCATCGTTGAAGAAGCCGCTGTTGTAGCGGTCTTCGACGCCATCGCTGACCCTGGCCACGTCTTTCAGACGCAACGCGGCGCCATCGGCGTAGTGGATGATCAGCGATTCGTAATCCTTGGCTTTCTCCAACTGGTCGTTGGCCTGGATCTGCCACAAGCGCTGGTCGTCTTCGACCGAGCCTTTGGGACGGCGCACGTTGGCTTCGGCGATGGTCTTGCGCACATCGTCGAGCGCCACGCCGTACTGGTTCAGCGCTTGCGGTTCGAGTTCGATGCGCACCGCCGGCAGCGAACTGCCACCGATCTGCACTTCACCGACGCCCTGCACCTGCGAAAGGCTCTGCGAAAGGATGGTCGAGGCCAAATCGTACAACTGACCTTTTTCCAGCACGTCCGAAGTCAGCGACAAGACCATGATCGGCGCTTGCGACGGGTTGACCTTCTTGTAGGTCGGCATGCTGCGCATCCCGCTCGGCAGCAGGTTGCGCGAGGCGTTGATCGCCGCTTGCACTTCGCGCGCCGCGCCGTTGATGTCGCGGTCGAGGTCGAATTGCAGAATGACCCGGGTCGAGCCTTGGCTGGAACGACTGCTCATGGTGTTGACGCCGGCAATCGCGCCGAACGAGCGCTCCAGCGGCGTCGCCACGGTCGAGGCCATGACTTCCGGGCTGGCACCGGGCAGGCTGGCCTGCACCACGATCACCGGGAAATCCATTTGCGGCAGCGGCGACACCGGCAGCAGGCCGAAGCTCACGCCACCGAGCAGCATGATCGCCAGGCTCAGGAGCATGGTCGCCACCGGGCGCTTGATGAAAGGACCGGACAGGTTCATGGCTGTTCTACCGGCTCCACGGCCGAAGGCGCGCGGCCCCAGCGCCGACCGAGACGGTCGAAGTACAGGTAGATCACCGGCGTGGTGAACAGCGTCAACACTTGGCTCAGCAGCAAACCGCCGACCATTACCAGACCCAGCGGTTGACGCAATTCAGCGCCGGAACCGGTCGCCAGCATCAGCGGCACCGCGCCAAACAGCGCAGCCAGCGTGGTCATCAGGATTGGCCGGAAGCGCAGCAGCGCGGCTTGATAGATCGCGGTTTCCGGATCCATGCCCTGATTGCGCTCAGCATCGAGGGCGAAGTCGATCATCATGATCGCGTTCTTCTTGACGATGCCGATCAGCAAAATGATGCCGATGATCGCGATCATCCCCAAATCGTTGCCACTCAGGAGCAACGCCAGCAAGGCGCCGACGGCCGCCGACGGCAGGGTCGAGAGAATGGTGATCGGGTGGATGTAGCTCTCGTAGAGCACGCCGAGCACGATGTACATGGTCACCACTGCTGCAAGAATCAGCAGCAAGGTGCTCGACAGCGAAGCCTGAAAGGCTTCGGCCGCGCCCTGGAACTGGGTCTGCACACCGATCGGCATGCCGATGTCTTTCTGCACCTGCTCGATCACGTCCACCGCATGCCCCAGCGCCACACCGGGCGCGAGGTTGAAGGACATCATCACTGCCGGAAACTGGCCGATGTGGGTGATCGCCAGTTGCGCCTGGCGTTCTTCGACATGCGCCAGACTCGACAGGCGAACCTGACCGCCGTCGGTGGTTTTGACGTGAATCTGATCCAGCGCCTGCGGGCCGATCTTCTCGCCGGACTGCGCTTGCAACACCACGCGGTACTGGCTGGCCTGGGTGTAAATCGTGGAAATCTGCCGTTGGCCAAAGGCGTCGTACAGGGCATCGGTGATGTTCGACACCGACACGCCGAGGCGCGAAGCCGCATCGCGATCGATCACCAGGAACACCTGCAGACCCTTGTCCTGCAAGTCGCTGGCGACGTCGGTCAGTTCCGGGCGCTGCGCCAATGCTTCGACCAGTCGCCCGCTCCACTGACTGAGCAGTTCGGAGTCTGGCGAGGACATGCTGAATTGGTATTGCGTGCGGCTGACCCGGTCTTCGATGGTCAGATCCTGCACCGGCTGCATGAACAGGCGGATGCCCACCAGTTTGTCCAGTTGTGGTTGCAGGCGAGCTATCACCTCAGTCGCGCTCAGATCGCGATCAGCGTGAGACTTGAGGTTGATCAGCAAGCGGCCGCTGTTGAGCGTGGCGTTATCGCCGTCGATCCCGATGTAGGACGACAGGCTTTCCACGGCGGGATCTTCAAGAATCACCTTGGCCAGTGCCTGCTGGCGCTCGCCCATCGCCGCGAAGGAGATCGACTGCGGCGCTTCCGAGATGCCCTGAATCACACCGGTGTCCTGCACCGGGAAGAAACCTTTCGGCACCACCATATACAGCACGACCGTCAGCGCCAGTGTGCCGATGGCCACCAGTAGGGTCAGCGGCTGATGCTTGAGCACCCACTGCAACTTGCGCCCGTACGCGGCGATCATCCAGTCGATGACCGCGCCGCTGGAACGGTAGAACCGGCCCTGCTCGTGCGGCTCAGGCTCTCGTTTGAGCAAACGCGCGCACATCATCGGCGTCAGGGTCAGCGAGACCACCAGCGAAATCAGGATCGCCACCGCCAGGGTGATGGCGAACTCGCGGAACAACCGCCCGACCACATCGGCCATGAACAGCAGCGGAATCAATACCGCGATCAGCGACAGGGTCAGGGAAATCAGGGTGAAGCCGATCTGCTTCGCGCCTTTGAGCGCAGCCTGCATCGGGCTGTCGCCCTCTTCAATGAAACGCGCGATGTTCTCCAACATCACAATCGCATCGTCGACCACAAAACCGGTGGCGATGGTCAGTGCCATCAGCGTCAGGTTGTTCACCGAGAACCCGGCCAGGTACATCACGCCGAAGGTGCCGATCAGCGACAGTGGCACGGCAATCGAGGGAATGATCGTCGCGCTGGCGCGGCGCAGAAACAGGAACGTGACCATCACCACCAGCGCGATGGCAATCAACAGTTCGTGCTGCACGTCGGTGACCGAGGCGCGGATGGTCTGGGTGCGGTCGGTGAGCACGGTGACTTCGAGGCCGGCCGGCAAGTTGTCGGTGATGCTTGGCAGTAACGCCTTGATCCGGTCAACCACTTCGATCACGTTGGCGCCCGGCTGGCGCTGGATATTCAACAACACCGCTTGATTCTGGTTGGCCCACGCGGCCAGGCGCTCGTTCTCGGCGCCGTCGACGATTTCCGCCACATCTTTCAGTCGCAGCGGCGCGCCATTGGCGTAGGCCAGAATCAGGTTGGCGTAATCCTTGGGTGAAGTCAGTTGGTCGTTGGCATCGAGCATCGACACCCGGGTCGGGCCGTCGAAGTTACCCTTGGGCTGATTGACGTTGGACGCACCAATCAAAGTGCGCACGTCCGACAGGTTCAAGCCGTTGGCCGCCAGTGCTTCCGGGTTGACCTTGATCCGCACCGCCTGACGCTGACCGCCAGCGATGCTGACCATGCCGACGCCGCTGATCTGCGCGATTTTCTGCGCCATGCGCGTATCGACCAGATCGTTGAGCTTGGGCAGCAGCATGGTTTTCGAGGTGATGGCCAGGGTCAGTACCGGGGTGTCCGCCGGGTTGACCTTGTTGTACACCGGCGGCGCCGGTAAGTCGGTCGGCAGCAGATTGGTCGCGGCGTTGATCGCGGCTTGCACCTGTTGTTCGGCGACGTCCATGTTGATGTCGAGGCTGAAGCGCAAGGTCAGCACCGAGGCGCCCCCGGAACTGGTCGAAGCCATCTGCGTCAGGCCCGGCATCTGCCCGAATTGGCGCTCCAGCGGCGCGGTCACGGCGCTGGTCATCACGTCCGGACTGGCGCCGGGGTACAGCGTCATGACGCGGATGGTCGGGTAATCGACCTGTGGCAAAGCCGAAACCGGCAACAAGCGATAAGCGATCAGACCGGCCAGCACGATGGCCAGCATGCTCAGCGTAGTGGCTACCGGACGGAGGATGAACAGCCGCGAAATGTTCATGCGCCCTTCTTGGCCTTGTCGGTGACAGCGGCGTCAGCCGGGGTGGCGGCCGATTTGCCTTGCAGGTGTTCGGTCGGAGTGGTCGGCACGTCCTGGCTGTCGTTGACCACTTCCACTTCGCTGCCTTCTTTCAAGCGGTCGGTGCCTTCCAGCACAACGCGGTCACCAGCGGCGAGACCTTCGGTGATGACAGTGTTGTCGCCGTCGCTGGCGCCGATTTTCAACTGGCGGATGGTGACTTTTTTGTCGCCGTCCAGCGCATAAACGAAGGTGCCGTTGGTGCCGAACTGAATCGCCGCCGACGGTGCCAGCACGACGCCTTTCAGCGTGTCAGCCAGAAGGTGGATGTTGACGAACTGATTGGGGAACAGCGACTGATCGCGGTTTTCGTAGCGTGCCTTGAATTTCAGGGTGCCGGTGGTCACGTCGATCTGGTTGTCGAGACTTTGCAGTACGCCGGTGGCTTGCAGTTTTGTGTCACCGCGATCCCAGGCTTCGGCCGGCAACTTGGCGCCGCTGCGGTAGCGCGCGAGCACGGTATCGAGGGTGTTTTCCGGCAGCGTGAAGGCAACGCTGATTGGCTGGGTCTGGGTGATGACCGCAATGAATGTGGTGTCATTGGCGGTGACCAGGTTGCCAACGTCGATCTGCCGCAGGCCAACGCGGCCGGCAATCGGCGCGCGAATCTTGGTGAATTCGAGATTGAGCTTGGCGTCGTTGACCGCCGCCTGATTGGTCTTCACGGTGCCAAGATACTGGCCGACCAGCGCTTCAGCGGTGTCCAGTGTCTGTTTGGCAATGCTGTCTTCCTTGAACAGGCCGCGATAGCGCTCGACGTCGACCTGGGCGTTTTTCAGTTGTGCCTGATTCTGCAGCAAGGTGCCTTCAGCCTGCAGCAAGGCGTTCTGGTACGAGCGCGGGTCGATCTCTGCCAGCAGGTCGCCGGCCTTGACCATCTGCCCTTCTTCGAAATGGATCTTCACCAGTTCGCCGCCAACCCGGCTGCGCACATTGATGGTGTTCAGCGCCGTCACCGTGCCCAAGGCTTTGTAGTACAGCGGGAAGTCACCCTTGACCGCCGGCGCCACGCGCACCGGAATCGGCCCGGCCGCACCGCCGAAGCCCGGACGCATCATCCCCGAACGGCCCGTATGCCCGGCCGCAGCCTTGTCTGCGCCCTCCTTGCTAGCAGAGCCTGCCGGCCAGAATTTCCAGCACAGAACGGCGATGACCAACAATACAAGCAGGCTGATCAGCCAGCGACGGGAGTTACGGGGGGACGATTGCATGGAGTGATTAACCATTGGGCGCGTGGGCTTCTTCTACGGGAGGCTGAACGATAAGCACTGATGGGGGTAAAGCAAAGCAGCTTTACCGGCAATTTACCTTCAACTTACGTTTCAAGGTGTGAGGCAAAACACTGATACACAAATGAAAACGGCCTGGACAGGGCCAGGCCGTTAACAATTGTAAAAACGCTGTTTGCGAATGCTTATTTAAGCACTGCCAACGCTGCGTCGTAGTTCGGCTCTTCAGCGATTTCCTTGACCAGTTCGCTGTGCAGCACGTTGTCGTTTTCGTCGAGCACGACCACGGCACGTGCAGTCAGGCCTTTCAGCGGGCCGTCAGCGATGGCCACACCGTAGTTTTCGATGAACTCGGCGCCGCGCAGGGTCGACAGGTTCTGTACGTTTTCCAGACCTTCGGCGCCGCAGAAGCGTGCCTGAGCGAACGGCAGGTCAGCCGAAATGCACAGCACCACGGTGTTGGCCACGTCATTGGCCTGAGCGTTGAACTTGCGCACGGAGGTGGCGCAGGTCGGGGTGTCGACGCTTGGGAAGATGTTCAGCACTTTGCGTTTGCCGGCGAAGCTCGCCAGGGTCACGTCGGACAGATTGCCGGCAACCAGAGAAAAGGCTGGTGCCTTGGAACCGGCTTGTGGCAACTGGCCGTTGACTTGAACCGGGTTGCCTTTAAGAGTGACTTGAGCCATGAACGTAGTCCTTCTGAACGTTGTTGTTAAGAATTTCTGAGAGGCCGAAGTTAACCACGAAATTGTCCGACGACCTATGGTTGAACTGAAATTGTCATGGTTGTGCACGCGAAACTGGATACAACCAGCGGGCCCCTACAGGGGGTCTGCGGTGATTCTTGTTTTTTTCTCGATTTGTCGATTCGGGTTTCGCTCATTCGACTACACCGTGAATAGCCGCAAAACCACCGGAGAAAAACCATGCGCTTCATGATCATCGTCAAAGCCAGCCCGGATTCCGAAGCCGGGGTCATGCCCAGCGAAGAACTGCTCACCGCCATGGGCAATTACAACGAGGAACTGGCCAAGGCCGGCATTCTGGTCTCGGCCGACGGCCTTCACCCCAGCAGCAAAGGCGCGCGCGTACGTTTCACTGGTGAAACCCGCAGCGTGATCGACGGCCCGTTCGCCGAAACCAAAGAGCTGATCGCCGGCTACTGGATCTGGGACGTGAAATCCAAAGACGAAGCCATCGAATGGGTCAAACGCTGCCCGAATCCGATGCCCGGCACCGATGCCGAAATCGAGATTCGCCAGGTGTTCAGCGCCGAAGACTTTGGCGCTGAATTCACCCCCGAGTTGCGCGAACAGGAAGAACGCATTCGCGACCAGTCCAGAAAAGCCTGACACCTGGAACGTTGGTTATTTGGATTTGAGCTTGAGGTAGGACTGATGCAGATCCGAAGCCCAGCCATCTATCACGTTTTTAACGTCACTGGCGTGCATCACCTGCGAATCGTTTTGCAGCGGTTTGCCGGTGCCTTTGCGCACGACTTGAGCGAGCACATGGTTGTTGCCGCCATCGAGAAACACCGCTTCAGTGGCCAGCGTGGTTTCCTGATCGCGAATGCCGCTGGCCGTGCTGACCGCCGCCGCCACCAGTGCAATCGGAATCACTTCATACGGTTTCAGACCTTCAGTCTTGCTGCTGACTGCGGTGATCGCCGCACGCACCACAATCACGCCCGGGCCAGGAGCAGCGGCCAATGGCAGCGACTTGCCGAGCTCACGTTTGAGCGCCTGATCGTAATAACCGGTGATGCCATTGAGGGTCTGCTGCGGAATTTTCACCGTAGCTTGCGGCTTGGGATAGAGCTGAGTCGGCTCGATGTAAACACTGGTGAACTTGCGGGTGTCGAGCTTGGGATCCATCCAGCGCATCACCTCGGCGCCCGACGGCGATTTGGCTTCCCTGAGCTGGCTGTAATCTTTCAGGAAGCCGGAGTACTCATCGGGAGCGACGGTTTTGCTGGAGCAGCCCACCACTCCGAGCGTGGCAATGCACAGCGTGCTCATCATTACTGCTAGCTTCATGCTGTAACTCCTGTCAGATGTTCGGATTTATTGCGCGGGGGAAATACAGTTATAGCTAAACCCCGGTTTTTTGCGTTCGCCGAACGCAAAATTCGCGCAACCGATCACAAGCACAGTTGATTACCAGGAAGAAGTCTCACCACTCCTCATCTTCATCTCGCGCCGACTGTTCGCGCGCATCGCCTTGATCAACGATACCGTCCCCACCAGCAAGATCGCCGCGCCAAACAGGAAGTCGATGTTGTACAGCTGAAAGTCCTCCACCGGCCCCACCAGCAACACCCGCACTACGGCAATCCCCACCAGCGTCGCGAGGAAATCGATCCCCGGCTCTTCGCGGAAGAACACTAGCAGCAACGGCAGGCACAGCACCAGCAACAGCATGAACACCAGAACCTTGAACGACCCTTTACGCTCGACGCTGAACGCGCATTCATGCCGGCCGTAAGCCTTGTAGTCTTCGTCGCGGATCATCGAGTTGTTCTCGTTGATGTAGTCGACGCGGTTGTACTTCTGGATGGGCGTGAAGGTGTTGGACATCTCCATCAGCGTGGTGATGTTCTTGAAGCGCAGGTCAACGCGTTCGGTGCCCTTGAGGTAATAGAGCACCGGTTTGTAGCCGTAGCGGTAGGTGTCGAAGGGGAATTCGGTGACGCGGCCCTGAACGCCGATCGGCCGCGATTCGAGTTCGGCGAACGCGCTTTTGTTGGTCGCCGCCAGGTTACGGCTCAGGGGCAGAACTTTCACCTGTTCGAGGAAGATCGGTGTGACGCCGTACGACCATTGCAACGGCTCCAGCCGCAGGCGCAGTTCGTTACGGCCGAGGTCGTAGCGGTTGAAGGTGCGCTCGGAAACCACCACCGCGCCGCTGAGCATGAACTCGCCGCGCAGGTTGTTGGTGATGCGCAAAGTCAGTTGATCCTTGCCCAGCAGCGCCGCTTCATTGGACGGCGGCGTGCCGCACCACGCGGTGCTCTGGTTGGCGCCGCCCAACTGGCCGTCGCGGTTTTCCTTGAACACGTAAAAATAGCTGGCCCACAGCATCAGCATCAAAAGCAACGCCGTGAGGCCCAAGATCTTTTTGCCCACAGTCACAAACAGACTCCCTTCTTCGTTCCGTCGTCCAGCCGAAAACCCGCTGGCGGCGAGGACTCTACCAAAAGGCCAGCATCGACCCAAGGAGAAATCCCGAAATGGGCAGCTATCTAAGGGTTTCCCCTGCGCTCGAGTCCACACAAAACCTGTGGCGAGGGAGCTTGCTCCCGCTTGGATGCGCAGCATCCACTCTTTTTTGGGGCCGCTACGCAGCCCAGCGGGAGCAAGCTCCCTCGCCACAAAAGAATCAGCGCCGACGAAATAACGGGCGTGGCTCGATCACCGAGCGGCCGTACAGCACGCTCATCCCGGCCAAACCCTTCAGCGCATCCTCTGCAGATTTGTCCTCGCGCACGGCAAAGCTGTCAAACCCGCACTGGCGCATGTGGCTGAGTTGATCGCGCAGCACATCGCCAATCGCGCGCAACTCCCCGGCCCAGCCGAAACGACTGCGCAGCAAATACGCCTGGCTATAGGCGCGGCCATCGCGAAAGCTCGGAAAGTCGAGGGCAATCAGCGGCAGTGAGGCCAGCCACGGCAGCAGGCTTTCAACGCCGTCATCCGGCCCGAGCCAAACCGCGTGGGTCGAGGGCGATTCGAGCCAGTGCGCCAGCGGCAGGATCGCCATGGCAGCGGGAAGATCGGTTTCAGGCGAGCGCACCAGCGTCCACGGATCATCCGTGACAATCCGCGCGCCACCCTCCTCCATGCGCAGCAGATTGTTCATGCCGAAACCTCCAGCGCTTTCGGATACACGCGTTCCTTGAACGGCTCCAACCCGATGCGCGCCACCGTATCGATGAACAGCTCCTCGCTTTCGCGATAACGCACAAACGTGCCGATGATCCGCTCGATCACCTGCGGAATCTCCGCAGCGCTGAATGACGGGCCAATCACCTTGCCCAGTGAACTGTTGCGACCCTGCGCGCCGCCAAGGGTGATCTGGTACCACTCGCTGCCGTTTTTATCGACACCCAGAATGCCGATGTTGCCAATGTGATGATGGCCGCAGGCGTTGATGCAACCGGAGATATTCAGGCTGATGTCACCGAGGTCATGCAGATAATCGAGGTTGTCGAAACGCGCCTGAATCGCCTGAGTAATCGGGATCGACTTGGCGTTGGCCAATGCGCAGAAATCGCCACCGGGGCAAGCAATGATGTCGGTCAGCAACCCGACGTTGGCGCTCCCCAGCCCGTGCGCGCATGCCTTTTGCCACAGCGCGAACAGCTGGGATTTCGGCACGTCCGGCAAGACGATGTTCTGTTCATGGGCAATGCGAATCTCGCCGAAACCGAAACGCTCGGACCAGTCGGCCACCGCCAGCATCTGCTGGCCAGTGACATCCCCTGGCGGCGAAGCCTGACCGGGTTTGGTCGACAGCACCACGCTGGTGTAACCCGGCACTTTGTGCGGCTGCACGTTGCGCGCGACCCAGCGGGCGAACGCTGGTGTCTCGGCCATGTGCGTGCCGAACTCCAGATCGGTATTGGCCAGCGCCTTATAGATCGGCGGCACAAACGCGTTGGCGACCCGCTGGAATTCCGCCTCGGTCAACTGCGCCGGGCCGTCCTTGAGGTGCTGCCATTCTTCTTCGACTTCCTTGGCGAACGCCTCGATGCCCAGCGCTTTGACCAGAATCTTGATCCGCGCCTTGTACTTGTTGTCGCGTCGGCCATGGCGGTTGTAGACCCGCAGCACCGCTTCGACGTACGAGAGCAAATGCTGCCACGGCAAGCCGTCACGAATCTGCAAACCGAGGATCGGCGTACGCCCCAGCCCGCCGCCGACGATCACCCGCAACAGCATCTGCCCGTCGCGACCGGGGTAAAGATAAAGGCCGATGTCATGCATCATGATCGCCGCGCGATCCTGCTTGGCCGAGCAGATGGCAATCTTGAATTTGCGTGGCAGAAACAGGAACTCCGGGTTGATCGTCGACCACTGTCGCAGGATCTCCGCCAGCGGGCGCGGGTCGATCAATTCGTCCGCCGCGACCCCGGCAAAGGCTTCGGTGGTGATGTTGCGCACGCAGTTGCCGGAGGTCTGGATCGCGTGCATGTTGACCTGCGCCAGGCGCTCGAGGATGTCCGGCACATCGCTCAGCTCGATCCAGTTGAACTGCATATTCTGGCGCGTGGTGAAGTGGCCGTAGCCGCGATCGTAGTCGGCGGCAATGCTCGCCAGCGTGCGTAGCTGATCGGCGCCGAGGGTGCCGTAGGGAATCGCCACGCGCAGCATGTACGCGTGCTTTTGCATGTACAGGCCGTTTTGCAAACGCAGCGGCAGGAACTCCTCTTCACTCAATTCCCCGCCCATGAAGCGCTCGACCTGATCGCGAAACTGCGCAACGCGCTCGAACACCAGCGCCCGGTCGTAATCGTCGTACTGATACATCGGCCTTCCTCATCAGAGTTTTCTGTGGGAGCGGGTTTAATCGGGATCGCGCCAGATCAGATGGATCTGGCGCGATCCC